>NZ_JQFA01000002.1:1600899-1921079 GCF_000763385.1 Leptolyngbya sp. KIOST-1
CCGGCAGGGTCGACACCGGTTGCCAGATACTGGTGGCCCAGAAGTTGTTGTTAAAGGCGGTGAACAGCAGGGGTGCCGCCTCCCCAGCGGCCCGTGCCACCCCCAGCACAATGCCGGTAATAATGGCCGTAACCGCCGCAGGCAAAACAATCTGAGTCACGGTTTGAAACCGCGTAGCGCCAATCCCCGTAGAGGCCAGGCGCATTTCATTGGGCACCAGCAGCAACGCCTCCTCCGTGGAGCGAATAATGATGGGCAACATCAGCACCGACAGGGCCACCCCGCCCGAAAAAGCCGAAAAGGACCCCATCGGCCGGACGATGATGTTGTAGGCAAACAGCCCCATGAGAATGGCGGGCACCCCGGTTAGCACGTTGCAGGAAAATTTCACCAGGTAGGCCAGCCGGGTACCGCGCCCAAACTCGGCCAGGTAGACCGCAGCCAAAACACCGAAGGGCACCGAAATGGCCGTGCCAATGCCAAGGGTCATCAGTGAACCGATAATGGCATGGCCTACCCCACCCTCCGACAGACCCGGCGGGGGCGGCAGCCGGGTAAACAGATCGGGGAAGACAAACGCATCGACCCCCTTCTGAAAGACGCTGAGCAGCACCCAGAGCAAGGGCACCACCACCGCTGCGGCAAACACCATGGTCAGCACCGTCAGCCCCTTACCCAAAATTCGGCGGTGGGTGGCCAGCGCCTGGCCAGTCATGTCAAAGTCATCGGTTCCGTAGGCCACATCAGCCCTAATGTCTGCGGTATCCATAGCGTCTCTTTGCCTTGGCTAACTGTCTGGATGGGATCGAAAGGGTGGACAGCCAGGTTACTTACTGCTGCCCCATCGGTCTCAGCGGCGATCTACTCGATGTTCTGGAATTTGCGAATAATTAGCTCCGCCAAAATATTGACCACCAGGGCCAACACCATCAGCACCAGACCGGCGTACATCAGCGCCGACACCTGGGTCCGCCCCGCCTCTCCAAACTGAGACGCAATCAGAGCGGTAATGGTCGAGCCGGGCTGTAGCCAGGAAATATCGATGCGGTTGGCGTTGCCCACCAGCATAGCCGCCACCATCGTTTCGCCCAGGGCTCGCCCCATGGCCAGCATTACCGAACTGATGATGCCAGACAGCCCAGCCGGAATCAGCACCCGCAGAATAGTCTCCCACCGCGTCGCCCCCAGGGCCAGGGAGCCGTTGCGCAACTCCCGTGGCAGAACTTCAAAGGTGCCCCGGGTGATGGAAATAATAATCGGCACAATCATGATGGCCAGCACCAACCCCACCAGCAGCAGGCTGTTGCCGCGGGGGTTGGGGCCGCCAAAAATAGGAATCCAGCCCAGATAGGCGTTTATAGCTCTGAAAATGGGCCGGATAAACGGAATCAGGACGAAAATGCCCCAGATGCCCAGAACCACACTGGGAATCGCCACAATCAGCTCGATGGCAAAGGCAATGGGGGTAGTCACCCACTTGGGCGCAAACCCCTCAGTCAAGAAAATCGCCACCCCTATGCCCAGGGGTACAGCAATCAGCAAAGCGATAAAGGAGGTCACCAGGGTGCCGTAGATCATTGGCAGCACCCCGTAGATGTTGGTGACCGGGTTCCAGGTAGTGCCGACAATAAAGCCGAGGCCAAACTGCTGGATAGCAGGCCAGGCCGAAACCGCCGTCTGCATAATAATCCAGAACAGTACCGCCCCAGCCCCAATGGCCAGCGTGAGGGTAAACCCCCAAAAGCCCACATCTAAAACCCGAGCCGTGCTGGTGCGCTTTTCGAGACTGCGCTTAGTAAAGCCTGTTGATTGTTCAGCCAGGGCCATGACAATTCCTTAACTCCAGTGAGTTGCTGTAAGTTTCAGTTCCGGGAGACTTTACCGAGTCTGGCTGCGGTGGGAATGCCGCCACAAGCTCCTGACATGCCCACCGCAGCCTTAGCCAGGGTTTAACCCGCGTTGACGGTATCAAACACTTCTTGAACCCTTTGTACCAGGGGATCGGGCAGAGGCACAAACAGCAGCTCCTCGGTCAGAGCCCGACCGTCGGGCCCCAGCGCCCACTCGAACACGTCGCGCATGGCCTGCCAGCGGGCATCATCTTCGTACTCCTGGTAGATCATTACCCAGACCAGACCCACAATGGGGTAGGCGTCTTCGCCGGCAGGGTCAGGCACCAGCAGGGCAAAGTCGTCGGGCACTTCCGCGTCGAGCAGGGCGTTAGCGGCGTTTTCGGGAGTAGGCTCCACAAAGTTGCCGGCCTGGTTTTCGATCACGGCGGAGGAAATGTCGTTGAGGGCGGCATAGGCGTAGGACAGATAGCCGATCGCCCCTTCATTTTGCTGAATGGTGGCGGCTACGCCCTCGTTGCCCTGGCCACCAATGCCCACCGGCCAGTCCACGGAGGTGCCAACGCCCGCCTGCCAGTTGTCGCAAACCGTGTCGAGGTGGTTGACAAACACAAAGGTGGTACCCGAACCGTCGGAACGGTGGGCAAAGGTGATGGGCAGGTCAGGAAGATCGAGATCGGGGTTGACCTCGGCGATTGCAGGGTCGCTCCACTGGGTGATCTCCCCAGTGGCGATGCCGCAGTACACCTCGCGGCTGAGCCTCAGTTCCCGGTCTTCGATACCCGGCAGGTTGTAGGACCAGGACACGTGGCCACCGACGATGGGCAGCTGAATCGGCTCGAAGGGATAGGCATCCTGGAAGGACTTCATCCGGTCTTCGGACTCGGTGATGGGAGCCTCGGACGCACCAAAGTCTACGGTGCCCGCAATGTACTGCTCCAGACCGGCACCACTGCCCACGGACTGATAGCTGACCTGCACGTCGGGGTTGACTTCGCGGTTATAGGCGTCAAACCAGCGCTGGAAGATGGGCGCTGGGAAGGTAGCACCGGCGCCGCTGATGGCAATGGTGTTGCCGGTGCCACCGCCAGCGGTTACCGGGGGAGCGTCGGGGTCACCGGCGGTGGTTGTGTCGCCTCCGCAGGCCGCCACACCCAGAATCACAGGCAGGGATGCCGCCAGCAGTGCTTTGCGATTGAACGCTTTGCGATTAAACATCATGGCAAACAAGTCCAACTTTCTTTTAGAACGACTACAGAATCAGATAAAAACAGACCTCTGAATTAGGCTGCAAGCATTACCCGAAACTAAACCTGAAACATTTGAAACATTTAGATTTGCAGTGGAGCGCCCAACCAAGAAACTATCACACTATCCGGTGAAAAAGTTATCAATTTAGGTTTGAGCCGCCGAGTCACGTCCGCTGTGAGAATTACACAAAAAAAGGACAAAAAAAGGACAAAATCTAGCCTGCCAGCCCGGCCAAAATCATGACCATCGGAAGGTTAACCAAATTTTAATCTGGTCTTTACCAGTCCTTGGTTGACTGCCTTTGGCATACCCCTGTCATCATTTTTACGTTCCCCACCGTGGACAGCGATTCGACGCCGCAGCCGCTGAAAACAATCCGTGGATTGTCTACTTAGATCAACGCTTGCATCAACACCTAATCACACTAAGGCCTCAGGATTAAGCGCTGGTTAATAGGTTTAGAACCCGTTTTGCCGCTGCTAAGGTGTGCGTCTAAAAGGCGTGCTTCTAAAAAGCTGAAGAAATTAATTTTTCAAAAATCCCCAGCAATCATTCCAGCAGATGAGTGGCTGCCGATTTTGTCCGCAGAGACCGGGGGCGGGAGCGCTGGCGCTGGGGGTTCAACCGCGCCCCCGCCAGCGGCAGCACAATGGTAAAGGTAGACCCCTGGTGCTCGGTGCTGGTGACCTGAATCTTGCCACCGTGGGCCTGGACAATCTGCTGGGCGATCGCCAGCCCCAGCCCAAAGCCGCCGGTTTCCCGCGATCGCGCCGCATCCACTCGGTAGAAGCGGTCAAACACGTGGGGCAAGTCAGCGGCCGGAATGCCAATGCCACTGTCGCGGACCACAATGTTGGCCGTTTCGGCCTGGCTGCTGAGCGCCAGCCACACCTCCCCCCCCGCCGGGGTGTAGCGGCAGGCATTGCTGAGCAGGTTGGTGATCGCCTGACGCAGCAGGTCCGCTTCACCTTTGACCCAGATCGCGGCGGCGGGCAGGTCCAGATCCCACCGCAGGGCTTTGGCCTCGGCCTCGGCCTCCAGCTCCAGGGCCAGACTCTGGAGCAGCTCGGTGAGGTTGAACGGCTGCTCGGTGGAGGGCTGATCGGCCGACACCAGCAGCATCAAACTGTTGATCAGCCGCCCCATGGACTGGGCCAACTCGGCAATGCGCCGCAGCCGCAAGGTCTGGTTTTGGGGGTTGTCGGCCATCAGCCCCAGCTCCGCCTGGCTGAGAATCGAGGCCACGGGCGACCTCAGCTCATGGCTGGCGTCGGCGCTGAACTGTTCTAGTCGTCGGTAGGCAGTTTGAATGGGCCGCATCACCTGGCCCGCAAACCACCAGCCCATCAGCCCCATCAGCCCCACCCCGACCGGCAGCCCGACGCACAAAAACAGGCGAATTTGAGCCAGCGCGGCCTCGGCGGGGGCCAGCGGCACGGCCAGCTGCAGGTGCCCCAGCACCTGATCCTCCGACTCGATGGGGACGGTCATCTGTCGCAGGCGCTGACCGTCCAGGGTCTGGGTTTGGTAACCAGGCTGCACCTGGCGATCGCCCCCCAACGGGCCAAAATACATCAGCAAATGGTTGTTGGAGTCGTACCAGCGGGCATAGACCAGGTCGGAGGTAATGGTCAGGGTGCTCCCCCCCAACAGGGGGACCGTAGTCACCTCAAACTGCACCGGGTAGTGAGGGTCAGGCAGGGATTGGCTGCCGCCGCCGCTGACCAGCAGTTCTGCCTCCCGGTACAGACGCCGATCGAGCTTGTACAGCTCGCGCTCCACCTCCAGCACGTACAGCAGGCCACCAAACACCACAAACACACTGCCCATGGCCAGCATGAGCCACTGGGTCAACTGCTGACGGCTCCGGGTGAACATGGGTCAGCCTAGCGACAGAGTTCGGGCACGCTGAGGCGGTAGCCCATGCCGTAGACCGTCTCCAGCCAGCCGTCCACCCCCAGGCTCTCCAGGCGTCGCCGCAGCCGTCGCACCAGTTTAGACAGGGCGTTGCTCTCCGGCTCAGCCCCCACCGCCCAAAGGGCCTGCTCAAGCTGGGCATGGGTGAGCACCTGATGGGGGTGGCGCAGCAAGTACTCCAGCAGCTGAAACTCCCGCTTCGAGAGCTTGACCCGCTGACTACCCCGCTCGATCTCCAGACGGTCTAGATGGAGATGCAGATCGCCCAGGGTCAGCACCTCCCCCTGCCACTGGGGCGATCGGCGACCCAATGCCCGCACCCGGGCCAGCAGTTCCACCAGGCTCACGGGTTTCACCAGGTAGTCATCGGCCCCGGTATCTAGGCCCGTCACCCGGTCTTTGAGACTGCCCCGGGCCGTTAGCATCAGCACCGGAGCCTTGCCCCCCCTCTGCCGGTAGCGACGGCAGAGATCGAGTCCGCTCAGGCCCGGCAGCATCCAGTCCAGGATCAGCAGGTCATAGGTGTTGGTGCCGCAGAGCCAGTCGGCGGTGGTGCCATCGGCGGCCGCATCGACAATGTGGTTTTGCTGCTCCAGGGCCGTCTGCATCGGCTCCAGCTGGTCGGGGTTGTCTTCGGCCAACAAAATTCTCATCACCTGGCCAGAAAAAGGGAACTGTTCCCAGTGTACTAAAGTGGACGGCTAGATGATGGCAAGGCAACCGGCCAGGTTAAGCGGCCCCGTTCAACGCCAAACTAAAATAAAGTACGCTCCCCTCGCTTAGTCCGCCGCCATGCTCCCTTTCCAATACCTGATCAACCGCTCTGGCATTGGCCTGTGGCTACCCCTGGCGCTGCTGGGCGGTGGCCTGGGTCTGGGGGGCTGGGCCTGGACTCGGCACTACCTGGGCGTGGCGGGGCGCGCGGTCGAGCCCCTGGTGCTGGTGCCCAACGCGGCCCAGACCGACGGCATTTTGAGCATTCGGGCGACCCTCAGGGGCGATCGCCCCTTCACTCGGGTAGAGGTGATCGTTGTTGAACCGGTGCCCCGCACCCTCGACTTTTACCTGCCGGAACAGACCCCAGCAGCCATTGAGGCCGCAATGGCCCAGCGACTGCGGGTGCCCGAAACCACCATTCGCCGTTTGATTCAGTACGAAGCTCGCCCGCCCGAGCCCCGATCCTCTTTTGACAGAAAGCCTTTTGGTTAGCCATCCCACGGCGATCAAAGGACAATCAGACCGACTAGCTATTCTGTTTTTTGAGCCTTTATAGCCCTTCTCAGCCTGGTGAGGTACAGTAGCAGCAATTAGTAAACCAATTTTCGATATCTTCTAGAGAGACCTGTTCAAACGCTTCTTTAAGTGCTTTTTCTAAGTCAGAATAAGTCCTCGCTTCGAGTGAACATAATATGGACTTAACCTTTGACCAGAAATTTTCGGCTAGGGAAAATTCAGGAGAGTAGGGTGGCAAATAAATGAGCCTCGCACCAACCTGGCCAATCAACTTATCAATCTCTTTTCCTAGATGAATTGAGCAGCTATCCATAATAACGCAAGCTCCCTCCCATAGCTGTGGCACTAATCTCTGGAAAATAAAAGCTTCAAATGTCAAACCATCAACGGCTCCCATAATGTTTGCACTAGCTACAACTCCTTTTAAGCCTATCGCTCCAATAATGGAAACGTTCTTACCCCGCTTTTGAGGACGTTTTCCATGGGCTCGACTACCTTTGGTAGAGCGAGCATTCAATCGGGTTAAGGCCAGATTGACGCCAGACTCATCAAGAAAGATAAGGTTTTGAGCCAGAATGCCTTGAAGCATCTGCCAAAATACTACACGTTTGAGCAAGACACGCTCACTTTCCTTTTCGTCGGCATGGAACGTCTTTTTTTAATGTCAGATCTAATTTACCCAAGGCTCTATCAACTGTTGAGCGATTGACGTTAACACCTGCTTCGGCAGCTAATAGATCTCGCAGTTCTTCTAGAGTGGCATCATTCTATTCTTCGACCAAACGATGGAGTATAGCAAGATGCTCACTATTCAGCTTAGGAGTAGTCTGCTGAGTGCTCACCTTAGGTGACACTGAAGCTGTTTCTCGATACTGCTTAAGCAGTTTTTGAATCAAACTAGGTGCGACACTAAATCGCTTTGCTAATTTTCTTTGCAAAATAGCTTCGTCTTCATAGGCCTTGATAATCTTTCGACGGAAGGCTAGCGAATAAGGTCTCATACTGTTATATCAAGCAGATTCAAGAAGCATAGATTGTGCCTCATTAGAGTGAAAAATGCTGTAAGCATAACGGCTTGATTAGAATCAGGATTTGAGCAACCTTTTCTTAACCAAGATTTATTGTTTAAGCTTCCACAACTTCCCCATAGCCGTCACTTCAGCGGCCACCATCTTTCCTTCTAGAGACTTCAAGATCGCCCGAGTCGATTCCTGATGCAGCTCTGCCAGGCTGGCGATCGCCCCCACACTCTGCCCCTCTAACTCACTACAGCAGTTCAGCACTTTCAAGGCCATGCGCTGGGGCTCATCCAGGTGGGGCGCGATGATGTCCTGCTGAGTTCGATGGGTCCACGGTCTATACAGTTCATAAAGGACCTTGTGCTACGAGGGCAACTACCGTCGCTAACCAAACTTACCTGGATGTTTGTGAAGCCGATCTCCAGAAGTTTTTGTTTTATCTCATGGCTTGTACCAATACTATTGATCAAGCTGACCGAAAATCTCTCGAACTCAAAAGAATATGACTACTAGCTCCCCCAAACAGATGCTTATCGTAAATTGGTCATTCTTGGACTTGAACTAGGTCTGCTCAAAAATCATTGGTCACTGATTGCTTTGAGATGGCTCTGCTTTAAAGACCAATATGAGCTTTGTAGAGGGGGTTGAAGGCTACTATTTCCGTAGTGAGATCATGGACAACTACACTGAAGATCGCAGACAATTTGAGTATCTGGAGCGATTGCTAATTGCAGCCTTTTTGACTAAACACGGACCCTGTGCGCTTCAACAAGAACTCATTGATGGTCTAACGATGGAAAGTTGGGTTATTCCTATTGAAGGCCCAGAAGCTGAGAAATGGTTGAAAAAGCTGGGTAGCTTACCTAAGGCACATAAACGACAATTACAAGAAGACGCTAGAGCATACTCTTTTATTGCCCCTAGTATTGACCCAAAAGAAGCGGTAGTCCGTATAAACGGAGATATACCACGGATTGTTTGCAGATGATTCGTTAAATTTAATAGAGCTCCTGATATTTCTAAGGGCCTATGGCTCTGCAGCTAGGTCAAGTTTCGTTTTCGTCGTTCTGGGCTGTACCTAAGAATAGAACGGGAAGTATAAAACGGTTCTTGAACTTATGAGGTACACCTCGGTTGAGGAAAGTCCCTAAGCTTACAGGACAAGGGCTCTGGCCGAGGAAATCTACCAGCGGCTTGAGGCAGTGTAGCTTTTGGTGTTTCTGTCTCTGCTCATTGCAAGCACAGATGCCCTTAGTAACACTAGGCCGGAGCTTTGGGAAGATATCAAGCGGGAAATGGAGTCTGATGGGCTGAGCACTTAGCTCTGTAGTATCTCTGTGGCGCGGCTATCTCAAGATTCAGGTTGGGTGATTGCCTGGCGGCTCTACGGCAGGTAAAGTTTTTGCTGAAAACTAAAGAACTCGTTAGCTGGGACTGTATTTAGGACTAAAACGGGAACTATCTGTGGAAATGCCCGCCTCGCCAACGAAGTATGGTGGATTTAGATCGGCTAGCGATAAGGATTGAGTGAATGCCGCACGGGAAAAAGAACGGAGCCAATGGCCAATCCAGTAACGGAGCCAACCTGTTTTTTTTGACTGCATTTGTTTACAATGACTTTCTTTGGCTAACTCAAATTTTCAAAATAAATTCGGCGACTGCTTTTGTTAAAAGAGGACAGACCGCATTAGCCAGCTGTTGCTGTTTGTGAACAATCCCTTGTTCCCACTTACTCTTGTCAGGATTTCCAGCAAAACGAACCCAATCTGGAAAAGATTGAAGTCTTGCCGCTTCTCTCCAAGAAAGACCACGATTTTGTTCTGGGTGAATGAGCATACTCTTCCGATAATGTCCAATAGTTATGGAAGGTTCATCCCAAATCAGTCGCCTGTAAATATTACTATGTGTTTTAGAAATATTTGCATAATTTGTCATTGCGTCTTTAATGTTTTCCCAATTTCCGCCTGATGGAATCAAGCTATATCTTTTAATCACATAATCAGCGTGCTTGGCACTGGTCTGCTAGGCGTTGATAGGTAGAATGACTGTAGTGTAACTACTTCAGCATGATGGATTGTCCTTACTGCCAAAGCCAACAAGTCGTGAAAAACGGGCGAGAGTCGCTTTCGGACGGCACTGTGCTTCAGCGCTATCGCTGTAAGGGTTGCAGCAAGTGCTTTAACGACCGAACCGGCACCCCGATGGCTCGCCTGCGCACCCCGAGTTCACCTCACCCCAATCGGCTAACGCCGCCTGGATCAACGGTTGGTACAAGCGGTGGACGTTCAGACGACTATTGTGTAACCAGCGGCTCAAACGGCGTTGTTTGCTTTGCGCCTGCACCCCTCGACACGGCACATAGGGTAACCACCGCGTCAGGCTGACCTCTCCTCGTTGGAGCAGGGCCACCACCATCCAGAGGCAGGTCGTCAAATGGGCTCGATGTGCCCAAGGCACTGATTGACCCAGCCAGGCGTTCAAGGCATTGTAGAGAGGGGAGTTTTTTTCACAGCGTTTACGCTTTTGAGTGGTATCTAAGCGCTCCACCGCCAGCGACTCGCCCTCCAGGGCCGGGGGCACGACGATCATGTCAAAAAGGGTCGCCCGATCTTTGCCGGGGGCACGCCGCAGCACCCGGCCCCGCCGCTGCACAAACTGGCGCGGGTTGCCGCTGCTGGCCATGATCACCGCCGTCTGAGTAGCGGGGATATCAACCCCTTCATCCAGGCAGCGGATGGCGACTAGCCCCTGGAGTTCTCCGGTTTCAAACTGCCGCCGCAGGTCTTCCCGTGGCACTGGTCTGCTAGGCGTTGATAGGTAGAATGACTGTAGTGTAACTACTTCAGCATGATGGATTGTCCTTACTGCCAAAGCCAACAAGTCGTGAAAAACGGGCGAGAGTCGCTTTCGGACGGCACTGTGCTTCAGCGCTATCGCTGTAAGGGTTGCAGCAAGTGCTTTAACGACCGAACCGGCACCCCGATGGCTCGCCTGCGCACCCCGAGTTCAGTGGTTGCGACCGCCCTCAATGGTCGCAGCGAAGGCCTGGGAGTGAGAGCAACCGGTCGCTTGTTTGGGGCGTCGCACTCTACCATTTTGCGGTGGGAAGAGCGCTTAGCCCGTCAAGCGGATGCCTGGTCACCGCCGGCCCCAGGTGGTCGAGAGGTAACGCTGGAAGGCGATGAAGTCTACACTCGCGTGGGCGAGAACCGTCCCCCCCAGTAGCGCCCAAGGGTGGACGATTCATTTTATTGAGCGCCAAAGCCGCTACTGGGTCTCAGCGATGGCCGGGCACAAAGATGAACTGCTGTTTCAACGGGGAACCCAACAGGCCTGGCAGTGGGCCAAACGCTGCCCGTTCATTCGCTGGTTTACCGATGGAGAACACCGCTATGCTAAAGCACTGTGGGACTTGGCTAGCGTCTATTTGGCCCTGAGGGAGTGTCCCAGTCGGTATCGCACCCGAAAAGTCTGGCGGCATGGCTTGGAAGTCGCCATGAAAGTGAAAGGGTCTCAAGGTCTCAGGCGGGTCGTATGGGTGAGACCCGAGCATCCCTACACCGCGGTTAGCCCGCTAGTCGAGGTGCATGCCAACCATAACGAGGCTCACAATGCCGCCCTGAGGCGGCGATGCAGCGCTTATCGTCGGCGTCAAAACCTCTATGCTAAGACTCGTGATGGATTGCAACGAACCTTGGATGTTCAGCGGATCCTCCACAACTGGGTCAGGCCACACTGGGGACTGGGCAAACGGACGACTCCGGCCATGGCGATCGGCTTGTGTAGTCGCTTGCTATCCACCCAGGAACTTCTCTGCCTGAGAGGGTTTCAATGTATCTCCTCTTAACAGACCAGTGCCATATTCGCGACATCAGCGATATGCCCGCCATGGAGTTGGAGCGGATGGAGGAGTTTTTTGCGGTCTACAAGCGCCTGCCCCAGGGTAGCGATGTGATCGAGCTGCGCGGCTTTGGCGACGCGAGGGAGGCCCAGGCGATGGTGCGTCAGGCCATTGATAGCTACCGGGCGCAGTAGGGGTTAGTTTCGGGAAGGGTGCGATCGCCTAGCCCTACAAATACTAGGCAATCGCACCAGCTCCACACTTAATTTTTTAGTCAACTCCATCCAGAGAGGCAGCTTCAATAAAGATGCGTTTCACGTCTTGATGGGTGGCGCGAATGCTCTGCTCGATACGGCATACCGCTGTTTCAATCTCATCGGCAGAGAGATGATCGCAAAATTCAATATTCATCGCCAGCATGATATCCCGAGGGCCTAGGTGCAGGGTAATCGGTGGCCCCATATCAGAGACAGCCTGGTCAGCCTTGACGAGGGTTTTGATGCTGTCTCGCACCGCGATAGAAGCGCTTTCCCCCATCAGTAGACTCTTCGTTTCGATGACCAACAGCGTGGCGACTACGATGAGCAATAGCCCAATCAGGATGGAAGCAACGCCGTCATAGAGAGCATTGTCGAACATCTGGGTGAGCACAATTCCACCAAAGGCAATGGCAAGCCCGACCAGCGCAGCAGCATCTTCCACAATGACAATAAATGCGCTGGGATCTTTACTCTCGCGAATGGCTTGCCATAAACTAACCTCAGCTTTGCGGGGATAGTTTTTGTTAAACTCCCGAATAGATACGGCTAGGGCTAAACTTTCAAACAGGGCAGCGGCGGCCAGCACGACATAGCTGACCAAGGCATAGTTGCCAAGGCTTGTGTAGTCGCTTGCTATCCACCCAGGAACTTCTCTGCCTGAGAGGGTTTCAATGTATCTCCTCTTAACAGACCAGTGCCGCGTGCTTTGATGTTATGTGGTCAGCAACAAAATCTGTAGCAGCACCATGTCTCATAGTGTCTAAAAATAAGTTTCCATTTTCCATAGGTGTATATGGAGTAAATATTTCATTATGACCATTTCCAATTGAAGGCAGATCACTGATAGCATCGCGTACAGTCACGAAACTTTTAGAGGTTCCTGGTCCATGAGTTGGAAAAGGATATGGTCCCCAATCTCCAAAGTCCTCAGAGGTGTAACCTAGGTCTGCTCTAATACCTATGGCAAAGAAACGGTAACGATATTGAGGTACTCCATACCAAGCTGCATCAAGAAGTTTTTGCGAGACAAAGTAACCTGCTTTTTCCATCCGCCGACTTAGATATCCAAGCAGACTACCATCTTGATCATTTTGATGCTGTGCCCATGCTACTCCTTGAACATTCTCGAGAAGAAAGACTGCTGGCTTAAGCTGTTCTACATAATCTAAAAAGACTGCAAATAATTTGTTATTGGGATTATTGATTCCTCCAGAATTTCGATTTGAGCTGGAAAAACCTTGACAAGGTGGGCCTCCTATAAGTAATTGGATACCTCCTGCTTCTCTAGCAATTCTGGATAGATATTGTTTGGCGTCTGGCTGACGAAGATCAATTGGGACACTTTGCTCTGGCAACGAAAGTCCCAATTCCTTTTTGTAGATTTCAGAAGCAAAAATATGGCTTTGCTCTAAAGTTCTTACATATATTGGATTAACTTCTCCAGAAAAAATGATTCTGTACGGGTTGGCTCCCTTATTAGCCATCAAAAAACCAAGCCCCATACCGCCTGCACCGGCGAAAAGCTCAATAATATTTAAGTCCTCCCAGTTCTTTCTTAAAGTTCCCTTAAGTACCTGTGCCTCTCCATCTGGAAAACCTTGGCTTTTTTGCGGGAGGATAGTTTGATTAGTTAAGTTGGGTCGGGTTGCTAACTTTGAAGTTCTTTTCACTTCTCTTTTTGGAGATTGAGATATTGCAGTATCTCTTTTTTTCTGAGCACGACTGACGGGGCGAATCCACCGCGACCAACCTACAATAGAGACAAGTTCTTGCATATTTGCCTCCTTCAAAGAAGTAGCAAAAAAAATACTATTTCTGCTGATCCCTGAAATAGCACCTCTTTGAGCCAGAAAAATTCTGCTCTCAGCACCTTTGGAGGAATCCATAACCCCTAAATCAATGCAAGAATAAGCAATGTTTTTATCACTTGTAGGCTCAAGCACAGAAAAAGTCTCCCATTTTCTGTGGATCTGAAGATCAAGTACTTCTGAGAGTTTTGGCAAGTCTTTTTTCTTCAAATCGAGAGCATCTTTTTTGTCGCTTTCGCAGGCAGATATTGAAGCCCTAAATGAGGGACGTAATTCTAATGCAAAATCAAGTCTTCTTGCAGCTAACTCCTTTAAAAACCTTGAATCACAGCCGTATACACTTCTTCCTACAATAATCGCTTGCTCCTCACTGGAAGCATTCTCATCGATCAACTTGAGAGCTAAATTAATTTTTGAAGAATTCAATCTTCCTAGCCCGTAGTTTTCGGGAAAGAGTTTCTCTTCAGCCAATTTGACTGCTGTACCATTCCTGATTTCATGAAGTTTTATCAGTATATATTTTTGACCACCGTCAATACCGATGGAAGTTCTGCGAATAGAATTTTCAGCGTCGTCTTCAATCAAAAGAATAGTACGTTCCTCAAGTCCTAAGAACCCCTCGTCTTTTTTTCGGAAATCAAGCGTCAAATGCATAACTATTCTTTTTAGAACTTCGTGAATTGAGAGGATAGCGACAAACGCTTCAGCATGACTTTTAAATGATCTCTTATCTTATTTCAAAAATCCAAATATTTTGCATGCAGGGCTAAACTTTAAGAAAATTAATACACTTGTATCGTTTTCTTGTTGCACTCTGTTTTCTTCTTTGCAAGGAGCATTTTCCTTGTCTATTATAAAACGGTTGAACTAAATGGTCTGTCTACATGGTATTCAGCAACACTTCGAGCCGACAAGTAGTTGAAGGAACAACTGTACAAAATCTTCGGCAAACTATGTTGTTGGAAGGCATTGCGGAATCAGATTGCAACGTGATATTTACAACTGCTACTAACATTCTTACTCGTTGCGTAGCTCCAGAAGAGACAGGCTCTTCTCAGGGATTGATATATGGGAACATTCAAAGTGGTAAGACTGCCGTAATTATTGCCGTGATTGCATTAGGTCTAGATAATGGCCACCAGAATTTTGTGGTTCTAACTTCTGATTTGAATGATTTGTATATTCAAACTCTGAATAGGATACAATCTTCTCTACATAATTGCCACGTACTTGAAAAGCAAGACTTCAAACAACCCCCCAATCTTAATCCGAGTATTCCCCTAATTTTTGTTTCATCAAAAAATCCCACAGTTCTCCCAAGACTCACGGCTGCGATAGACCAGCTTGGTCGTAACGAGAACAACTTTCTGATTATTGATGATGAAGCAGATCAAGCAAGCTTAGATACCAATATCAATAATAATCGTCCACCTAGTAGCGTTAATAGAGAAATCACAAACCTAAGAAATTCTTTGATTTCATATACGTTTTTGCAGACGACTGCAACGCCACAAGCACTATTTCTGCAAGATAGCCAAGACGCTTTTAGGCCAACCTTTGTAGAAGTTACACAGCGAGCGAAAGTTATGTGGGAGGGAACCATTTCTTCAATGATGATGATTTTCAATCGTCACCACATTTGTGTTTAGTGCCTCCAATGGATTTAGCGTTACTTAGCAATCAGAATCAAATTCCTCCGTCACTGATAGACTCACTCTTTGTTTTCTTAACAGGAGCTGCTTCCCTCAGATTGCTAGGCAATATTAAAAATTATACATATTTACTTCATACAAGTTTTAGGCAAGCACAGCACACCCAAGCCGCTATCGTAATAAGTCAGTTTTTTACCCAGTTGCAAGGTGAGTTAGGCCCTAATCAAACTCCTTCAAATAGGACAATGAGCGGCTTTATGGAGGCATATAATGCTTTGCAGAGCACATTTGGAAATGATATGCCTTCCTTTGAAGATGTAATAAGCGAAGTTAGAAACTACATTTTATCTACTTCCATTTCTGAAGTTAATGCTTCTACGGGGGACGGAGTAGATCCAAACCCTACCAGAAGGCATACTATTTACATCGGTGGCGCTAAAATTGGAAGAGGAGTTACTATTAGAAATTTGCTAGTAACCTATTACGGTAGGGATGCACAAAAACCTCAAATGGATACTGTGCTGCAACATGCAAGAATGTATGGATATAGGCAAAATGAATTGCCAGCAATTAGAATTTATTTGCCAATACATTTAGCTCGTAGATTTTATGATATACACGCTTCTGATAACGCGGTTAGAGAGGTTTGTAATCAGGTAGGTGAACCAATTTCTGTACTTCCTCTAAGCACCAGCCTAAATCCGACCCGGCGAAATGTTCTTAACAAGATGACTGTAGATCAACGGGCTTACGTGGGTGGTCGACAATATTTTCCTCGTCAGCCGATCGCAGAACCTCCGATTCTAGTTAACGCACAAACCCAGCAGTTAGATGAACTTCTTTCTCTCTCCCAATATCCACAGGAACGCACTGCATACACTATTTCTATAGATTCTGCCTTGCAGATTCTCAACTTTCACTTCGGTACCATAGGAGGGCTAAATGGTGCGTGGGATGATGAGCTAATTAGAACTGCATTGGCTGAAATTCGTAATTCTTCAGAATTCGATGACAATATATCTCTTGTTATTATTAGCCGAGCTTCTAATATTTCGCGTTCATTAACTGGCTTGACTAGAGCAATTGTTCCAGGTAACGCCGGCAATCCACCCTACGGAGTTAGCAGGCAAAGGCCAGCCCTACTAATGACAAAACTGCTGGGTTCAACCTCAAGAAACTGGTATGGCCATCCTTTTTGGGTTCCAGTAGTACGTTTCCCAGATGGAAACTATGCCTTTGCGGCAAATTACAGTTGAGCGACATTATCCTTCTGCAAGTATTTTCTCTAAGTACGAAGCTAAGGGCTAGGCATTTTAGGCAATAAGCTTGGCAGCTTTGGCAGAAACTCTCACTGGGAGAATAGTACAGCTTGCCTGCGACTAGATCTAGTGTATTGCTTTGAGTGTCGCACCCGGAACTGGACAATTAATTGTTTAAAACTGGTGAAGAAGTTCGCCGAACCTAGCAAAAACGGCCCCCGATCGCTGGAAGCCCCATTCTTTCGTTAAAAATGGACACTAATCCTTTAAAGTCGGACAAATAATCCTTTAATGGACACTGAAACACTTGAAAGCGGGTGATCGGACTCGAACCGACGACATTCAGCTTGGGAAGCTGTGAATCACTTCTTATTCAGCAAGGGTTTCAAGGCCATGAATTTAGCGTTACCCCAAACTTACCCCGATTTGGACATGGTTAAGAATTCCTACGACCTTATCTCTGGGGTGCTGACGGTCGCCTGCTGGATAGGAGCTGATCCAACGACCTTCAAGCTGCGCCACACTTGCCCACTGCTACAATTGAGGCAAGCTTGCCTAAAACCTTTCGTCCTGTCTTCTATGGATATTCGGCAACGAGCGATTTCCCTGATTGAGCATCTGCCTCAGAACAAGCTTGGAGGTCATGGTTCAGTTGTTAGAGGTCTTAGCGGAACCCGTCCATCAGGCGTCAATGCCGCCTGAGTACGATCGAGGGCCTCAACAACTCAGACGAGAGGTAGCTCAAAGAGCTCAGCACCTTGTTCGCTAGCCATATGATGATGGGGCCACCTGACCATGACTCAAGCAACGGTAACCACGGATATCTATCCCGACTCCGATGGTCAGCCCATGGCTGATAACACGAAGCAATACCGTTGGATTGTGCGGTTGGTCAGCAATCTAAGAAATCTCTTGCAGGGCCAAACAGCTTTTGTCGCAGGGGATTTGCTCTGGTATCCGGTTCAGGTGGATGCTCCCCCCGTTCCTTCCCAGGCCCCTGATGCCATGGTGGTGCTGGGGCGTCCGGATGTTGACCGTGGCAGCTACAAGCAGTGGAAAGAGGACAACATCCCGCCCCAGGTAGTTTTTGAGATTATCTCTCCCAGTAATTCAGCCACTGAGATTTCACAAAAGCAAGCGTTTTATGACCGGTATGGGGTGCTGGAAATGGTCTTCTACGACCCCGACAATTTTGAGTTTTGGGGACTGACGCGCCAGGCCCCAGATGAACGGCTAGTGCTACTAACCCGCCTCAATTTGCCCTGGACATCCCCGACCCTAGGGGTCACATTTGACATGTTTGAGGATGGACTGGCGCTGTTCTATCCCAATGGGGAGCGCTTCAAAGACCCTGAGGAGCTGTACCAGGAACGGAACCAGACCCAGCGCAAATTAGATCGGGCTATGGAAAAACTACGGGAACTGGGTATCGACCCTAGTGAGTTGGAAGAATAGGTGGGGGTTTAACATCCTATTCGATTCACAACGTCCTCACAGCTTATGAATGATGCAATCCTAGCTGAACAACTGAGCAGAACAGGCAACCTGATGGACTTGCTCAATGATGAGGATTGGGTTCGGGAGGCAGATGTCGATCGCGCCAGTGAGGAAGGGAAGGTTGAGGCTGGTCTAGGTCTACAGCCGTATGTGGAGTTACTCAAGGAGGTTTCGCCGGAAGCTCTGCAGCGGCAGCGGTGGACTGTGCGAGTGCTATCCATTTTGTTACCGGAGTTGCAGGGGTGGTTAGAGTCGTGGCAGCTCGGGCGGAGTCTAGAGGCTGTCTACATGGAGGCGCAAAAATGCTTATACGGTCACCTGAGGTATCTCACCCCCGAACAAACGGCATGGATTGAGGCGCTGTTGGCAGAGGAAGAGCAGGCGTTACCCAACGAACAGAAGGGGGTTCGGGCTGAGGCGATCGCTATACTCGCTCAGATGTTCACTACAGAAGACTGGCAGAGCGTTGGCGTAGCCGCCCCAGAGGGGCATCGCGAATGTGGCCTCTCAAACAATGGCGAAAGACATTCTACAAATGGGACAAGAAGCGGTGGTTCCTACTCTCACTATCCAGGTCTAAGCCATTAGATAGGGTTGAGAACGGTATGGTGCTTTTCTCTCCCCTCAGGCAAACACCTCCCCATGCCCCTCGGGAGTGAAGCAGTGGCTGGATGGAGCTGGATCAAACATAACGGTGTACTGAGCTGAGGGGCTCAGCCGCTGCATAGCCCTCAAATGGGCATCAGCATCATTGCGCCGTCGAAACCGCGCCACCGTGCGCCGCTGCATGTGGGGGAGGAGTTGAACAACGCACCAGGGATGGAGCAGCTGGTTGTAGGCCGTAGGAGCTTCCACCTCGTAGGCCGCATATGAAGAGTACTGCTGGCGCTCTAAACGGTGAGTCTCCTGCTCGCTGACAGCATCCATTGGGTAAGACTGCACGCTCTCTCCGGCACTGGCCGCGCTGGGCTTCAATGCCTGCTCAATCTTGCCCAACAGTTCAGAAGCTTCTCGATCTGGGGGATGCAGCGTCCAAGCGTTAATCGGGGCAGGCTGGAAGGTTAGCCGGTAGGTTTTGCTGTTTCTACAGTGAACTAGCCAAACAGCCTGCCGAGGAAGCTTTTGCAGACGGTACGAGCCCTGCCCTGGCGTTGCCAGCGCCGCCCGGATACGTTTGATATCGGCCATGATTCGGTGCCCTTGGCTCATTTGACTGTCCTCCCTGATGCTTCGATTCAGTGCAGTTGATGCCACCCTATCTGGGGGAGATTTACCAAAACAGAGCACGGTGATATTGACAATTTCGGGTTAGGTGTGATCGTCTTCCTGCTCGGTGGTGCAGAGGGCCTGCCGTAGGTCTGCCGGAATCTGGTCAAAGTTGTCGAGCAGAAAATCCATTAGGGCCAAATGGCGCAGGTCTACAGGGGTGGGGCGACGATAGCTGCGACCTTTGCGAAACCAGCCCCGCACCGTCGAAACTGATCGGGAGCAGATCGCCGCCATGTCTTCCTGGCTCACCTGCCACTTGGCGTAAAAACGCTGGGGCGTCATGCCCAATTGGCAGTAGCTGTACCGCTCGATTAGGCGCTGCTCGCGGGGAGAAAGGGGGCGAGGATTCATCGGATAGGCTCCTCATCAAGGGGTTCGAGGTCGCCTTCCCAGGCGATATCGGCTCTGACCCAGGTGGCACTGGGGGAAGCAAGATCGAGCCAGATCAGGTAGCACCACTGCCAGCGGCGGCTGTGGGGAGCGTAGCTGTAGAACTGGCCAATAACCAGGCCCCAATCGGTCGCGTTGCCATAGGGAATCCAGCAGAGGCGATCGCCGTAGTGAAAGCGGGGCGCTTCGACCTGGGGGAAGGCGGCGGGCAGGTTAGTGGTTGGTGGGAGGTGCAAGTGGCCAGGGTTAAGGGCGTACCCAAAGGCTCGATAGATGACCTGAAGCTGGCGCGATCGCTGTTTTGGAAAAGGTTGAGCCATAGGGATAGCACCTCCTGGGCGCTGGCGAAGGTCAGCCTGGCCGCTAAAAAAGCTGAGGTGGCTTGAACTAGCGAATATATCTATCTGTATTAGATTAATCTACTCTAACCTAGAGTAGATTACCCTTGAGCGCAATGCTTCACCTAGGCTTGCTCTAGAGCTAAATAGAGCGGCTATGACTACCCAAAAGCGTCAGACCAGCATTTACCTGCCAGACCCGATGAGGGAAGCTATTCAGGCGATCGCAGACAGAGAGCAGCGATCGTTTACGTTCGTGGTTGAAATGCTCTTGAGGGAGGCGTTAGAGGCAAGGGAGTCCGCTGGGAAGAATGGCTAGATAAACCCAGCAAGGACTTTTATCGATGCCTGCCATCATGATCAAGCTTGAAGAGGCTAAGCGTGCGATCGCGTTTCCTGATTTTCACAGTGACGAGTTACTTAAGATCGCCCTTACGGATCCCTGCACTATCAATGAGTTGGGACTGCCGCCCAGCCAACAAGTCACACTCAAGCAAGAATACCGTCGTCTTGCTTTTCTAGGTGACATGCTGATAGACGCTATTCTGGCGGATTTTCTCTATGGCACCAGGCGCGAATTAACTCACGAAGGTTTTGATAACTATCGGCAAAATTTAGTGAATAGACCGTTTTTGGCTAACTTTGCGATCGCCCTTGGCCTACCCGAGATTAGCTCTTCTTGGAATCGGAAAAACCAGAAACCTCCTGAAGATGAACCTGGCGTCTGGGGAGAAATGTTTGAGGCGGTCGTAGGGGTACTGTTTTTGGATGCTGACCGCGATTTTGACAAATTGGCTAAGTGGCTTTGTAACCGATTTCTTTGGGAAGCTGTTGATGACTATGAAGAAGACCCCACGCTAGTGACGGGGGACGATTATGCCGAGATACAAGGTCTACCAAGTTCTTTCGGCATTTTGTTTTCAACTAGCGATGGCAATGACTAAGCTAGGATTTTGGGTTACTTGCTATTCCAGGAGAAATTCACCGCAGCAGGCTGAGCGTCATTTTTCCTACCCCAGCCGTGAGCTTGACAGGGCAGTGTTGCAGCAGTTCGTCACCCTCTGGGGCCTATCAGTGCTTTTTGCTCTCCGGGGTATTTCCCAGTAGCTTTTCACTCGATCTGTCTAGCCTGTGCCAGAGCTACCCCCTAGGTATATCCTCTCCCAGAAGATTTCTTCCCATCAAATGTCGATCTTCGCCCTGGTAACCCAGGCACCGGAAACGATTTTCACCCCGCCGCATCATCCGTTGGCCCAAAAAAGGACGCCAACCCCTCAACTGCCAAGACAACCACCTCCTCGATCGCCTCAGGGTTCAGCGCATCCCCGATCGCAGCAGCACCGGCTTCAGTCTCAAACTCGCAGATTTTACCTCCCACGCCATAGCCCGCCTCCGCTTCCAGCACGCTGATGTGGGTAATCGGAACCAGCTGATCGACCTCGCCCGGCTCAGCGATATTCAGCGCCAGGTGGCAGCCTTCGCGAAAGGTAATTTTCTCCAGCAAGTCCTGCACTCGTTTGGGCGCACCTGAGCGCCACGCTTCTGGTTCGCTGTCCTCGGCTGGATGTGCCCCCAGTAAATGCCCCTGCCCCAGAGCCTCCACAATTCTGTGGGCAATGGCCGGGGTCTGTAAGTGGGGCGCGACCCAATAGGTCTCCAGCTCTCGCCTGAGATCCTTCCAGGGCTTGAGCTGTCGTTGGCTTAGCCCCATGTCAAAGTAGGCTGGAGCAATGCCGACGGTTGCTTGGATTTCCTGATTTTTGAACTGCAACTCCAGAACCGCCGCATCGGGCAATTCAGGATGGGAAGAAGGCAGACTGATCAGCCAGTCGTGATCTTGAAACAGGCGATCATCCATCAGGTAACTTTCAATCAAGTCTTCCCATTTCTCGATGTCCGTTTCCTGGGGTGACTTCGGGATCCAGGGCAGAAAGTCTAGATAGGTTTTCTGGTCAATCGCCTCTTGCGCCCGAGCACTGCACGATTGAATCAGGGCTTCAGACAGTTCACCCGGCTCACCGGCCTCTTCATAGAGAATGCTCTCAACCATGTCTACCAACGACAAGCCATGGAGAGCGTAGAAAAAGAGGAGCACCTGCCGCCGCCAGAAGTCGCCCCATTTTGAGAGGCCAGGCTCCACAGACTCAAGCTCCTGGGTCGTTTCAATCTCCATGACAATGAGACCTTTCATGCACTCAAACGGAATCGCCCCCGCTTCGGCAAGCAGGGCATTTTGCCCCCCAAGGGAAGACAACGGATCCATAATCGCGATAGCCGATTCACAGACTGCCGCTAGCTTTGTTTCGCTAGGTAGGGCATCAAACTGCTCGGTGGCATCGATACACTCAAACGGATCGTCAACGTCGAGGTCGCGCAGCTCGTCAAATTTCTCAAAGAATGCTGCTACAAAGTTGGCGTACATCCACCGTTCGATTTCGTTGGCATAGGGTTGCCCGTGTTTGACTGGCCACATGATGAATTCCCCCTTGGGAAGTTGATTACAGCACGTCAATGATGCAAACATGGTGAGAGCAAGTACTAAAATCTTTGTGCCTCACGGCACTTCTCCAGCGCGACTCGGAGATACTCCCTGGAGCACCAACAGCGACTCCATCACCCGTTTAACCAGAGGAGCTGCTACCGTCGAGCCGTAGGCGTTCTCGCCAGTGGGCTCATCAATGACCGCTAACACCACATAGCGGGGGGCTTCTACGGGCGCAATGCCTACAAAGCTAGTGATGCGGGCAGAACTATAACCGGTTGAGTTGTTAACTTTTTGGGCTGTGCCCGTTTTTCCAGCAACCCGGTAGCCCTCAATTTGGGCAGGTTTACCGGTTCCCTCAGCGACCACTGCTTCCATCATGGCGAGCACCTGTTGGGTGGTTTGTAGGGAGAAGACGGCTTTAGGATCGGCATGTTCGGTCTGCCACAGATAGGTACCGTCTTCTGCCACCATACCCTCGACAATGTGAGGAGTTACCAGGTTCCCACCATTGGCTAAGGTGGCCAGCAGTTGCAGCATTTTTACCGGTGTCAGCGCAAACCCTTGACCAAATGAAGTAGTGGCCGTTTCGACCTGACTGTTGATGAATTTGTCTCGGGGTTTCATTTGCCCAGAGGCTTCCGACGGCAAGTCAATCTCTGTAGGCTGCCCCAGGGTCAGGCGTTCTAGCCAGCTAAAGTAGTTGGAAGCCGCCATTTTTTGCATGATTTGCACCATGCCTACATTGCTGGAATATTTGAGGATATCGGTAATTGAAATGGGGCCTCGGGCACCGACCTCGCCGTAGTCGCTGTTTTTAATCAACCACTTACCAAACTGCATACGTCCGCTGTCGTTGATGACGTCATCAGGGGAAATCACTTGATCTTCTAGGGCGATCGCAACATTGATCGGCTTAAAAGTCGAGCCGGGTTCGTAGGTGTCGCTCACTGGCCAAGTGCGAAAGGCGCTGATGTCGGCATCGTAGTAGCGATTGGGGTCATAGGTGGGCACGCTGGCCAGGGTTAAGATTTCTCCAGTTGGGGCGTCCATAACCATTACGGTGCCTCGCTGGGCGTTGTATGCCTGAACCACCGCCTCTAGTTCTTGCTGGGCAATGCGCTGTAGGCGGCTGTCAAGCGTCAAGCGTAAGCTTGCGTTTGGGGATGACCCACGCGCTAACGACGGCACCGCTGGATCGACAGCTGGGGGCGCGGCGATCGCGAGTTGTTCGGCGTAGGCCATCTCTAACCCGGCCTGGGGTTTCCCATCGAGATTGATGAACCCTAGGATCGGGGCAAAGAGTTCCTGCTGGGGGTAAAACCGCTGCTGCTGAGGCACCAACTCTAGGCCATCGATGCGTAAGGATCGAATGCGATCGCCCTCCACCTCTGACAGTTGACCCGGAAACCGAATACCGGTGGATTGCTGGTTAAGTAAAGCCAAGAGTTCATTCTGTGGCATAGCCACCACAGAGGCCAATGCCTCGGTTACCTCGGCGACAGACTGCTTAAACAGCTTGGGATGCATGTAAAGGGTATAAGCAACCTGGTCAGTCGCCAGCACGCCACCGAAACGATCGACAATTGGGTAACGAGCTTGGCGAATCAGCGTCGGTAGTGTTCGCTGCTGTTCGGCTAGAGCGCTCAGGGTCTCCCCTTGCAGCAGCTGTAAGTAGACCAGCCGCCCGCCAATTCCGACTAAGGCCAGCACCAACAGCAGCCAGACGACAACGATGCGCCGCCACGCCACCACCTGCATTTTGGCGGCCAACAGTTGACGTTGCTGAACTAGTCTCTGGTTGCGCCGAGCAGAAGCACGATTAGGGGTGGCCATCGCTGCAAAGGGGAAAGGGCTTTTGGACATGACAGATGCTGTAGCCAGGGCACTAGCTGGCGTTTGGCTGGGCCGGGCGGAAGGGATAGTCGGCGGGAGCCGCTGCGCCACTGGCTTCACCAGCGGTACCCGCTCCCAATGCCTGCAAGGGGTTGTTGATAACGTTGAGCAGGTCAGCAATGCCGTCGTCTAAGATATCTTTGGCATCTGCTGCTATCCAGCCCTGACTAGTTAGCTGGCGGATTTCAAAGTGCAGGTTTGGGCCAGTCGCCGTGCCGGTGCTGCCCACCAGACCAATAACCTCCCCTTGCTCAACCCATTCTCCAGCCTGCACGGCCAGCTTGGACAAATGGGCATAGCGAGACTCCAAATCCCCATCATCGTGGCGCAGAATTACCGTTAGGCCATAACCACCAAGGTAATCGGCCACCGCAACCTTGCCTGAGCGGGTGGCTAAAACCGGGGTGCCAGCAGGAGACCCCAAGTCGGTGCCAGCGTGAAATCGCCAGTTTTGATGGACGGGATGCATCCGCCAGCCGAACAGCGAGGTGATTGGGGCTGGAATAGACAGGGGGAAAACATATTCCTCATTGCCGCGACGGAGGATGTTTAAGGGCCGCAGTCTTTCATTTAACTGGGCTCGGCTAACGATGGTGGTATCGCCCAAGCTAACACCGCGCGAGCTGATAGTAACAGGCCCCACTTGAATGCCATAGCCACTATCCGCAGGTGGGCTGGTAGAGTTTGGGGCGGTTGCTTGACAGGAAGACTGGGGAGGGGTTTGCGACCCTGCTACGGTGATTTGACAGCCCGTTGCTCGTTCTGCAAACACGAGATTAGGAGAAGCCCCTCCTGGAGCCGCTGTCGCCCCAAGGCTGTAATCAGTTGGGTCAATAAAGACGCTGTTATAACCAGCCGGAACAGAGTCATTAGCAGGCACTTGATTGGGTACAGTCCGTTCGGGCGGTTGAGCAGGTGCGCTAACGCTTGCACTGGGTAACGCTTCTACCGAACCCTGTATTGAAGCAGGAGCAGGAGCTTGGGGTCCGCTTTCGACTCCGGACGGACTGGCTGCGGCAGGGAGCAACGACTCTGCTGAAATGGGGGTTGATGGGTCTATCTCAGTTGTGGCCAGGGCTGGTACAACCGCCAACCCGCTGCTTAACCCACCCACAAGCAGGACAACACGCCCTAGCTCTACCAGCCGCCTAGAGTAGCTGTACCCCAAGAACGGGTTAAATTCCCTTTTGCTACTGTCAGTCGCCATAGTTCAACGTTCCGTAGTGCAGCAATGTGGTTATCGGCGGAGTTTGTGGAAAGTGCAGTCTGTTTAGCTTGGGCAGGCTACGACGATTGGAGTTTTTGCAGCAGCTCGTCAACAATCTGGGCGTCTTCACCGTTTTCTTGCTCCAGGAGTAACGTCTTTGCCCGTTGCAGCGCCGCGATCGCTTCTGCCCGGCGGCCCCGCGCCTCTAGCGCAACGCCTAGATGGTAGTAACCAGGGGCGTGGTCGGGGGCCATCTCGAGCACCTCGCGATGGGCGACGATGGTCATCAGTACCTCTTGCTGCTCGAAGTAGAGATCGGCGATCGCATCGTGGGCAATCACCGAGTCGGGCTGAAGCCGGGCTGCCTGCTGATAGCTTTCTAGGGCGGCGTCTAGATTCCCCTGCTGCCAGAGCAGGTAGCCAATCTGCATGCGAATATCGGCGTTGCGGGGCTCTTCTGCCGCTGCCGCTCTAAACGCAGTTAGCGCCGAGGCCATATTCCCTGCTTTGAGGTGGGCAATGCCCAGGTTCAGCTGAATTCGGCTGGCCTGGGGGGCCAGGATAGCGGCTCGTTCTAAGGCGGCGATCGCCGCATCGGTATTGCCTTGCTGGAGCAAAATCAGGCCGATAGATTCGGCGGCTTGTAGGTTGTTGGGGTCTTGCTGCAAAAGCTTGGTGTAGATCGCCAGAGCCTCTTCAAAGGCTGCGGTTTGAAACAGCGCCGCGCCTAGCCCCAGTTGAGCCGCCTGGTTATCGGGCTGCAATCGTAGGATTTGCCGGTAGGCATTGCCTGCCGCTTCATACTCCCCCAGGTTGCTATGGGCATGGGCCAAACCAAAGTAAACAGCCAGATTGTTAGGCTCTAGCCCAATAGCGGTTTGAAAAGCGGCGATCGCCGCTTGAAAATTGCCCTGGCGAGCCTGAAGGTAGCCAATGGCCGAGAAGATTTTGGCATTGTCCTCAGCTAGACCAGCCGCGTGCTGGTAACGAGCGAGCGCCTCAGCCAGATCACCGGCTTCGACTAGCTCTGCCCCCGACTCTAGCAAGTCGGCCAGTTCATCGCGCTGGGCCTGCTCGCTCAACGCCTGGCCGGGGCTGTGAGCACCCGCCGGAGTGGCCACTATTAGCAGCCCTCCCATCGCCATACCCGCCAGGCCCAATAGTTTACCTGTACCTCTCAAGGGATTCTCCTTCGCGCTAAATTGAATTTTGAAATGTGGTGGGGCCGGTATAGCCCGAGAGCTGGGCAAGTTCCTCTAGGGTTTGTGTCCCCGACAGGCGCTCACCATTGATTTCCCAGGTGGGATAGCCGGTAATGCCAGCTTCCTGACACTCGGGGGTTTGCTCTTGCCCCTCGGGGGTAGCGCACTCTACGTAGGGCATAACCTGGCTGGCTTCTTGGCCAAACAGCTGCTTTTGGTCGTGGCAGTGGGGGCACCACCAGGCTCCGTAGAAAATAGCACCAGTGTCGGCCAGGTGCTGAGCCAAAGCCATTTCAGCCGGGCCAGATTGGGTGGTGATGGCAGGCCCCAGCTGATCGCCCGAGCCCTCGGCAACTGGGTTGTTGACATTGGCATAGACGCCCAGGGTGCCCACCACCACCAGAAATGCTGTAATGCTGCCAATAAAGAAGGGTTGAGATAGATCAGACCAATTTTGGCCGATGAGGGCAAGCAAAAACAGGCTGGTAGAGAGGAGCGCTGAGCCGATGCAATAAAGACAGGCCGCCTGGATTTCTGCGGTAAGCAGATACATGAGGTAGCCGCTAAAGACCATCATGGCGGTGCCGCCGATCAGCAGCAGGGGTTGGGTCAATCGGGTGAGTTTATCCCTGAGGTCTTTTTGCCCAGACCCATTGACCAGCAGGGGGGCGATCGCCATCACTGCCATACCCACGTAAGCCAAAAATCCAAACAGGGCCAGCGGCTGGCCAAACACCGTGGCATAGGGGCTAGAGAGCACGATGTCACAGCCCTTGGTAGGGCAGGCCGTGGCGCTACCCGTGAGCTTGTTGATCGTTAAGTAAGCGGTGACGACAGCGCCAACCGCCGCTAACCCCGCCATCAGAGGGCGGGCATAGCGATGAATCCAGGGAGTTGATTGTTTACGCGGCATGACTACACATCAATAAAAAACGTCAAAAAACCCAGAACTACGAGGACTAGACCTGTTGAGGTATGGCCACTGAGATTCCAGGTAGGGATTGCGGCAGACAACGATTTTGCCCGCTGCCAGCTCCAGTTCACGACCAACACCATGCCCAGTACCGTAACAACGGGGTACACCCCGGAGACCAGGGCAATGCCTTGCCATCCGAGCGCCCCTGCGGATAGGTAAAATGCACCAATTTCGAGGCACGGTGAGAAAAACATCGCGCTGGCAATGGCTACGACCGCTGCTACCTTACTGCGGCCAGAGGGGCTAACTGTGGCTACAACAGGGTGAGATTCGTCCGGAGAGCAGCATGGGACGCAGCGTTGACGCAGCGGTTTACTCAGGTAAACCAAGCCCAACCCAATCAGCACCGCCGGAGCGACCAGGTGCGTCACGATGTCGTAGTAGTCGGCAAACTGGTAGCCCAATAGCCCTACGGCCACCCCAATTAGGAGAGTGCTAACGGTGTGGGCCGAGCCGGTTAGGGCTGTAATCCATAGGGTTTCTTGCCGCGACCATCCTTCGGCCTTGCCCAACGCTACGAACGGTAGCCAGTGGCTGGGAATTAGCGGATGAATCAGGCTCAGGGCTAAGGTGCCCAGCACGATTTGAAGGGAGGCAGACATAACTAGAAATGGGTCTCGGTCAGGACATGAACTAGGGTGACATCCTGTGACGAATTGCTCAGATGAGGGTTTTGCCCCCACCTGAAAGCTAAGATTAGAGTATAAATACTCAGCACATAAGGAGGATGCCATGACACGGATTTCTATGGTTAGTGCAGTTGTCGCCGCTACGATCGCGATTTCTATGCAAGCTGTTGCATGGGGGCAGGGTAATCCTGCTGCGGTTAACTCCTCAGACATCGCTGATACTGTGATAGTCAACCACCACAACGGCACTCACGGCGGCCACCACCACGGCGGGTGCTGGTAACGGGGGGACGCTGCAATTCTCCGGAGAATGCTCATCTCAACCCGTTATCGAGGGTTCCGAATAATTCGACCCGCATTTAAGATGGCGAGCAGGGCAACGCCTACATCGGCAAACACGGCCTCCCAAAGGGTGGCCAAGCCGATCGCCCCCAGGGCAATAAAGAGGGCTTTGACGGCCATGGCAAGACTGATGTTCTGCCAAACAATGCGCCGGGTTTTGTGGGCGATTTGAACGGCTTCGGCCACCTTTGAGGGCGCATCGGTCATAATCACCACGTCGGCGGTTTCGATCGCCGCATCGGAGCCCAGCCCGCCCATGGCAATGCCCACATCGGCCCGAGCAATCACTGGGGCATCATTAATGCCGTCACCGACAAAAGCGACTTTTCCCTTGACTTGCTTGGCTTGATGGAGAAACGCCTCCAATGCCTCTACTTTGTCTTCCGGCAGCAGCTCGGCTCGATACTCGTCGAGGCCGAGCTTTTTGGCGATGCTGTCGGCCACTGACTGACTATCGCCAGTGAGCATGGCAGTGGCAATGCCCTGGGCATGGAGCGCCCGGATAGCTTCGACAGCATCCTCTTTCAGCTCATCGGCGATGATGATGCGGCCACTATATTCGCCATCCACGGCCAGGTGGGCCACGGTGCCGTCTACCACACAGACATCGTGGGGAATGGCTTCGCGGTGCAGGAGCCGATCATTGCCCGCCAGCACCACCCGACCGTTCACCGTGGCACGAATGCCGTGACCCGCAATTTCTTCGTAGTCTTGCACGCCGGAGGTATCGACGGTCTGTCCGTAGGCTTGACGAATCGACTGCGCCACCGGATGGTTAGACTGCGACTCGACCTGGACCGCTAACTCCAGTAGTTGGTGCTTCTTCAGGCCGTTGTGAGTCACCACATCCGTTACGCGAAAGTTGCCCTGGGTGAGGGTGCCGGTTTTGTCGAACACAACCGTTTTTACCTGGGCCAGGGTGTCTAAATAGGTGGAGCCTTTGACCAAAATGCCGCGTTTGGCGGCACCGCCCACCCCGCCAAAGTAGCCGAGGGGAATGCTGATCACTAACCCGCAGGGGCAGGAGATCACCAGCAGCACCAGGGCGCGATAGACCCACTGGGCCTGGGTAGCCCCCTCAATGAACAAGGGCGGCAAAATCGCCACCGCCAGAGATAGAAACACCACTACAGGGGTGTAATACCGCGCAAAGCGGGTGATGAATTTTTCAGTGTCGGCTTTTTTGCTGCTGGCGTTTTCGACCAGTTCCAAAATTCTGGCGATCGACGACTCACCAAAGGGTTTGGTCACCCGTACCGTGAGCAGCCCCGACTGGTTGATCATCCCGGCCAGCAAAGTTTCACCGGGGGCAACGGTGCGAGGCACCGATTCGCCCGTTAAAGCGGAGGTATCAACTAGGGATTTGCCCTCCAGAATGTCGCCATCCAGGGGCACTTTTTCGCCGGGGCGCACCACAATCACATCCCCAACCCGCACGGTCTCGGGGGCAACGGTACGGATGTCGCCGTCAACACTGAGGTTAGCGGTGTCAGGCCGCACCTCTAGCAGGGCTTTGATCGAGCGGCGCGATCGCCCCACCGAGTAGCCCTGAAATAGTTCTCCCACCTGGAAGAACAGCATCACGGCAACGGCTTCGGGAATTTCATGGATGGCGATCGCCCCCAGAGTTGCGATCGTCATCAGAAAGTTTTCGTCAAAGACGCGCCCCCGCAAAATGTTGCGCCCCGCCGTGGTCAGCACAGTCCAGCCGCTGATTAGATAAGCCGGAATCAGCACCGCGTATTCAGCGATGGCGAAGGAGGTGTTGTGCAGCGCCTCGTTGAAAATTAGCCCGATGAGGAAGAGAATGGTGGCGATCGCGATCGGCGTCAACTCTTGCCGCAGGCTGAAGTCACTTGAATCTTGGCTGTGGCCGTGGTCAGACCCACAGCAGTCGTCATGGGCGTTTACCGCAGCTTTAGGGGTGGGGCCGGGGCTGTCGCAACAAGCCTGGGAGTGAGAGTCTGCCATAGCGGCACCTTTGAAAAGCTATTGAACATCTGAAAGACTATTCAGATGGTACAGTAAGTATCGTACGCTGTCATGCTCTTTGCAAAAGGCTAGTCTTAGAGGTAAGGCACCCGTCGTTCCCGGCAGGGATGGAAACATCTGACGTAGACCCACCAGCCGTTAGGATTAACTGGCGAGTGTCTCCCACAAAATTTTCTGTACGCCCCGATGAGTTCTATTGAGTCAACGGTTACAGACCAGTACAACCAGATCGCCAATGTCTACGATCGGCGCTGGAAGCGATATGTCACGAATACGCTGAACTTTTTCAAGGCATGGGCTGAGATTGCCCCGACGGCAGCAGTATTAGATATTGCCTGTGGCACAGGTGAGCTAGAGCGTTTGCTTTTACAAAACAACCCAACTCAAATCATCACTGGCATCGACATCTCTGAGCAAATGTTGGTTCAAGCCCAGCAAAAACTCGAACGCTATCCAAACATTACCTTTAAAGAGGCATCAGCATCGGATTTACCGTTTCCAGCTCAGTCGTTCGATGTTGTAGTTTCTGCCAATGCCTTTCACTATTTTTCAGATCCACAGGCTGCTTTAGCTGAGATGAAGCGCGTGCTCAAGCCAGAAGGAAAGCTAGTAATTTTAGACTGGTGTAGAGACTTTTGGTTTTGCAGACTGTGTGATTGGGTACTGCAAAGAATTGACCCGGCCCATCAGCAATGCTATAGCGAGGCTGAACTGCACACTCTCTTAGAAAATGCCGAATTTTGTATATCGCGTGCTCAACGAGTGCGATTTGATGTAATTTGGGGCCTGATGGCAGTAGCGGCTCTGAGCGCTTCCCCAGTACAAGAACTTTAGTCTGCCTCGAAAACCAAGGCATCGAGAGACAAACTGTCGAGGATCTGAGACACCGACTCAACTTGATGCATAATTGGGCGATAAATAGGCCGTTGACTGTGCCTGTGCAGAGGAGATATGTCGTGACAGCATTGAGCAAACTGGGTCATCTCTGGCGTCGTGCGAGGTTTTTACGGATAGCGTTTTGCCTCGGCCTGGGGCTCTTTCTGACCCTGCACTGGCCTGGTTCATCGGCTCCTGCCTTCGCCCAAGACACGGTTGCGTTTTGGCGGCAGGCGTCCTTCCCCGTCGAAAATTTTCAGGCTTACACCTCCGCATTTGGCTATAGAACTTCTCCCACTGGCGGCGGGGAATCTCAGTTTCACTACGGGCTAGACCTGGCCGCACCCCAGGGCAGCTTTGTGCGCAACTGGTGGAACGGCAAGGTGATCGAAGTCTCTGACCACACCACCTGTGGCACCTCTGCCGTCATTCGGTCGGGCCAGTGGGAGCATCGCTATTGTCATATGAGCGGTCGGGTCGAAGTCTCAAATGGCAAGCGCTATTTGGTTGATCCAGACGGGGGCATTCGCTATGAGCAGGGGCAAGACTTGTCCACTGGGGCACGACTGGGCCGCGTCGGCATGACGGGGCGCACCACCGGCCCACACCTCCATTGGATGCTGAAATACGACGGCAATTGGGTTGACCCTGGGTTGGTGCTAAGGGCCATGTATGACGCTCAGCAAGCGGGTTAAACGGGCACCTTTGGCATGATTCAACTGCATAAGCTGGTTCACTATCCTGCCCCGGTGAGGATTTTCTGCTTTCTGCTACTGCTAGCGCTAGTTTGGGTGCCCATCGCCCTACCTCTCTACGCGTGGCTGGGCACTGATGGCTCCCTGAGCGTTATTCCCTTAGTTTTGCTCTACGTCTTGTTTATGGTATGGCTGGTACCGTGGGGTCGCCGCGTGCATGGCCAAGCTCAACCGCTGCGCACCCACGGTCTAGGGGCATCGGCCCGCTATGGGCGAGAGCTGGCAATTGGGGTAGTTGTGGGCCTGGTGAGCCTGGGGCTGCTATTTACCCTAGAGGGCGGGTTGGGTTGGCTGACCTGGCAACCGGCACCGCCCACCCTAGGGCGAATTGCCCTGGAGGGGTTGCTGGTGGGCCTGGGTGTTGGCCTGGCCGAAGAGCTGCTCTTTCGTGGCTGGCTGCTGGATGAACTGCGCTACGACTGGGGCTTTACTCCGGCACTGTGGGCCAGCGGCACGATCTATGCGGCGCTGCACTTTATCAAACCCTGGGAGGCCATTGTGAAAGAGCTGCCTAGCTTTCCGGGCCTACTGCTGCTGGGGCTGACCCTGGGCTGGGCACGCCAGCGCACTGCCGGACGCCTGGGGCTGGCCATTGGGCTGCATGGGGGGCTGGTGGCGGGCTATTACCTGATCGATGTGGGCGATTTAGCGATCTACACCGGGCGAGTGCCGGAATGGGTGACGGGTCTGAACCAAAACCCGCTAGCCGGAGCAATGGGAGTTCTGTTTCTTGCCCTGATTAGCGCTGGTATTCGGTACATTCCAAGCGCTTCCCGATGAGGCTTTCGCTATTGTGCTCTTACCGCCCGTGGGCCTGGGCTCTGCCGATTGTAGAGCAGGATAAAATCCGCTGGGGTTTGGGCTTGCCCGAATGAACGGCTGCAAAACTGCCTACCAATATCTCAACTCACCATGAGCTGGAAATCTCGCCTGCTGCGTCTAAGTCTCTGGGGATTGCCCCTCCCTCTAGTAGTTCTCAATGGCTAGGCGCTACTGCTGCTATTTGACTACTTTCGCAACATTGTCACCGTGGTGATAGTACAACTGCCTCTATACGAGCAAAAGAAGCTAAAACGTAAATTAGCATTGACCTCTTGATCTAGGCACTGAAGCTAGCTTACTTGCTTAACTTCTCAACAGGCGCAAACCACTGAGGGTGACGATAACAGTAGAGCCTTCATGGCCCAACACGCCCATTGGTAGGGTGATATGCCCGCTCAAGGTACCCGCGATGAGTACCCCAATCAGCCCAAGGGCAAAGCCGATGTTTTGTCGCACGATCGCCCGTGCCCGCCGCCCTAGGCCAATAGCGTGTTCTAGCTTTTCTAGGCGATCGGCCATGAGCACAATATCGGCGGTCTCTAGGGCCACATCGCTGCCCGCAGCGCCCATGGCAATGCCGACCGTGGCCAGAGCCAGGGCGGGGGCATCGTTAATGCCATCGCCGACCATCGCCACGCTGCCATACTGCTGCTGCAATTGCCGTAGAACCGTGACCTTATCTTCAGGCATTAAATCGGCATGCACCTGATCTACCCCCAGCTGTTGGGCCATACTGTGAGCCGTGCGGGCATTGTCACCCGTTAGCATTACCACTTGCTCAATGCCCAGGTGCTTAAGGCGGGCGATCGCCCTGGCCGCCTCTGGACGCACTCGGTCGGCCACCGCAATCAAGCCCAGCACTGGGCCGCCGTGGGCCACCCAAACCACGGTTTTGCCCTCTGCCTCCCACTGCTGGCTTTGCTTCGCTAGATGAGAGGAAACGGCCTGCCCACGAGCTTGAACCTGGGCACTAACAAAGGCTGCTTTACCTACCACCGCAGACCGCCCAGCTACCTCCCCTGTGATGCCCTGACCTACCTGGGCTTGTCCGTTAATCGCCGCTGGCCAGGTCAGGGCTCGGCGCTGCGCCGCTTGCACAATCGCCGCACCAATGGGATGCTCCGAAAGGCTCTCGAGGGCGGCGGCCACGGTGAGCAGCTCATCCGGATCGTCAGCCAGCACATTCACCACGTCGAGCTGTCCGGTCGTGAGGGTGCCGGTTTTGTCAAAGGCGATCGCTCTGATTTGGCCCATCTGCTCCAGCTGCGCCCCATTTTTGAATAAAATGCCCTGTCGCGCCCCGTTAGCAATACCAGAGAGCAGGGTCGGCATGATTGAGGCCATCAGCGCACAGGGGGAGGCCACGACCAAAAACACCAGGGCGCGGTAGATTGTTTCCTCCCAGCCCCAGCCCAGCAGCAGGGGCGGCAGCGTGGACAGCAAAACGCCCACCGTCACAATCACCTGGGCGTAGCGACGCTCAAACCGCTCCATAAATTTTTGGGAGGGAGGCGCTTCGGTTTGGGCCTGCTGCACTAGGCGAATCACGCGTTGAATCAAGCTGCTTTCCGGCGGCTGGTGGAGCGTTAGGCGCAGCGCACCGTAGCCGTTGAGGGTGCCCGCCAAAACCTCGTCGCCCACGGTTTTCTCTACAGGAATAGATTCCCCCGTAATCGACGCCTGGTTCACCGTGCTGAAGCCTTCGGCCACGACCCCATCGGTAGGCACCAGTTCCCCCGGTTTGACCAAAACCTGATCGCCGACTTGCAGCGCTGAGATTGGCATGATCTGCTCTTGCCCCTGGCGAATCACCGTTGCGGTGTCAGCCGTCAGGCTCATTAACCCTTGAATATTTCGCCCCGTTCGTCCCATGGCATAGCCCTCTAGGGCACCACTAATGGCAAAAATCAGAATCAGGACGGCCCCATCGACAATTAAGTTGTACTCCCGCTGCCACAGACCCAGGCTGGCGGCCCCGAGGGCAGCGATAATCATTAGCAGGTCTACATCCAGCTCTTTTTCCTGCACCAGCGTGGTCAAGCCCTCACGGGCGCTCTCAAATCCACCAATGACGTAGGCCGCCGCTAGAAACAGCAGGGCACCCCCCACCCAGCCCAGGGCCAGGGTTTGCCAGCCCAACCCCACTAAAACCGCACAGGCGATCGCCGCCACCGCCTCGGGGTGCTCGTCAAACAAACCTTTGCACAGGTGGCCGAATCGAGACTTCGACAGAGCATTCAACGGGGCAGTAGACACCATAGGCCAACCTGAGAAATCTTCACTCTGTCAGGCTAAACCTTGACATTGACACCAATGTCAAGGTTTAGCGTAAGCTAAGCCTATGACGACTGAATTTCTGACCATCAAAGAACTCACTGATGCGGTAGGCGGAGGCGTCACCCCTCGCATGGTGCGGCACTATCACACCCTGGGGTTACTGCCTCCCGTTCCCCGCTCAGAGAGCAACTACCGACTTTACACCCAGCGGGATATACAGCGATTACAGCGAGTGATAGCGCTTAAACAGCAGGGCTTTCAGCTCTCTCACATTGGGCAAATTCTAGAGAGTGACTCTGAAGCCACCGCAGACGCGAGCCTAATGACCCAGCTACAGCAGCAGTATCAGGCTGTGATGCAGCAGATTGCCCGCCTGCGCCATACCGCTTCGGCCCTGGAGGGGCTGCTGGGGCGCGATCTAGATTGTCAACGCACCCAGGCTCAAGCTCTGGCTCAGCTCAAGCAGCTCGATGTAGACACCCAGGCGGGTCTAAGCCAGATCGATCAGCTCTGGGCTAGCCTCGATGCCGAAACCACCGCCCACCCCGAAGCCTTTCAGGAATCGCTTCAGCGCCTGCTGCCTAACCTCTCGCACTATTCTGAAATTACCCAGCATTTGATCCAACAGCTGGTGCTGGCCTGCGGTGATGTGAGCTTAGTTAACCTCATCCAAATTAGTGGCGATGCGATCGCCGCAGCACGCACCGCTCTCAGCAGTGGGTGTGAGATCATTACCGATGTGCCTGTGGTAGCCACGGCGATTGATCAAACTCGGCTAGCCGCTTTGGGCTGTCCGGTTACAACCTTGATTGACGATCCTCACATTACCGCCGCCAACGAGGCTGAACAGGCTTTTTGGCTCCAGAAACGCTGGCAGCAACCATTACATGACTGTCTATCCGGTAGTGTGCTGGTCATTGGCTATGCCCCTTCAGTGCTGCTCACCGTCTGTCAGTTAATAGAGCAACAGCGTTTTCAACCGGCTCTGGTAATTGGTATGCCTATTGGCTTTAATCACGCCCCTGCTGCCAAGCGGCGACTGATGGCAACATCCATCCCTTACATTACGATTCAAGGAAGCCTTGGCGGCGGGCTCTTGGCTGCTGTAACTTTGAACGCCTTAATCGAAACACTGCTTGAGAAGCCAGATTGCCACTGCTATCTGACTCGGCCCTAAAAGCTATAGATAGCCCTAAGCAACGATACTTCGTTTAGTTTTAGTACTCATGCTTAGAGCGTCTACAACAGATAAAGGGGCATAGGACAGATCCTGATCGCTACTGCTGCGTAAACGCGTTTAACTGCTGTAGGCTTACTCAGTAGAGCTTGGCTTCTCTGCTGCATTCAAGATTTACCATGGGAAACCGCTCGGCTCGGTTTTACACGCTGCTCTCCATCGGGGCTGCTGTTTTAACAATTTTGCTGAAAACAACGGCCTACCTGCTGACTGGTTCGGTGGGACTACTGTCTGATGCTGCTGAATCGGTGGTGAACCTGGTGGCTGCGATCGTCGCGACCTGGGCCGTGACGTTTGCGGCTAAACCGCCGGATGAAGACCATGCCTTTGGGCATTTCAAGGCGGAATATTTTTCTAGCGGCGTCGAGAGTGTGTTGATTTTGGTGGCGGCGGGCAGCATTGCCTTTGCTGCCTGGGGTCGGCTGTTTGACCCGCAACCCCTAGAGCAGGTGGGCATTGGCTTAGCCCTATCGCTGGCGGCAACGGCGATCAATGGGACGTTGGCTATCGTTATGCTGCGGGCCAGTCGGCGGCTGCGCTCTATTACTCTGCGGGCAGATGCACACCATCTACTGACCGATGTCTGGACATCGGTAGGGGTCGTGGTGGGGGTAATTCTGATTCCCACTACGGGTTGGCTAATTCTTGACCCGATTATTGCCTTGGTTGTCGCGGCAAATATTGTTTGGGCGGGGCTGAGATTGCTGCGCGAAACGGGAATGGGTCTTTTAGATACGGCCTTACCGGCTGAGGAGCGTCAAATTGTTGCCGATACTTTGCAGCCTTTTGAGGCTGAGGGAATTCAATTTCATGCATTAAGAACTCGGGTGGCTGGTGCCCGGCGGTTTGTCTCGGTACATGTGTTGGTGCCAGGTAGTTGGACGGTCAAACAGGGACATGACCTCTGTGAAGTAATTGAGCTGGCGATCGCCCGCTCTCTACCCGGCACATTTATATTCACCCATCTAGAACCTTCAGAAGACCCGGTTTCGTGGGCAGACCAGTCCTTGGAACGTTAACCACTTGAGGTTTAACCGACCACGCTAGCCTGCCTAAAACTGTTTTCATCACCCCTCTTCCGCATTCAAACAACTATGGAAGAGGACTTTTAACTTTTACTTATTTTGCTTCATCAACCATCTGGATAGTTCTTTCTTCAACCTCTTCAGCAATTCGAGTTAATTCCGGATCCTGAGACAGAGCTGCAAGCATTTGGGCAGGCTTGATCAAACCGATCTTCGTTGTACCTTTTTCGGTAAAGACCGAGATCCGACAGGGTAATGCCATATTCAGTCGCATATCCGTTGCCATGACGGCGGCGGCTTGCTGCGGATTGCAAACCTCAAACACCTTGCACTGCGCTTCAAACTCAATGCCTTTACCACGCAGTGTTGCCCCCAAGTCGTGAATATGGAGAACGCCAAAGCCATGATGCTTAACGGCCAATTCAAGATCGGTGGCGGCCTGTTCAAAGGGTTTTGTCGTTTCGACTATGTAGTACATGAATACTTGCTTGGGGGTGAGAGTGAACATTTTTGCCTACAGATCGTAGTGAAGTCACCGTGACTCGATAACCTTCAAAAGAGGGATTACGTCACTCATCTAGGTGCGCGGCGACTTCCCGGTAGAGGGACATGATGTGATCGTCAGCCAGGCCATAGTAGACGTTGCGGCCTTGGCGACGGTAGGTGACTAGACGCTGCGATCGCAGCACCCGCAGTTGGTGCGACACCGCCGATTCACCCATTTTCACCGCAGCGGCCAGATCGCACACACAGAGTTCTTGCTGAGCTAGAGCCGACAGTAGCTTGAGCCGGTGGGGGTCAGAGAGGGCGCTAAAAAACTCCGCCATCCGCTGGGCCTTTGCGGTGCTGAGCACCTCGGGCTGAACCTGGCGAACGTTGTCTAAATGCACCAGCGACTCGTCACAACTGACGTCACAACTGGGGGCATCAACGGCTTGAATTGTAGAGTTCTCTGTAGAGCGAGAATGAGCCATCGATTAGGTTTCCTGGCTTTTTCTCTATGATACTGAGAATCGTTACCACTGAACATCTGTTCAGAGGATTGAGGGCGTTGACCTCACGGGGTTTGCTCACTCCCCTGCTGCACCTGCTGCATGAAGTACAGGGTTTGCTGATAGCCTTGGCGATCGCCCTGGGCCTGAAACAGCGCCGCCGCCTGGCGCAAGTCGGCCATGGCGGCTTGGGAGTCGCCGAGCTGGTACTGCAAGATACCGCGATTGCCGTAGGCTTCAGCTAGCTCAGGGTTGAGGCGGAGCGCGGTATTGAAATCTGAGAGGGCGGCTTCGCCATTGCCCAGCTCGGTATAAATTTTGCCTCGGTTGTAGTAAGCATCGGCGTTGTCGGGGGCCAGGGCAATTGCGGCGTCTAGGTCGCTGAGGGCCTGGGGTAAGTTGCCGGTGGCGGCCAAGACAAGGCCGCGATCTAGATAGGGCTGGACAACATCAGGGGCTAGCGCAATGGCCTGGGTCAGATCGGCGATCGCCGCCTCGGCATTGGTCATGTGAGCGTGGGCTTCTCCCCGGTTGTACAGGGTTTCTGGATGGTCGGGGCGAAGCTGAAGCGCTCTGGAAAAGTCAGCGATGGCGAGCTGATAATCGCCCAGGTCGTGGTAGGCAATGCCGCGATGGAAATAGGCATCAGCACTGCTGGCATCGGCTTGAATCGCCTGGCTGTAGGTGGCGATCGCTGCCTCTAGCTGCCCCTGCTCCGCCTGCTGGCGGCCTTGATTCAGGAGATTGACGGCAACTTGCTCTACCGCGTGGGCAGGCCTTATCCCCACAGCACTTCCAGGGGCTACCACAACGGCCATTCCTAGAGCGATCGCTAACATTCTTTGGATCTGCATGGCTTCTCTCCTAACCGCACGACTGAGCTATGGGTCTTAACCGTGAGCCTGTACCGTAAGGCCCAGGCACGACTGCAAACCAGCGCCTTGTGACGCTTTACAAGCTGAGCTAACCCCATGAATCCGAGCCCCCATGAATCCGAGCCTATGGCGTTTCTGAGGCGAACCTTCACGCTTGGGGTAGAGCCTGCCTCCTACAGTGTAGCGACCGTTTTGAGGATGAGATTTTCTCTGAAACAAGATGAAAGGGGCGATCGTGATGCCGTAAAATCAGGCAAAATCAAAGGCTGACCCAGCGCACTGTGAGATGCTGCATGAAACAATACCGACCTCTGGTGAGCCTAATCGGCATGGTAGGTGGGCTACTGCTGGCGCTTCCAGTCGAAGCCGCTCAGTTTAGAACCTGGCGCTTTGACCCTCAGCAAAACCGGCTAGAGTTTTCGACCGATGCCGCCGTGCAGCCCAGGGCGCAGCTTCTCTTTAACCCCACCCGCATTGTGGTGGACTTGCCCGGCACCACCCTAGAGCAGCGGACGATTAACCAGGCCGTTGGCGGCGCTGTTAAAGCTATTCGCATTGGGCAGGTTGATGCTCAAACTACCCGGCTGGTTATTGAGCTAGCCCCTGGCTACACCCTTAACCCAGACCAGGTCGTGGTACGGGGGGAAACGCCACAGCAGTGGGTAGTGCAACTGCCCCCGCCCCAAGGTGTAACGCCTCCTCAGGCTACCCCCAGCCAAGTCAATGCCACCCCAGTCGCTGGAGCCGCTACCCAGGTTGAAGGCATACGCACTACCCCCGATGGCTTTTTCATCCGCACCTCTGGGGCAAGCCCAAGGTTGACGGTCGTGCGCAGCAGTGGCACTCAGGTAGTGCTTCAGCTCGAAAATGCTGCCGTGGCGGCAGCCCTAACCGGGCAAACTCTACCCGCCAATCAGTTTGGGGTCACCGCTTGGGATATTCAGCCGGTGAGCGCAGCGGTGCCGACTCTGCAAATTACCCTCACGGTGCCCGCCAACAGTGCCGAATGGCAAGCCTCGGTGAGCAACGGCAGCGGCATTGTGATTTTGCCGCCCAGGGGAGTCGCGATCGCCGCTGTCCCAGCCAGCCCAGTCGCGGCATCGGCTCAGGCACCCGCAGCTGTGTCGCCCCCCATTGCCGTACAACCGCCGTCTCAAGCTCCGGTGGTGCCCCCCCAGCCTGAGCCCATGATACCGGCTACCCCAGCGGTGCCCCCACCGAGTAGCGGCATTCCCAAGCAGGCGGTCACCATTGTGATCGACCCAGGCCATGGCGGGCGAGATCCGGGGGCGATCGGCGTGGGTGGCCTGCGCGAAAAAGATGTGGTCTCGGCGATTGCCTACGAAGTCGCCAGAATTTTAGAACAAAGCGGTGCGCAGGTGGTTCTGACTCGCTCCGACGATCGGGAGATGGACTTAGCCCCTCGGGTGCAAATTGCCGAGCGGGCCAATGCCGATCTCTTTGTCAGCATTCACGCCAACTCCATCAGCCTGAGTAGGCCCGAGGTAAACGGGCTTGAGACCTACTACCACAGCTCAGGGAATCGTCTCGCCCAGGTGATTCATCAATCTATTTTGCGTCTGGTGACCATGCCCGATCGCGGGGTGCGCCAGGCTCGTTTTCATGTTCTCGTAAACACCTCTATGCCATCGGTTTTAGTCGAGACCGGGTTTGTCACTGGGGCTCAAGATGCCCGTAATTTCAACGACCCGGCCTGGCGCAGCCGCATGGCTCAGGGCATTGCCGCAGGCATTTTGCAGTACGCCCAGCGATCGCTCTAGCTCTCAACTCTCCCTGCTGCGGGGCAAACCATCGCCAGGGCGAGAGCGCAGCAGCAGATGGGCCACCAGCGCCATAATCGGCAGCTCTAGCAGCGGGCCGATTACCAGGGTTAGGGCAATCAAAGGGCGATCGCCAAAGGCTGCTGCTGCCACCGCCAGCGCCACCGGAGAATTCCGCGCTAGGGTCGTGCAAGTCAGGCAAACTACCTCTGGATACGCCAGCCGCAACCGCCGCCCCAGCCATTGAGCCAGCACGAAGTTAATCACAAAAAACGAACCAATAGGCAGCAGCAACCACAGCAGCAGATCTAGACGCTGAAGTAACGCCTCGCCTTCGGCGGCAAAGATAGCCACAACGGCCAAGTTCAAACAGAGGAGCTGTACCATCGCCACCTGCGGCAGCTTTTGGTGGGGCCTGGTTGGCCCCCTTAGCCAGCTTATGCCGTAGCGAGACAGCAGCGCCAATGCCAGCGGAATCAGCAGAACGGTGGCTATTTTGCCCGCCAATACCCCAAGATCGAGTGAGACCAGCGCCTGGGCAAATAGGGCCAGATAGACGGGCAACAGCACCATCTGCAAGACAAAGTTCAGCGGTAGTAGAGCCGTCGCGAGGCTGACATTGCCCTTGGCAATGCCGGTAAACACCAGATACCAATCAGTACAAGGGGTCACCATCAACATCAGCAGGCCCACCCGCAAATCGGGCGCATCTCGCAGAAACAGCGCCCCCAAACCCCAAGCCAGCAGGGGTGTCCAAACAAAGTTGACCGCCAGGCTGGCAAGGGTCACACGGTAGTTGCCAAAAGCTCTACCCAGGTGCCGCAGCGGAATTGGCAGAAACGCCGCGTACAGCATCCCCATCAACAGCGGTGTAATGAGATGGTCTGCCAGGGCAGCAACGTCGCCAATCTGCGCCAGACCTAGCCCCAGTAGCACCGAAAGCAGAATTAGCAGGGGCTGCGATCGCTCAAACCAGGTCATGGTTAGGGTATCTGTGGTTGCAATTTTGCGGTCGATTAGTGATTATGCCGCAGTGACTCCTGCATTTCTCCCGTGGGGTCATCGCAACACTCAGACCAAACTATCTCATCTACAGGAGTCTCACCATAACGCGTAAGATTCCCCATAGCAAAGAAACCTGTATACCTCATTATCATGAGCCTTGTAATATTCTCAGCGACTCTCTTCCAGAAAGGTTAGCAACTATGTACTTCACCATGAATCTGGGACAGTATTAGTTATCCTTCGCTCTGGTTAAATCTCGAACGATTGGATCTGAATGTTATGACCTTACAGGCTGAATTTGACGCCTGGCAAACCAAATGGTGAGCGGAGGCACTAGAAACCACATTGACAATGGCACTAACCCAGTGCCTAAAATCGGAATTGTTGGCATGGACTCGGCATAAGTCCACCGATTGAGGGGGCCAGTAGCCAAGGCTTCGGCAACAACGGTGATAACCACTCCTACGAGGATAAAAACACCCATTTGGCTACGGTTTGGGTAACGTAACCATTGACGAGACTTCGATAGAGCTGCAACGGCCCAAAATGCAATCAATATAATTACGACATCTCCGACTGTAGCGAGGGTGCAATTTCTGACTATATCGAAGTGGGAGTATCCAGCCGGAATTTGGTAAAACCGCATTTGCTGAATTTCCCAAAAGAAAGACAGCAGATAAGAGAATATGGCAATATTGACCTCGGGTAAATTTAGCCAATTCGAGGGACTATAATAGTTCATGGCTTTAAGCTTATTTGTAATAAATTAGGCTTGATCGGACAGTTTCTCAAATAGCCTCTAGACAATTCAGAGCCAGGCCCACTTCTTCAATCAGGCTGCAAATTTTAACGTCGGATGGCTTGTCTAGAGGACGGGCGGCCCAGCTCGTGCGGTAGGTTTCTAGCATGGTTTTACGGGCGGTGGCCTGCTGAATTTCTTGCTCCAGGGTCGCAATTTTGCAGTCGATTAGCGTTTTAACCAGGGTGCAGACCGGCTCCCCCTGCTTGCGAACATCAAACACCTGCTGAATTTCTGCCAGGGAAAACTGCAATGTCTGGGCCTGCTTAATGAATAGCAGACGAGTAACGGCTTCGTCATCGTAATAGCGATAGCCATTCTCAGCTTTGCTCACCGATTCTAGTAGGTGCAGCGACTCGTAGTAGCGAATGGTGGCTACCGTCACGTGGGCCTGTTTGGCCAGCTCGCCTATTTTGAGGAGTTTCTTCATTGTCTGAGCAGGCCATCCTTTTAGAAAAAGACCGATTGGGGATGCGCGACCATTGTCGCTAGAGCTAGCTTAGTGCAAGTTTGGGGGGTTGACTCTCAAGCCAACCTCAGGGTTTACCTTATGGAAAGTCTCGTCTAGAGGCCGTTTGATTCACCATTCTTACCAAAGAGGTCAATTCCGATGCTCAAAGTTCCTCAGATTAAGAGGCTCTCCCTGGCGGCTGTTTCTGCCCTTGTTCTGACCGCTGCCGTGGCTGGCGTTGCTGCTGCCGCCCCCTGCCTGTTCCCCACCCCTGATTGCCCCCCCTCTAACTGCGACTAAGCTAAAGACGATAAGGCTGTTTTAGAGACCAGATAGCCTCTCAAGCCGCCCGCAGTGCCCATGCTAAAAGCGTCTTTCCAGCTTGGGCAGTACACGGACTCATACCTGTACCAGCAACCTAGCCCACACCAGATCTAACGCGCTTGTAGCGCTCAAACAAGTGGTGGCTAGGTTGTCTGGCTAAAATTTTACCAGCAGCGCGGTGCTGTACATCACAAGTAGCCCGGTCGTAAAGCCAGCCAAACTCAGCCCTGCCAAGCCAGAGAGACTTGACCGATGCAGTTGCTGCTGTAGGTAAGTGCCTAGTTCTACAATCACCTGCAAAATCGCTCCTGCACCAATGCCCAAGAATAGGGCCGCCCAATGGGGAGAAAAAGCAAAAGCCCCCACCCACAGCCCCACTACAGCAGGGAGTCCAGCCAGGGCGGCCAGCGCCACACAGGTCTGCCAGCGCAGTTTTTGCTTGAGCAGCGGCGCGACAATGCCCAGTCCTTCAGTCAGGTTGTGGAGCGTAAAGCCAATCACCAGAAATGAACCCAAGGCAATTTCCCCCAGGGCAAAGGCGGTGCCGATCGCCAGCCCTTCGCCCAGATTGTGCAGGCCAATACCTAGGGCCATGTAGGTAGAGAGCGCAGAGCCTTCGGGCGGTTTGCCTCGGCGTCGGCCCACGACAAATAGGGCCAGACCAGCCACTGTAGCTGCAAACCAGACCAGGGCTTGGCCTTGAAACGCGATCGCCGCCTTTCCGGCCAGCTCCAGCCCTTCCTGCAAGGTGTCTACCAGCAAAAAGGCTAGCATCCCCAATGTCAGGGTTAAAACAAAGGTCAGCCCCCGCTGGCCCAGCACTTTCAAATAGGGGTAGCACAACATGCCTAGCCCCACCGGCACCAGGCCCACATAGAGCCCCAGCCAGCCATAGCCCAGCAGCGTTGCCAGAGACAGAGCGGGTGTAGGTAGAGCAACGTCAATGGGGTGGGCAACGACAACACCCGTGTTGGTCAAGAACTGAACGTGATGCGCTTCACCCTCTACCCAGGGGTATGGAATTTGCACCGTTGCCGTCGCCAGTCTCCGGATCGGGCCAGGAGGCTGCTGGGTAAATGCCCAATAGGCACCATCCACTTGAACCTGGGCAATGGTCATGGGAGCTGAACCCTCCGCCCGCACCTTGAGGGTGATGCCCCGATCATTGAGCACGGTACGCTCCACAATCAGGGACTCCAGCGGCGGTGCATTCAAGTTGAGCAACCGGGCCGGGCTCAGGGTCAGCAGCAGGGCTGCCAGCCCGGACAACAAGAGGGGCGGCAACACCCAGCGCCAGGGCAAAGCCTTCATGCCACCACCTCAAAGGCACTCATCCAGCCCAGTTCGGCAAATTCGGCTTGGTGAGCGTGAAACATATAGAGTCCTGGCTCAAAGTCTACAAAGGAGCATTCGATGATGCCCCGCTGCGCCTGACAGAGCATGACGGTATCAACGGTGCGGTGGGTAGGGGTTAGGGTGGTGCCATGGTCGTAGTAGTCGAAGAAATTGGCGTGCAGGTGAAAGGAGTTAATCGGGTCAAACTCGGTCACGTTAATTAGATAGACGCGCACTGGGCGATCGCGCTCAATGCGAATCGGCTGCTTCATATAGGCGTGGGGAATGGAATTAACCGCGTAGACTTCGTTCTCCTCATCAAAATTGGTGTCAAAGGCGTTCATCACCATCATCAACTCCTGCCAGCGCTGGTTTTCTGGGGAGCCCAGCAGGCGCGATCGGGCAACATCTGCCTGGTCGGGGTGCCACTGAGGGTCAGGGTCAACGATAAAGGCCCCGTAGAGCCCTTTGTGGAGATGGCGCTTAAACGGCACAGAATGACAGTGGTAGAGGTGGCAGCCAAAGGGTTTTGCATCAAACTCGTAGGTCACTGTTTGCCCCGGCGCAGCCTCCATCACTCCTGGAATGCCATCCTGCCTGGCTCCATGAATGCCGTGAAAGTGCAGGGTGTGTAGGTGAGTGCCCTGATTGGTAAAGCGAATGCGAATGCGATCGCCCTCCGTGACCCGAATGGTTGGCCCCGGCACTTGGTCGTTGTACGTCCAGGCGGGATAGAACACCCCCGGAGCCACCTCAATTTCTCGCTCGACGGCAGTAATGTCGTACTCTCGCAGTCGCTGCCCAGTAGGCAGCATTGAGACATGTCCTCCATTCCACTGGGTCAGCAGTACGTGAGGGTCAAAGCCATTTCTAAGGTGATCAACCTCGCCTAGGGTAGTCATGCCCTGGTGATGAAGATCCGGAGCAGTCTGGGCACGCTCCTGAGCCAGTGCCGGTTGGCTAAACCGTCTACCCAACCAGGTGCCAGCCCCTAGAAGCCCGGCTCCAAGGAGCGATCGCCGCTGTACATGCCAATCCATTGCTTTTCATAATTGTTTCATAATCACAAGCATAGTGGATGGCGAGGACTTTTCATATTTATTTCATAATTGAGACGCCGCAGTCGCTAGGTTAGGGCTGCGGCTAGCTCTGGGTTATCGGCGATGGCTCTCTACCGCGTCCATCCTGGCATGGCAGCCCATACCGGTGGAGCCGCCAATTAGCGACATACCGAATAGCGCGACCAAAATTACTGCCGCCATCGCACCGCCCTTAGCTAGCCAAGAGAAGCTGGCAGGGCGTAATGTCGCCTGAATCTGTTGTGATTGAATCTGTTGCGCTGCCTGACAAATATACTCCGGCCCAATGTTAGCCTCGGCTCCTGTGTCAACTAATTCCTCCAGGGAGTAGCTGCTTTGCTGCTCAGCCTGTAGTCGTGCTGCCAGCGCCAACACTTCTGAGGCCAAGTCTGCTGAGATTCTAAGATCTGAAGGGTTTATATCCAAAGGATCCACAATAGAGGCCTCGCATCAGTTGCCGCATTAACCGTCATCTCAGGCTAAACCCTAAAGTCGTTAGAGAGTCAAGGGCGTTTGGTAAATTGTCATACCGAATCGGAGTTTAGCCTCCCCCTTGACCTTGAAGCTAGGTTCAAGGTTTAGAGTGAACACAACTTCCAAGGTAATGAAATGACTCAACGACAAGTTGAAATTTTTGTAGCCGGTTGCCCTCGGTGCGACGAGGCCGTGGCTCTGGTGCAGCAGATGAGCTGTACAGCCTGCCAGATTCAAGTTTGGGATGTGCGCAGTGAGCAAATCACGGCCACCGCTCGTCAAAAACTGGAGGACTACGGCATCCATCGGCTTCCCGCCGTGGTGGTCGATGGCGAATTGGTGGACTGTTGCCGTCAACAGCAGCCGATTTCCCGCGACGCTCTGGCGGCGACGGGGATAGGGCAGGGGTAGAACCACCGTCATGTTAATTCGCGATCTGAGTCGGGCCGCTGGGGTGCCCGCTTCCACCATTCGCTATTACGAGCAGCTGGGGCTGCTGCAAGCCCCCCAGCGCAGCGCGGCTCAGTATCGCCTCTACGGAACTGCCGATGTGGAGCGGCTGCGCTTTATCCAAAAAGCCAAGCGGCTAGGGCTATCGCTGACGGAAATTGGTCAGCTGATTGCGTTGCGTGCCGGGGGCACAGCGCCCTGCCAACAGCTTAAAGCGATGGTGTCCAGCCATCTCCAGCAGCTCGATCAACAAATTGCCGAGCTGCAAGCCCTCCGCCAGGAACTGGCTACCTACTACGCTAACCTGGCGGCACAACTTCCCGACGATGCTACTGTTCCAACCGAAACCCTTTGTCAGGGAACCATCTGCGGCTTTATTGAACAGGTATCCCATGCCCCCTAGAAACACCTTGATCGCTAGTCTAATTGGCACCGTAGTGGTGGCCCTCTGCTGCTTTACACCGATGCTGGTGATTCTACTCAGTCCCCTAGGATTGGCGGTCTGGGTAGGCTATCTCAATGTTGTCCTGCTGCCGCTGTTGGGCGTCTTGATTGCTCTAACAGTGGTGGCCTATCGACAGCATCGCCGCTGCTGTGCGAAGTAGATCAATTCAGGAAAAGTCCATTTAGGAGACCACTGATGAGCGACTGTTGTACTGACCAACCAACTACCGCCACGCAATCCCCTCAACACTGCCCCCGCAATAGGGCTAAGGGCAAACCCGTGCCGCTGATTACCCTTAAGAGTTTGCTGGTGCCCAGTGCTCTGGCGCAGCTCAACGCCCAGCAGAGCTACCGATTTTGCGCTAGCCCTGACTGCCCGGTGGTTTACTTTGGTGCCGACGGGCAAACCTTTGAAACCGATCGCCTCAAGGTGCCGGTCTTTGCCAAAGATCCTGGCCCGGAAGTGCCGGTGTGCTACTGCTTTGACTGGCGACGGCAGCAGCTCCGCAATCCGACCAACCGACGCGCCCTTGACGACATTACGGCCCATATTCAAGCCCAGCGCTGCGGCTGCGAGGTGAACAATCCCCAGGGACGCTGTTGTTTGGCAAATGTGCGATCAACAATGGCTGTATCAAGTGAAATGGATTCTGGATCATGACAGAGTCCTGTCATTTTGCTCAGACCTGTTCCATTTCACCCGCATTTCATTTTTGAGTGTCAAACTTAGAACCGACAGTTGTGCCGGGCGCGTCAGCGCGCTTGAAAGCGAGCAATCGCCTTTGTGATGAAAAAGAGGTTTGACATCCGATGACTCTGAGACGACTATTAGCTTCGTGGATAGTAGTGGGCGGACTGGTGTCCCTACCTGTAATGGTGAGCGCGTGCGGCACGTCATCCCCGGCACCTAAAGAATCAGACTCTGCCGCTATGCCCATGGGAGATGAACCCATGGCCGACCATTCCATGATGATGGATCTCGGCCCTAGTGACGAGGAGTTCGACTTACGGTTTATTGACGGCATGATTTTGCATCACCAGGGTGCAGTCATGATGGCTGAATCGGCTTTGCAAAATTCGCAGCGTGATGAAGTCAAGCAGTTGGCAGAGGAGATCATCGCCGCTCAGCAGGTCGAGATTGACCGCATGCAGCAATGGCGACAAGCGTGGTACCCAAATGCCAGCCAAGAGCCCGTCATGTACCATGCAGCCATGGGACATTCCATGGCTATGACGCCTGATATGCAGGCCACCATGATGATGAGTGGCGACTTGGGCGCTGCCGATGATGAATTTGACCTACGTTTTATCAATGGCATGATTCCCCACCATGAGGGGGCATTAGCTATGGCGCAAGATGCCCTAGAGAAAAGTAGCCGACCAGACGTTCAACAACTCGCCCAAGATATTGTATCGACCCAGCAGGTCGAAATTGATCAAATGGAGCAGTGGCGAAAAGACTGGTACGGCCAGTAATTTCGTTGACGAATAAAATTTGGCAGGCCTCACTCCAAAAACTGAGGCCTGTTTTTCATGGAATATTTTCTGGCCTTAATTTTTAGAACTCAACAAGCAAAAAACTGTCGATGTGACTAAATAATCAGATGCGGGAAACCTATTGCAGCACCTTATCTAGATGCCATCTGGCCAACAATACTAAGCTTTTTCCGCAATCGCCTTAATCGCAACGACTGGACGAGACAAAAAAACACTTTCTGAATTGAGTAGAGTTTTCACGTTCATTTCATTTTTACTTGCCATACTGTAGCGACAAACACTGAAAGACTCAGAAAGCTTGATGCTAAGAGTGTTAAGAAGAGCCTATGTTCTAGCGCCTAGAATAGGCTTTATTTTGCCCTGCTTTCTGGTGCTTTCACTTTAGAGAGTGAGGTGGGTTTATATGGCCAAACATATTCTTGTCATAGAAAATGAATCTAGCTTTTCTCGTTTAATTGAGTCCGAGCTAATCCAAGAGAGCTACCTCGTCAGTGTTTATCAAGATGGTTTTAGCGGCCTTGTCAACGTTCGCCAAATTGAGCCAGACGCGCTAATTATTAGCTCGTCTATTTCTGATTTAACAGCTATTGATATATGCAGAAGGCTAAGGACTACAGGCAATCCAATTCCCATTCTCTATATCGATAAGGACACTACTCCTCAAAAGCAAGCGGCTGTTCTAGAAGCAGGGGCTGATGCCTATGTCACTACACCCATAAGTCTAGATTTAGTTTTGGCTCACATTAAAGTTTTTTTAAGGAGAAACAATAGCGAAGATGCATCGAGAATACTTGTCTTCTCTGATGTGACACTCAGCCACTACAGCCGGACGGTATATCGAGGCGGTCATGAATTAACCCTGACAGCCAAGGAGTTCGATTTACTGGCTTACTTTCTTGAGCACCCTAAGGAAGCGCTTAAAAAAACACAGATCATTGATGCTGTTTGGAGCTACGACTGCGATCTTGGCCATGAGAGCAACGTGCTCCAGTTTTACATTTGCTCTCTGCGAAAAAAGATGGAAGACGGTCAAAAAGAACGGCTAATCCACACCATTCGAGGGTTTGGATACATTCTCAAGACTGCTGCTAGGGGGCGATCTAGAAATTCCCTCTCTCTAGCTTTGGCGTAGTTTATTTGTTGATTTAAGAGCACTCATTTCTTTGTTAAACATGCGTCAAAATTGTCGACTTTCTACATCTACCCTAGCCAGTCTGGCCATGGTGATTGCGTTGGATGTTGCTCCCCTGACTGCATCTAGAGCCCTTGCTCAATCTTTGCCTCAGCCAGGAGAAGATACCTCACGACTTGACCGTCTTTCCCCTGAGCCTAGTCCGCTATTTTTGCCAACTCAGCCAGAAGTTGTTGAAATTACTACGACAGAGACTCTCTCTATAGAAGAAGCTTTTGAGCTAGCATTGCGCAACAACGAAGATCTTCAGATTGCCTTACTAGAGCTAGAACGCAGTCAGTTTGCCCTTAGAGAAGCTAGAGCAGAACTGTATCCAACCGTTGGTTTAGCATCAACATTACAAAGTAATAGCGAAGAGAATGACAACCAAACGACTTTAAGAGGAGACCTTGAGGCCCTTTATGACTTGGGCTTGTCAGGGGGTAGACAAGCCAGAATACAAGTAGCCGAAGAGCAAATTCGGGTCGCTGAACTAGATATCAACCGGCGTAGGGCTCAACTGCTGCTCGATACCGCCAATGATTATTACGCCTTACAGCTGACCGTTGAGCAAATTCGGATTAGCCAGGCCTTTTTAGATGAAGCGGAGCGCAATCTACAGGACACAATTTTAAGAGAGCGTGCTGGCGTAGGCACTCAGTTTGACGTGCTACGGGCAGAAGTGCAGGTGGCCAATGCCCGCCAAGACTTGACGCAGGTTCAAAGCCAACGACAAATTGCGCAGAGACAACTATCACGCAGGCTAAATTTACCAGCTTCAGTAAATGTTGAGACGTTGCCTGTCGAAATTGCTGGAGGCTGGCCGCTGACCTTAGAGGAAAGTATTGTACTGGCCTATCAAAGTCGCGTTGAGCTATCGCAGGTTTTGGCCCAACGCACGATTGCCCAACGCCAGAGACAAATTGCCCTGGCAGCGGTAAGACCTAACCTTAGCTTAGTTGCCAACTACGGCCTTCAGCAGGCTTTGAGCGGCAATTCAACGGCACTGAATGATGGGTTCAGCGTGGGCGCTAGATTACAGTGGCAACTCTTTGATGGGGGTGCTGCTTCAGCATCGGCGGCTCAGCAAGATAAGGAGTCTGAAATTGCAGAAACTCAGTTCTCCCAAACTCGCAACAGTATTCGCTTGGAAGTTGAAGATGCTTATTTTAATTTAACGGCTAATCAAGAAAATATCACTACGGCTACTGTAGCGGTACAGCAAGCGCAGGAGGCACTTCGATTGGCCAACTTGCGGTTTAATGCAGGTGTAGGCACTCAACTAGACGTATTAAGTGCCATTGGGGATTTAGCTGAAGCAGAAGGCAATTTAGCAAACGCCATCATAGACTACAATCGGTCGTTGGCTGCAATACAAAGAGCAACTGAACAACCTTATTTAGACTAGTTTTTGCAGATCTGCTCAAATACCCCGGTTAGACTTTTTCTGAAATATAAAGTAAATTAAAGTCAAAAAAAAGCCCATCGTAGCGTTAATCTACGGTGGGCTTTGCAGTTTTTAGAGTGAGTAAGGTAACTTGAATCTGTCTGTGAAGAGAAGCTGCCCCCTGAAGAAACTAAAGAGTCATTACTCTTTTTGCTTTTCTCAAAGGCGATCGCTGACTATTTCCCTCTGTATTCAGCGTTGTGAAACCTAAGTTCGCCAAGGGAGACAATGCCATCCCCATTCAGATCAGCAGATAAATCATTAAGATTTGTCTGTCCTGAAGCACTTGCCACAGGCGATAGCACCATTGAAGCCATTGCAATTGTCAGCACGGAAAGAAAGTACTTTTTCATTTTATTCTCTATGAAAGCAACTAGATTTCGCCTTGCATTCATCAGCGAAACTCCTATCATCGTAGATCTTCTGGTCAAATATTGGCTGATAATTGCATAAGCTAATAATGAAAGTTTTATTAGAAAAATTAGAGCAAAGTTTATGGCCATTAAATCATATAGCACACCCTACTCTAGTGAGGTGCGAATCAAGAGATAAGGCTGCCATGCAGCAAGATTTTCAATTTTCTGCTGTGCCTCACTTGATTAAGAGGGGCTATATAGTACTTTGCTTGTTAGATCTTCTTAAACATAACGAGACACTATATGCTTTTCCAAAAAAGCCACCAGGCTTTTGAGCAATGGTGGCTTTAGAGTCTATTGAGATGAGCGACATCTTGATGAGTGATAGCGATTTGAAGCGCTATCACTTAAAAAAAGTCTATGAACCCCTATAATCACGGTTATGCTGAATAAGTTCACTCATGGTTACAGGTCTGCCTTTTTCGGCAGCTAAGCCACGGAGGTTAGTTTGGCTAGAGGCACTGGCCACAGGAGCAAAGGCAATTGTAGCTAGTGCAATAGTTAGTGCAGAAAGAACATATTTTTTCATTGTCTTCTCCTTGAGAACTGCTAGGATCCGCGCTTGGTTATTGGCGGAAGTTTTGTCATAGTAGATCCCATTTCAGCTAATTTGGTGATAGCTACCTAAGTCAAGAATGAAAGTTTTGTTAGAAAAATTAGAGTGCATCTTTTCACTTAGAAACTTTATGAAGTTTTTAAGCTTTTTGAATTAGAGTAGAAGCCTAATCTTATTCGCCATAGTCTTTGCTTAGACGTACTTTTAGCGCGATTCAGCTTGAACTTTTGGGGGATTTTCTCTGCGCAATCTATTGATTGCTCAATTAAAGCTACAAATTTCATCCTGATTTCATTTTTCTGTGGGATGTTTGGGGAACGATGGCATTTTTCTCCAAAGACTGTAATTGAGTGGTTCAAGGGCACGCCTATGACAGCTATCTTTGATCGCTTTTGTATCGCGGCTAGAGGGCGATCGCTCCCTGTAGCCGTCTTGCTGATGCTCTTGCTGGCCCCGGCCGGCGAGGTCTTGGCCCATGCTGGCCATGGAGATGAGTTTCAGGGGAGTGGAGCTGGAGCATCTCCAACCGGCATTGAGGTTGATTCTGAGATTGCTGACCGTATTGGTCTGACTGTAGAGCCCGTAAAGCGCCAGGTTTTAGCTTTTGGCGTAAAGGCAACGGGGCAAATTGAAGCCTCGCCGGGGCGACAGGTATCGGTGACGAACCCCGTCGGCGGTACGGTGACTAAGCTGCTGGTGGAGCCAGGGCAGCGCGTGGAAGCGGGCCAGGCATTAGCCGTCATCACTAGTGGAGAGCTGGCTGAATTGCGAGTGACCGCCCTGGAAAACTCTGCTGAGCGACAGGGAGACGTGCAGCAGGCCGAGGCCAATTTGCAGCTAGCTCAGCAGACCTATGCCCAACAGCAGCAGATTGCCCTAGGGGCCATTGCAGAAGCCCAAACCGATCTGCGGGTGGCCCAAGAGCAATACGATCGCGACTCGGAACTAGCCGCGCAAGGGGCGATTGCCCGCCGGGAGCTGCTGGCCTCAGAGGCGGGGCTGGCCGACGCCAAGCGGGCCTTAACCGAGGCAGAGAGTCGGTTAGAGGTGTTGAATGCCCGTACCGAGGTGGCGCGATCGCAGACTGCTTTGAATGTGGCGCAATCTCGCGCTCAGTTGAGTACAGAGACCTACCAAACCCGATTGCAGCAGCTGGGGGCCACGGCTAACCCAGACGGCACCATCACCATCAAAGCGCCGATCGCAGGCACCATTGCCGATCGCGACGTCACCCTGGGGCAATCCGCCCAGGACGCAGGCGCGGTGCTGATGACTATCGTGGACAATCGCACGGTATTGGCCACCGCCAATATTTTTGAAAAAGATCTGCCTCAGGTATCCCCTGGGCAACGGGTGCGAATCACCGTAGCCAGCCTGCCCGATCAAATTTTTGAAGGACAAATTACCACGGTTGGTTCGGTAGTTGATGGCGAAACTCGGGTCGTACCTGTGCAGGCCGAGCTAGACAATGCCGATGGTACGCTCAAACCCGGTATGTTTGCGTCCCTGGAAGTGCTCACCGAGAGCACTTCTGAGGCCGTGATGGCCATTCCCCAGTCAGCGGTGGTAGAAGCCAACGGCCAACCCCTAGTGTTTGTGCGCAATGGCAATGCCTTTGAACCCGTTGACGTCACCCTGGGAAGAACGGCGGGCGATCAAGTCGAAGTGCTCAGTGGCCTGTTTGAGGGCGATGAAATCGTTACCCAGCGGGCTAACCAGCTCTATGCCCAGTCGTTGCGGGGCGGGAGTGCTGAAGCAGAAGAGGAACCCGCCGCCCCCGTCGAGGCGGCTGCAACTGCGGGCATCCCCTGGTGGGCGATGGGGCTGGGCAGTGGTGCGATCGCCATGACCACCTTTGCTGCCGGAATCTGGTGGGCCAGGCGACAGCGTCCGACCTATGCCCTAGCGATCGGTGACGAGGCGGTTTCGCCTTCAGCACAAGGGCATCCTCGCTACGGCACTGGGCCAACCCTTGCTGCTCCCCTGGTCGAAGAGGGAGAGCCTTCGCGTAAGTAGCTGTGGTAATGACTGGGAAGTGTCTTTCCAGATGGTGGGCAATGCCCACCCTACGACTACAACGGCCATGGTGAGCCACCTACCCTGCCAAATTTTGAACAACAGCGATGCTAGATAACATTTTGAAATGGTCGATCGCCCAGCGGTGGCTCGTGGTCATCGGGGCGATCGTGGTGACGTTTTTAGGCATTTACAACCTCACCCAAATGCCTCTGGACGTGTTTCCAGACTTTGCGCCTCCCCAGGTGGAAATTCAAACCGAAGCGCCGGGGTTGGCCCCCGAAGAGGTGGAGGCGCTGATTACCCTGCCCATTGAGAGTGCCGTCAATGGCACCCCAGGGGTCGAAACCGTGCGCTCATCCTCGGCGGTCAGTATTTCGGTCGTCAAGGTCATTTTTCGGTGGGGTACCGATGTCTACCAGGCTCGACAGCTGGTGACCGAGCGGCTCCAGCAGGTGCAGGAAAAGCTGCCAGCGGGGGTCGGCATTCCCCAAATTTCGCCGATTTCGTCGCCTATCGGCACAATTTTGATGTACGCCTTTACGGCGGAAACCACGCCGCTGATGGAGGTGAGGCGGCTGGTGGATCGCGATGTCACCAACCGGCTGTTGGCGGTACCAGGGATTTCTCAGGTGATTGCCTACGGCGGTGACGTGCGGCAGTACCAGGTGCTGGTGGATCCAGACAAGCTGGTGGCGTTTAATGTGTCGCTGCAAGAGGTAGCCGAGGCGACCGAGGCGGCCAACGTCAATGCCGCAGGCGGGTTTCTCAACACCCCCGATCAGGAGCTGATCATTCGGGGGGTAGGGCGGCTAGACTCGATTGAGCAACTGCAAGAGTCGGTGGTCGCCGCCCGAGATGGCCGCCCCGTAAAGCTGCAAGATGTCGCTGATGTGCGCATTGGAGCCGCCCTCCAGCGGGGCGACGGCAGCGTGGGGGGCCAGCGAGCAGTGGTGATGGTGGTCAACAAGCAGCCCCTCAACGACACGCCCACCGTCACACGGGCGGTGGAAGCCGCGATGGAGGAGCTAAAAGCGGCTCTGCCCGAGGATGTCGTCGTCACCGAAACCTTTCGCCAAGAAAACTTTATTGAGGCGTCGGTTGAAAACGTGCTGGGTTCTCTGCGAGACGGCATCATCATCGTCTCGGTTATTCTGCTGCTGTTTTTGATGAACTGGCGCACGGCGGTAATTACGCTGAGCGCCATTCCGCTGTCGATTTTGGTGGGCATGATCATTCTCAATGCCTTTGGTCAGGGCATTAACACCATGACCCTGGGCGGGTTGGCGGTCGCCATTGGCTCCGTGGTCGATGATTCGATTGTGGATATGGAGAACGCCTATCGCGGGCTGCGCAAAAACCAGCTGGCGGGCACTCCGGAACATCCCTTTAAGGTGGTCTATGACACCTCTGTTGAGGTGCGGGTGAGCGTTATTTTTTCCACCGTCATTATTGCGGTGGTGTTTGCCCCCATCTTTAGTTTGACCGGGGTGGAGGGCCGGATTTTTGCCCCCATGGGGGTGGCCTACCTGGTGTCGATTGTGGCCTCTACGCTGGTGGCGATGACGCTCTCCCCCGCACTCTGCGCCATTCTGCTGGCCCACTGCCCGCTGCCCAGCGATGAAACCTGGGTGACGCGATCGTCGCAACGGCTGTATCAACCGGCGTTGCGGTTTGTGATGGCCCGTGCCAAGTTGGTGCTGGCCATTGCCACTGCGGCGTTGGTAGCGTCGCTGGTGATGTTTTCGAGTCTGGGGCGGGTGTTTTTGCCAGAATTTCAAGAGCCCTCGTTGGTGAACGCCATGCTCCTGTACCCCGGCATGTCTTTGCAGGCCACTAACCAGGCCGGGATTGCCATGCAGGAGGCGCTCAAGGATGACCCCCGCTTTGCGACGGTGCAGCTGCGGGCGGGGCGAGCACCGGGAGATGCCGATGCCGGTGGGGTCAATTTGGGCCACCTCGATATCGAGCTGAGCCAAGCAGGATTGCGCGATCGCGAAGCCTCCATCGAAACCATTCGAGAAGAGTTTGCCCGCATTCCCGGCATTGCCCCCAGCGTGGGCGGGTTTATCACCCACCGCATGGATGAGGTGCTCTCGGGGGTGAGAAGCGCGATCGCCATCAAAATCTTTGGCCCCGACCTCGACCAGTTGCGCACCATCGGCAGCGATGTTGAAACCGCGATTCGCGATATCGATGGCCTGGTGGATCTGCAACTGGAGCCCCAGGTGCCCATTCGCCAGGTGCAGATTCAGTTTGATCGGCCCGCTGCAGCCCGCTACGGCCTCACCGTAGGGCAAATTGCCAGCGTGGTTGAAACGGCGCTCAACGGGCGCGTGGTGTCTCAGGTGCTAGAGCAGCAGCAGCTCTTTGATCTGCTGGTCTGGCTCCAAGATGACGCCCGCAACAACCTGGAGGCGATCGGCAATCTACTGATCGATACCCCAGTGGGCCAAAAAATTCCGCTAGCTCAGGTCGCTCGTATTGACTATGGCACTGGGCCAAACACCATCAATCGCGAAAATGTCTCGCGCCTGATTGTGGTGTCGGCTAACGTTGCCGGGCGCGATTTGGGCTCGGTGGTCGATGCCATTCAAGATCGCGTCAGCGCCTCTGTAGCGCTGCCGTCGGGCTACTACATTCAGTACGGCGGGCAGTTTGAGTCGGAGCAGCGGGCTAGCCGCAACCTGTTGGTGTTTGGGGGGCTGGCGATCGTCGTCATCTCTGTGCTGATGTATTTCGCCGTTAAGTCGGTGTTAGGGGTGATCATGATCATGGCCAACCTACCCCTGGCCCTGGTGGGGGGCATTGCCTCCATTGCGCTAGGTGGCGGGGTGGTGTCGGTGGCGTCGCTGGTTGGGTTTATCACCCTGTTTGGGGTGGCCACCCGCAACGGTCTGCTGCTAGTCGATAACTACAACACCAAACTGGCCCAGGGAATGCCGCTGCGCCAGGTGATTGTCGAAGGCTCCTCAGAGCGCTTGGTGGCCATTTTAATGACGGCCCTCACCTCGGCCCTGGGCATGGTGCCCCTGGTACTGGGCAGTGGGGCGGGCAAAGAAATTTTGCAGCCCCTGGCCGTGGTCGTTTTGGGCGGGCTATTTACCTCGACGGCGCTGACGCTGCTGGTGCTGCCATCCCTGTACGCCCAGTTTGGGCGACATCTGGTTCCCAAGGCGACGGATCTGCAATCGCCCGCAGAGCTTGAACCTGAGCCCCGCGATCCTGCTCTGGTGCAGTAGCTCACTCTTATAGGGCAGCCCAACGCTGCCCCTAAGCAACATCCTGTTTTCTTTTTTGAAGGAATAACGCTATGACCGTTAAGAAGACCCTGACCTTTTCCGCAGTAGCCCTCGGCCTGTCTCTAACCCTAGGTGCCTGTGGCAGCAGTGGAGAGCAAAGTAGTGCTCCCGCAGCGCCCGTTGCCGAAGCACCCGCTGTTGAAGCTCAAACAGCCCCCGAACCTTCCGCTGGAACGCAAGCTTCCCAAGGGGGACAGGTGGTTGAATCTGGCCCTTACCACCTAGAGCTGATCACCTCCAATGAGCCGACCGGGGTTCACCTAGATTTCTTTTTACAAAAGGGCGACACCCACGAGGCGATCGCCGATGCCAAGGTAGTGGCGCAAGTTCAGTCTCCCGACGGCACTCAGGAGTCTATCGAGTTGAGCTATGACCCTGACGGCGCACACTACACAGCTATGCTGCCAGCCACCGCCACCGGGGAGTATAACGTCGCTATTTTGTCGGATATCGGCGGCGAGAAGGTGAATGGCCGATTTTCCTTTATGAAGTAATTCGCGTTGACCAGAAACGCGAGTGGCTCAGCCATAGGTAGCCGCTCGCGTTTCCGTTTGCGCTCAGGCGGGCTGAATATCCACAGTGCCCATCATGCCAAGATCTTCGTGGTCAAGGATGTGGCAGTGGTACACCGTTTTACCTGTAAAGGTGCGAAATGGAATGCGGATGCGCACGGCTTCGTTGCCTTTTACCAGTACCGTGTCTTTCCAAGCCTGGTAGGGTTCAGGTTGTCCGTTGCGGCTGATCACTTGAAACGGGTTGACATGTAAATGAAATGGATGATCCATCCGGTCAGGATCGACGTTGGCCAATTCCCACTCTTCGATGGTGTTGAGTGTAGGAGTAATGTCGATCCGCTGCTCATCAAAGGTTTTGCCGTTGAACAAAAACGCCATACTCATACCTGGCCCCATCGCCATCGATAGTTCGAGGCGGCGGGTCACTGTGGGTTCTGGCAGAGGGTCTACACGACCTAGCTGTTGGGGTAGGGGTAGGGCCGCAACTGAACCGTCATAGGTCAGGGTGGCCAAAGGTTGGGCAGTGTCACCACCGCTCTGATGCGGCATATTCCCCATGCTGTGATTCATGCCGCCCATGCCACCGCCACCCATACCCATGCCACCCCCCATCATCATGCCGCCGCGATCGTAGGGGAGGTTAAGCAAACGATATTGGCCCGGTTCGCGGTTGCCCTGCACCAGCACTTCGGCCCGCTCGCCAGGGGCCAGCAAGAGTTCAGATAGCTCGATGGGAGCGGCGATCGCCCCCCCATCCGTCGCCACCAGGTGCAACGTATGCCCCTCCAGCTGCAATCGATAGAACCGGGCCGGAGACGCATTGAGCAACCGCAGCCGCAAAAGCCCGCCCTGGGGGATGGCTAACCCTGGATTGACCTGTCCATTCACCGTCACTATCGGCCCCTCGCGACCCATCATCATTGCCATCGGGTTAGGGGCGGCGATATCGCCAGCGCGGGTGATGTCAAAGTCTTGCAGCACCATAAACGCTTCTTGAGCAGCTTTGATTTCAGGCAGCTCATCCAGCTCGCCCCGGACGATAAACAGCCCGGCCAGCCCGCCAAACAACTGCTCGGCCACATGGCCGTGGTGATGAGGGTGATACCAAAACGTACCCGCCGGATGATCGGCTGGCAGGGTAAATTCGTAGGTCAAACGCTCCCCTGGGGGCACGCTGAGGAAAATGTTGTCTGCGTTGCCCTGGGGAGTAACGTGCAGCCCATGGTAGTGCAGATTGGTAGGTTGATTGAGCCGATTGGTGAAGCGAATCTGCACTGTGTCGCCGGGTTTGGCCTCTAGCCGAGGGCCGGGCATTTGACCGTTGAAGGTCAGCAGGTTGGCTCTGCGATTACCCAGGGGTACTGGCTGAACATTCGCTTCTAAATCAAGGCTTAGTAATCCTCCTTGGCTGTTGATAACTCGCCCTGGCAGCAGAGTAGGGCTAGCCGTAGAGCCTTGTGTTTGTGCTTTGGAACACTGAGAGAGCAGGATAGCTGCTGTAGCTCCCGCACTTAAACCCAAAAATTCTCGTCGTTTGATAGAGCGCATAGGTGCTTAAATTTCAACAACTCACTCAGGTAGCTGCCTTAAACAAGAGCTAATTTCTCACTACCATGACGATAGAGATTCTAGTAAACTGTAGAGTCAAGGCAGCGAAATAATACTTAGCGTTTCTCATAGCCATATTATGACTGAACTATGAAACGCCAATGAAATACAGGCAATATGAAAAATAGTTGATTGTCTAAATTCACTACCATCAACTTATGAAATCAAGATGAAATTACCCTATTCAATCAGGAAGGCATTAATCTTCATGCCTTGGAAAGACGTGAATGAAAATGTTATTGATGACTTGACTCTATAGCCGACTAGAGACTCTAGTATGGCAATAGTCACAAAATCGTTCCCGTCTTAAACAAGAGCAACACGATGAAAACAAAATTCAATGCCTTTGGCATGTGTTTTGACTGGAGAGTATTGGTGGGGCTAGTAGCCATTGGCATTGCTATTGCGATATTGGCACCGCAACTAACGCTGAGTGCATTACCATTACTGTTGCTAGCAGCCTGTCCGCTTTCAATGTTTTTGATGATGGTGATGATGAATCGAATGGACAAGGACTCAACTCCTGCTCCATCACACCGATCAGCGAGCCATTTACCCGCCAGTACACTCCTTAACCGAGATGTGCAACTGGCTCAATTGCGAGAACATCTTCAGCAATTGCAGACGCAGCACGAAGCGATCGCTCACCAGATTAATACATTAGAACAATCTGAACAGCGATCATCCAGCAGCTCTTCACTTAAGGCAGATCGTCATCTCAAGGAGTGAACTGTGTCGGATGAGATGAGAATCCTTGACATATCGGTGCTCGTTAGAGGAATTAATTCAAGCCGGAGCCGCCGCTAACATTCTACCCCAATACATAGAACAAGCGGTGCAAGAGATTCGGTTGAACCAAGTCCAAATGGAGAGACGAAAATAACAGCTCAGAGACTCTTTCGTTAGTGCAGAAATGGCGATCGCCCTACTGAGCGTTTGGAACCTCAATCAGTTCCAACCCCAAGCTTTGATCAGCCGCATAGCGACCCCTTGGCAGCATGATGGTATGAGGCAGTAACCCAAAAACTACGATAAGGACATTATGAGTCAGCCAAATTCAAACGAGGGAAAAGCTACAAAATGGTTAGCTTATGTTGTTCCTGCAACAATATTTCTCCTAATCTTGGGAGGCACAGCCTGGTTGTTTAGCCGTACCAGCCAGCCTACCGGCGGCAATTTGTCCAGTGCTGTATCTCAATCGCCATCGAACCAAGCAGATAGCGCACCAGCACCCACTACTTTAGAAGCATCTCTAAAACCAGCCGAAAACTGGCAAACAAATAATCACATTCACGGATTAACCGTCAGTCCTGACGATCCTCAAATTATTTATATTGCTAGTCATAGTGGGCTTTTGAAACGATCTGAGACGGGTCAGTGGTTTTGGGTAAAAGAGCAGTACGATTACATGGGGTTTATCTCGCACCCCACTGATGCAAACCGCTTCTATGCCAGTGGACATCCGCCAGAGGGTGGTAACTTAGGTTTTCAAGTGAGCCAAAATCAAGGGTTAGATTGGCAAGAAGTTTCCATGCGAGGGGTTGATTTTCATGCCATGGCGATCGCACCTAGCAACCCTGATACCATTTACGGCTTAGCTACATCTGGGCAACAAGGCTTTTTTGTATCAAACGATGCGGGTCAAACCTGGACAAAACAGCCTGCCAGTGGTTTAGAGGCAGTACCCTTTAGCCTTAATGTTGATCCTCTTAATCCAGAACGAGTGTTAGCAACAACACAAGCGGGGCTATATGAAAGTCAGGATGCAGGCAAAACATGGTCACTGATTCCCAGTACAGCCACTGCTCCAATCGCCGGATTAGCACTACAAGCAGAGGGCGATCAAACGACGATGTTGGGATACCGTATCTCTTCTACGGATGCTGGATTGTACCGTAGCGTGGATGGCGGACAATCCTGGGGACCCTGGAGCGATGAATTAGAGGGCACAATTTTATATATGGCTGCTGCTCCTACTAACGCCCAAGTTCTCTATGCTGTCAATGAGAACAATGTTGTCTTTCAATCACAAGACGGTGGCAAAACATGGAATGAGCTGGATTCGTAACCGTGAGTCAAATAATGCGATCGCTCTCACTGCTTGGAGATATCTAAAAAAGCTAGACAGCTGCGATCTATCCGCTGTGAAGGCGCTCCATAATGCTAACACTGCCCGTACACCAGAATGTTACAACAGGCAATCCCCTGGTTAGTCTTTTTATGAAGCGTAAGCGACTAGGGAAGCAGCGATTTCTCAATCGGCAGAATGCGATCGCCCTCAGCATTCTGTTGCTGTGCCTACTAATTTGCAGCTGGATTTGGGTTCAACCAGACTTTGATTTATTCTCTGCACAAGGTTTGGAGCAAGCTATTCAAAGCTGGGGATGGTTAGGAGTACTAGCCTACATTGGTATTCTAATTTTGTCTGTTGTCCTTAGTCCCATTCCAAGCGCTCCTCTGGCGGTAGCGGCTGGTATGGTTTGGGGGCCAGTTTGGGCAGGAATCTATAGTATCATTGGTGGCTTCTTAGGTGGTTTGCTGGCGTACTTTATTGGATACACCTTAGGGCGATCGGCTGTTCGTGCATTGACGGGCAAACTCATCTACTTTTCTAAAAATCGAGGAGAAGTTTATCTAGGTTGGGTAATCTTCATCACGCGCCTGCTTCCTATCTTGTCATTTGACCTAATTAGCTATGGGGCCGGTATCACAGGGCTTTCGCTGCCAATTTATGCCACTGCAACTCTACTTGGCATGATTCCATCAACCTTTTTTCTAACTTTTATGGGCTCAACTTTTGCAGTTAGTCTACCGTTTGGGATTGTTCTTTCTGTTTTGTTTCTGACTTTTTTGATTGGCTTTCCGTATGGCATTCATCGATATAACTGGTTTAACATGAGAGACATCATTCATGTGAAATAAGTGCTTGTCATAGTATTTCAACCGATTTAGAGGCAGAGCACAGTACCATCAACTTATGAAATCAGGATGAAATCACCCTATTCAATCAGTAAGAAATTGATCTTCATACCCTGGAGAGGTGTAAATGAAGGAATTCTAATCTAAATTTCTATTGTCAAATAGAAATTAATGGAGAATGATCATGCTTCTCAATCACGAAAAATATCAATCTAGCTTCGATGAAGCCATGGCTTGTGTAGTGGAATGTGAGCACTGTGCTGAAGCCTGTATGGGACAGGCAGAAATGGTGAAGTGTGCTCGGATGTGCCTGGATACTGGTGATAGCTGTCGCACGCTAGCAACCTTTATGGTACGGGGTTCCTACTTCATTGCCCCCTTAGCGAATGCCTGTGCCGAGATTTGTGAAGCTTGTGCAACTGAGTGTGAGAAACACGACATGGAGCACTGTCAAAAGTGCGCTCAGGCTTGTCGTACCGCAGCTAATACTTACCGTCGGATTGCCAATACAGCCGTAGCAACGAAATAACCACAGTTTTTGCTGCATTCTAAGTATTGAAATCCTGACTATCGCCAGTAATTTTTACTGGCTTTGATGGCTATCGCACAGATAGAATGCTCCGTTGAGCTTGCTGGAGTTGATAGCCAAGATTAGAGTTTAGGACAAGCAATTAAGCCTATCTCATCAACACTTCAAACCCCAATCATAAGGCTCATTAGGCGCATCTAATAAGGAGTATTAAACGACATGTCTACTCAAAAAGCGATGAAAAACGAAACAATGTTTATGGGAAAGTATGGAAGATTTGCCGCAATGGTGGCAACATCGACCGTTGCAATGTTCTTTCTGATGTACTTGAATGTTTACCGGCTAGATCACATTTACTTCAGTGAGACGCGAGTCTATATGGCTCTAATCATGGGAGCAGTCATGGCTGGTATCATGCTTGGCTTTATGCTAAATATGTATGGCAACCGAAAAGTAAACACAAGTATCTTTGTGGGCAGCATTATAGTATTTGCCCTGTCGCTATGGCTTGTTCGTAGCCAGACCACTGTTGGGGATATCGCCTGGATGAAGGCGATGATTCCGCACCACTCAATTGCAATTTTAACGAGTGAGCGGGCTAATCTCTCAGATCCGCGTGTTCAAGAGCTTGCCGGAGAGATTATTGAGTCCCAGGTTAGAGAGATTGATGAGATGAAGGCACTAATTGAGGAGCTTGAGAATAGATAATCACATACCAAGCTCAGTTCAGTATCTGAATTTTTCTACAGCCAAAATTTAGACTTCAATCTTAGTTGCATAGAAATAACCTCTAGGCTGGATGAAAATAAGATGTGTTGCTGCTCGGGAGTGATTTCATCCTGATTTCATACTTCTCTCGTAAATCTGTTCGTAAGTATCTTGGCGTTGGGTTCTCCTGGTCACTCAGGAAAAAGACCTACAGACAGATCCCCTGGTACTCACGTCAGTCAATAAGGGCGCAACCATGAACCACGACCACGCGACACAGCATGATCACTCTGGAATGCATCATGGCACTTCAGAGCATGGTGCTGTTTCTAGCCACGACAAACATGCGGGGCACAGCCCTGGGATGTTCAAAAAGAGGTTTTGGGTCTCCCTGCTGCTAACCCTGCCAATTCTCTACTTCTCGCCGCAATTGCAGGGCTGGCTAGGCTACGAGGCGATCGCCTTTCCCGGCTCAACCTGGATTAACCCAGTCCTTGGCATTGCCCTCTACTTCTATGGGGGCTGGCCCTTTTTGCTGGGGGCATGGCACGAACTGACAAGCCAAATTGGCATGATGACGCTGATTGCCCTGGCGATTACGGTGGCCTTTGTCTACAGCCTGGCGGTTTCCCTGGGGCTAGACGGTATGCCCTTTTATTGGGAACTGGCCACGCTGATTGTGATTATGCTGCTGGGCCACTGGATTGAAATGGCCTCAGTGCAGGGGGCCAGTAAGGCTCTAGAAGAACTCTCGACCTTAGTACCCAGTGCAGCCCACCGCATGCGCAACGGCCAGATCGATGACGTTCCCGCCAGCGACATTCAGGTAGGCGACATCATTCTGATTCGCCCTGGCGAGCAGATTCCCAACGATGGGGAAATCATTGAGGGCAGCACCAGCGTCAATGAGTCGTTTTTGACCGGCGAGTCTAAGCCGGTACACAAACAGGTGGGCGATGAGGTGGTAGCAGGCTCCATCAACACTGATGGCTCTGTGCAGGTCAAGGTCACACGGGTGGGTGAAGACACGGCGATTAGCCAGATTATGCGGCTAGTGGAAGAAGCGCAGTCGTCGCGCAGCCGCTATCAGGTGTTGGCTGACAAGGTGGCCTACTGGCTCACCCTGATTGCGATCGCAGCGGGCACCCTGACCTTTATTGTCTGGCTCACCCTGAGCGACCTGGTGTTTGCCATTAACCGAGCGGTAACGGTGCTGGTCATTACCTGCCCCCACGCCCTGGGCCTGGCCATTCCTCTGGTGATTGCCAACTCGACCGGGCTAGCCGCCCGCAATGGAATTTTGGTGCGCAACCGCGACTCGATGGAGCGGGCCAAAGATATCAAAATCATGGCCTTTGACAAGACCGGAACCCTGACCCAGGGTAAGTTTGGCGTGCAGCAGATCGCGGTAGACGGCATGTTAGAAGATGAGGCCCTAGCGATCGCCGCTGCCCTCGAAAATCCCTCTGAACATCCCCTGGCCAAGGCCATTGTTGACTCGGCCCACCAGCGTCAGCTTGACGTGCCCCCCATGAACGACTTCCAAACCATCACCGGACGCGGCGTGGAAGGTCAGGTCAATGGGCAGACCTACCGAGTGGGTCGGCCAGAATGGGTACAGGAGCAAAACCTGGCTTGGCCAGAGCCCCTGCAAGCAGCGCTCGATCGGGCTGATGAGCGGGGCGAAAGTGCGGTGGTGCTGATGGCGCTCGATCGGGCGATCGCGGTGATTTCGATGGCTGACCGGGTGCGCGACAGCGCCCGCACTACTATCGATCGCCTGCACCAGATGGGCATTCAGGCGGTGATGATTACCGGCGACGCCGAGGCGGTAGCCCGTGCGGTGGCTGAGGATTTGGGCATCGATCGCTACTACGCCCGCGTACTGCCAGAAGACAAAGTCAACCGCATTAAGGAACTGAAAAAAGAAGCCCCCACCGCCTTCGTTGGCGACGGCGTCAACGATGCCGCAGCGTTACTGGAGGCCACGATGGGGCTAGCCATTGGGGCCGGAACAAACGTGGCGATCGAGTCGGCTGACCTAGTACTGATCGAAGACGATCCGCTCGATGCCGTCAAGGCGCTGGTCTTGGCCAAAAAGACCTACCGCAAGATGATCCAAAACTTGTTCTGGGCTACGGGCTACAACATCTTTGCCATTCCCCTAGCGGCGGGGGTACTGGCAACCTGGGGAATTTTGCTGTCCCCAGCGGTGGGTGCCCTACTGATGAGCCTTTCGACTGTGATTGTGGCGATTAACGCGGTGCTGCTGCGACGGGCGAAGCTGGCCTAGGGGTGTGCCTGAACTGGCGAGGGGGAGCTTAATGGTAAAGGTGCTGCCCTTGGAGACGGCACTTTTGACGTGAATGCTGCCGCCATGGGCCTGGGCGATCGCCAGCGCGATCGACAGCCCCAGACCCGCTCCACCGCTCTGGAGTAATCGATCTTTCTCGATGCGGTACGGTATTTGCACCGGCTCCAGCGCCACCCTCACCAGCCACGACCCCACCGCCGCAATCAGGGCCAGAGCCAGGGTAACCCTAAGGCCATCCCTGGGCCGGGCCATCCATCGTCTAAGGAGCCCGAGCCGAAGGGATAGAGATTTTCACCGTCATTTAGTTCAGGCGCTCACCGCCCGAGGGGTGCAGGGACAGGTAAAGGGTGAACCGGCACGTGTCGGCAGTCGCCGCCTACTGCAGGAGGCCGGGATCTCTTCTCAATCCCTGGAAGCAGCCCTAGCGGAACTGAATGCCTAGGGCAAAACCGCCGTGGCCATTGGCAACCAAGCCGCTAGGGTGATCGCCATTTCGGATACTGTCAAGGCCGATTCTAAAGCAGCCATTGCTACCCTCAAAGCCCAAGGCACTCAGCCAATGATGGTCGCGGGCGACAAAGTGGACGCCATCAGGCACCTACAACGCAAACACGGCAAGGTGGCCATTATGGTGACAACATTAACTACGCCCCGGCACTAACTCAGGCAGCTGTGGGCATTGCCATCGGGGCTGGGGCTGATGTGGCCATTCAGGCCGCCGATGTCACCCTGGTGCAGGAGGAACTCTCCAAGGTGAATACCGTGCAGAACCCGTTTTGAGCATCTATTTACAGTCTGTTAACGATTCCCATAGCGGCTTTAGGTCTGCTGCATCCGGTAATTGGGGTGGTGGCCATGGTCGTTAGTTCACTCTCGGTGATCGGCCCACTCAATGCTGGTGAAGCGACTGTAATTTGAGAAGTCATAATGAATCTCCATGCTGTCTACGGCACCCATGGGTGAGCGCTGGGCACGGCTTAGGTCGTTGAGTGATCGAGCGATGGATTTAGACAAGCAATGGCTGCTGGAGGGCATCTGGAGCGGAGCTTAGGGAGAGGTCTAATTTCAACAAAAAAAGCTACTTTTTTGACTTGGCAAACCTAGGTAGCGAAAATCGCTAGCCTCTCAACTTAGAACCGGAAGGTGGCGCGCAGGACACCCCAGAAACCAGTTTCATCGGTACCACCCAGGTTGGTATCCCCATAGATGAGGGCAGGAGTGATAGTTAGGAATTCGTTAAAGGGCACCTCGTAGTAACCTTCAATAAGAGTGGGGTTGTTGGTGGTACCACGCACCTGGGGTAGCTGACCACCGTAAACGCCTAGCTGAGCACCCTCAGCCAGGAAATCGTTGATGCCAAGACCAGCGGTCCAGCTAAAGTCGTTGCCGCCGTTGTAGGTTTGATACGCACCATGGCCAGCGATGAAGAATCTACCAAAGTCAAGGTTCAACAGACCAGCATAGGTGTCAGTACCACCGGGTAGACCACCTTGGAAGGTGATAGACCGGTCGTTGTGTAGGTAGGCAATACCAGCATCTAGAAAACCATCGCTCAGGAAGCTAAGCTGAGCAATGTAGCTCTGGTTGGCAGCAGCAAAGATACCAACCGCAGGACTGGTAGCCTGGGGATTAGTGGCTGATCCGTTGCCAGCCGTGTAACCAGCATCAAAAACGATGCTGTCAGTCAGGGCGATGCTGATACCAACACCAGCACCGTTGGAGCTACTGCCGCCGCTGGTATAAAAAGCTGGTTCTCCATATTGGGCGACAGAGGGGCCATCAAAAGGAACGATGGTGTCGGTGACCCAGTCGTCGCCCTGAAGACCACGGGCAGAAGCAGTTAGAGTGATGCGGTTACCAACGGGGAATCGGTAGTAGAAGTCGTCAACGGTTACGTTGTAGTCGCTACCCCGAGCGTTGGCCAAGCCACCGAGCACACCTGGGGAAATGGCGTTACCATCACCAGCCTGCAGGCGAATACGCAAGCGATCGTCGCCAGTGAAGCTGGAGTCGAAGTTTAAGCGAGCGCGGTTGGCAACGCTGGTGTTTGCTTCACCGGTAATGCCGTCAAAAGGGGTAACCAAATGAAAGTCAGCTTGCCCCCGCAGCTTGGTGGTGGTGGAGAATTGCTGAGCGCGCAGGGCAGCGGTTTCAGCTTCGAGAGCATCGACGCGACCACGCAGGGTAGCCAGTTCAGCCTGGAACTCTTCTTGCAGGCGACGGATGGTAGCTAGATCGTCGGGGTTGATGCCCGACTGAGCGATTAAGGTGGCAATGACATCCAAGCAGGAGTTCAGACCAGCAGCGAACTCGAAGCGCGTGAGGCTGCGTTGACCACGGAAGGTGCGGTCAGGGTAACCCTGAATACAACCGTAATTCTCCACCAGGCTTTGCAGCGCCTGGAAGGCCCAGTCGGAGGGCAGCACATCGGTCAGATCCGACACGCTGGTGATCTGAGCCAGTTGAATCGAGTCTTGGTTGAAGCTGTCCACTTGAACGGTGGCCGACTCAGCAGCGACAGCTGTACTAGAAACAGCCACAGCAACACCCCAGGCAGCGGGTACCGCTAGCAAAAATCGCCACATTAGTTTAGTCATTCGGGAATATCTCCTCACACTGGATAAAACTGGATAGCGTCGGTGGGTGGCATAGAGCCTCTCAATTTCGACGTATAGCTGTGGTCACCGAGATTAGGACAATCAGAAAACGTTCCACCATTAAAACGTTTCAACCTCTAGAGAGGTCATGCCTTAACTAGACTGGCCACAGCTATACCAGAAACATATAGGAAATCTGCGGCGGTAAAATGAGAGCCACTTGGAAAATAGCTGAGTGTCTAGTAAAGGCTGAATTAACGGATTAACAAGACGTTAAGAACCTATTTATAAAACCGTCAGAACAATATCTGTTTAACGCCATAAAACACATGATAAAAAGGTTATGCAAATCATAATGTGGGCGTGAGACTTATAAGAGGGGATCTAAAAATGCGGCTCTGAGACGATGGTGCAGTATGTATCATCGGCGTCGAATTTCTATGGCAAGACTCAGGCGGGCTCATAGCATATGTTGGATGTCCAGCGGAACATCCATAATTGGCTGAGGCAACAATAAGGATTAGGGAAGCGGGTAACTCCGACGATAGCGATAGGCCTTTGCTCTCACCCCTTATTCACCCAGAAAGTCAGCATATCCTCTGTATCAGAGGGTTTCGATGCATCTTCTCTTAACGAACCGGTGCCGCGAGCGGTAGCTTAATACTAAAGGTGCTGCCCTTTGAGACGGCGCTTTTGACGTGAATGCTGCCGCCGTGGGCCTGGGCGATCGCCAGCGCGATCGACAGACCCAGACCCGCTCCGCCGCTCTGGCGAGACCGATCTTTTTCGATGCGGTAAAAGCGATCAAAAATTCGGGGTTGATCGTCGGGGTGAATGCCCACTCCGGTATCTTCTACCGTAATCAGAGCGTGCTTATCTACGGCTCTAAGGCAAAGAATGACTTTCCCGTTGGCAGGGGTGTGCTGTAGGGCATTGCTGACCACATTCAGCACCAGACGGTAGAGCTGCTCTTCGTGACCAATCACCACCAGGGGCGGGGTTGCAGGCTGATCGAGCACTAGGCCAATGCCCTTGGCCATAGATAGCGCCGCCATCTCTTCCTCAATATCGCTCAGCACGTCTTGTAAGCAGCAGGCAAAGCCAGGGGTAGCAGTTTGGATATCGAGCCGCGACAAGAGCAGCAGATCGCTGACTAAGAGGGTTAGGCGATGGTTTTGGCGAGCAACCACCTGGAGTGTATCTCGCGCCTCCGCATCGGAGATGTCTGGCAGCCGAATCACCGACTCGGTGGTGGCTTGAACCGCCGCCAGCGGGGTTCTCAGCTCGTGGGCGGCATCTGCCGTAAACTGCTGAATGTTGCGGTACGACATTCGCACTGGCTTTAGCGCCACCCCCGCCAGCCACCACCCAGCGATCGCCGTGAGCGCTAGAACAATGGGTAGACCTAACGCCATATTCCAGCGAACCGTGGCGAGGTAGGCGGCAAAGTCATTGAGCGAACGGCCCACCACGACCCGGCCCACCAGTTGTTGATCATCGAGGGCATACAGGGGCAGAATAATCTGGCGGTAGGGCTGACCCGACCCATCGCGCAGGCTTTGCCAAAGGGCAGAAACATCAGGGCTGGGTAGTCCTGGGGGGTAGTCACCAGCGGTCGCAACTAATGCCCCATTAGTGCCTAGCACTCGGATATAGTAATTGCCGGAGTATAGGTCGCCGGGGTGATAGTGGTTCTGGCTGTGCTCAAAGGGGGCCAGGCAGGGATCCCCAGTTAGACAAAGGCTCGGCAGCAGTTCAGAGGAACCGCTCTCAATCTGATCGCCAGAGGTGAGAGATTTCTCTAGGTTGTCGTGAACGGCTTCAGCGACCGATTTTAGCTCGCGATCGGCGGCTACCCGATGGGCGTGGGCGATCGCCTCGTACATGCCCAAAGCACTGATCGCCAGCACGACGGCCATGACGCCGGTATACCAACCCGTGAGCTGCCAGCGGCTGCGGCGAAACAGTCTATTCAGCTTTGAACCGGTATCCCATGCCATAGACGGTTTCAATCATATCGTCATAGCCATACTGCCCCAGCTTACGGCGCAGCAGCCGCACCTGGGCCGCCACCACGTTGCTGATGGGCTCTGCGCCAAATTCCCACAGCTGGTTGAGCACCTGCTCTTGGGTGAGAATTTGGTCGGGGTGCTCCATCAAATATTGCAAGAGCTGAAACTCTTTTTGGGTCAGTTCAATCGCCTGCTCGGAGGCGGTATCACTGTGCAGCAGGGCAATTCTGCGATCGCAGTCCAGCGTCAGCGGCCCAACGTGAATCTGAGCTGGCTTGAAGTCAGCGGGGCGGCGTCTCAAGGCCCGCAACCGGGCCAGCAGCTCATCCATGCTGAAGGGTTTGACCAGATAGTCATCGGCCCCGGCATCGAGCCCGGCAATCCGGTCTTCGATGCGATCGTTGGCGGTCAGCATGAGAATCGGCAGCGCATTCTGCCGTGCCCGTAGCCAGCGACAGATCTCTAGCCCCGTTAGCCCTGGCAGCATCCAGTCAAGTACTCCAAGCACGTAGGTGACAGTGCTGCTCTCCAGATAGGTCAGCGCTTCATCCCCAGACTGCACCCAGTCCACCACGTAGGCTTCTTGAGTTAGCGTGCGCTTAATCGCTCGCCCCAAGTCGGGCTCATCTTCGACCAGCAAAATACGCATTGATAGTGCTCAAGCTACCGAAAAAAGGGTGGCAGCCAGTGGTTATCCTCTCCAATCTAAGACCGTAACATCTGACTATGAAACCAGGATGAAATTACTATGCCAAAGAGCCTGTCACCCCGGCGGCTCATTTAGCCAATCTCATAAAGCTCTGATTGGAGATTGTGATGAAAGTGAAGATGGCTGTGAGCATCTCTAACCTTTTGATTGCGCCTGTGGCGATGCCAATGCTCTTCATCGTGGAAGTGTTGATGGTCGTGCCACAGCCCACTGGGCCACTCGGGCTGTGCAATGGGTCGGAAAACGAGTTGAGCAATACTCCAAACCGCTACACCAATTAGACTGCTCCCCAAAAAAGTAGCCGTAGAAAAATGGCTCCCCATCCATCCTGCCAGGGGATAAGAGAACGCCCACCACAGATGGCTCCAGGCAAAGTGGGCACCGTAGACTCGACCTTGAATATCGACAGCTACCCGATCGGCAATTAAGGTTTGGGTCGGCACATTCACCAGGGTTTGCCCTGCCCCGGCGACAGCCCACAGCAGCAGTAGCCCGCTCAGGCTAACCCAATTTGCGGGTAAAAGAGCCAGGGTAATCAGAGCCGCCCCCAGGCCAGTGAGTACCGTCTGTTTCGGCCCAGGGTTGACGGTGCCTAGACCAATGGATGCCAAGGTTGCCCCTATACCAAAGGCGGCCATAACCCAGCCATACTCCAGCTTGCCCATTTGAAGAGTGCCCTGGACATACCCGACGGTGTTGACCAAGATGGCAGCCCCGGCGATCGCCGCCACCAACTGCATGACTAAGGCATATCTAATCATTGGATCATTGAGTAGACAGGTGGTGCCCAGGCGAATATCCTGGAGCGTCCTGCGAACTGTTCTAGCCTCCTGCGGTTGCTGCGTGACCATCAGTTGCCCTGGCAGAGTAACGATCAAAATGGCAGCGGTCAGAAACGTGATGCCATCTAGAAAAAATACCTGCCGGGTACCCACAAAGGCGGCAACGCTACCGGCTAAACCGGGGCCAAGTACGCCTAAAAGCTGATAGGTAGCACTGGAAAGGGCGATCGCCCTGGGGTACTCCTCAGATGTCGCGATCAAGGGAATAGTGGCGGTGTACGTGGGCGTAAAAAAGGCAGAGAACATGTTCAGGGCCAACACGATCGCGTAAATTTGCCAGATCTGGGTGACAAAGGGCAGCAGACACACAATTACCATCCGCGCCAAATGGGTGATGACCATAATGCGTTTGCGGTCAATGCGATCAGCGATCGCCCCCGCTAGCGGCGACAGCACCACGTAGGCCACAACTCGCAGGGTCAGCGCTCCTGACAAAATCAGCCCAGCGTTTTCGTTTGCCAACTCAAAGGCAAGTAGCGCTAACCCCAGCCAAGTCAGGGCATCACCAACCAGGTTAATGGTCTGGGCCGCGTAGAGGCGAGCAAAGGTAGGATTTCTAAGACACTGTAATAACCGAGGAGTTGGAATCATGGGGCTTAAACAAGCTCATAAAGCTTACGGCAAAACTTGGATTACAATTCTAGGATATCCCCCCTGGGGGCATTTTTTAGGAGTTGAAAGATACATTCATGATGGCGAGCATTTCATCATTCTTTCATCGCCTGGAAAAGCAATTTAAAAGTCCAAGCGAAGTCATCCGCTTTAGATCTGAAATTCAATTCCGCAGCTCTTCACTGAGTAGCTGTCGATAGAGACTAGGCAAATAAGGTGTCATCGAGTTATCCTCAATGCCGTTGCCCAGACTTGTCCAAACATTAGATAGTTCAGTCAAGACTTCTTCAACTCGATCTTCTTTAAGCAAAGCTAAAATATCAATATTCCATTGATGATGATCACTGAGCCAGCGATATACCACAATATCCTGATACTGTGGCTCGAAGCTGTAGGTCATTCCATGATTAGTCTGGTGGGGATGTGGGTGATACTTGACGGCTTTCTCTATCCAGGTAGAAGTCAGGAATTGATATCGCCCAGCCGCCGTTGAGCACTGACCTTGGTTTGGGCCAGTTTTAATTGGCCTACATTGGTTGGGGTGTTGTCCTAAATCATGGACATGTTTACTGCCATACAAAAGAAAATAAGAATTTTTGCTATTTGACTCACTGGCCGAGATAGTTAACATCAGTGCTCGAATGTACGGATCACCGTCTGACATAGCTAAATCAGGTAGCTGCCCGAGTAAAGGTGATTGAAACCGAAGATGACTCCCCGGCTGTTCCAGAACAAGACCGATAATGAGGAATAATCCCAAAATAGGGAAAAGGGGCCAATATTTTTTAAGGCTAGAGGATTGAAATCGAAATCCTCTCTTTTTAAGAGGCGATGATTTTGTTGTAGGTAAAGAGCTGTCTTGTGTCATAAATTTTTGGCTCAAACAGTTTGAAGTGATGAGTAAAAAATGCGCGATCTCATTTTTCGACAAGGTGACGAGATCGCGCATCTAGCTCATCTTCACTAACTACTGCCTTGCCCCTATGGTAGAACCCGCCGCCGCATTGACAGCGATCGCAACCTCCAAGGCAGTTTGCTTTCGTTTTGGCATCAGCCACTTACCAAACTTGGCGTAGATCGCCGGGATCACCAGCAGCGTCAGAGCGGTGGAGGTGAAGAGGCCACCCAGCACCACGATCGCCAGCGGTTGCAGAATCTCATTCCCAGCCCCGCTGGCGATCGCCAGGGGCAGCATCCCCAACGCCGAGGTCAGCGCCGTCATCAAAATGGCGTTGACCCGGTCAAGCGATCCACCAACTATCACCTCCTTGAGCGGTAATCCCTGGGCGAATTTGCTGTTGTAGTTATCGACCAACAGCAGGCCATTGCGCACGGCCACACCGAACAGGGTAATGAAGCCAATCAGCGAGGCGATGGACATCACGCCGCCGGTCAGCAGGATGGAGATAATGCCCCCCACCAGCGCCAGGGGCAGGTTGATCATGATGGCAACCGTAGCGGGCAACGACTTAACCGAGAAGAACATCAGCACGGCGATCGCGATCGCCGCCAGAATGCTGTAAATCAGCAAGCTGCTGGTGGCCCGCTGCTCTGACTCAAACTGGCCCCCGTACTGGATGAAGTAACCGTTGGGCAATTGCACATTCTGCTGAATCTGGGCTTGAATATCGCCCACCACGCTGCCCAGGTCGCGCTCGGCCACGTTGGCCGAGACCACAATCAGCCGCGACACATCTTCCCGATTCACCACATTCGCCCCCATGCCGTAGTCAACGGCGGCCACATCCCCCAGAGAAATCGTCTCGCCCGTGGGAGTAGCAATGGGGATAGCGCGAATCGCATCCAGGTTGTTGCGGGCCGACTCTTGGAGACCGACGGCAATATTGACCAACTGCTGGTCTTCCGGCACCTGGGAGACCACCCGACCGTTCAGCGCCGTTTCTACCACATCGGAGATCGCCGCCATGCTGAGACCATAGCTCGCGGCTGCGGTGCGATCGTACTGGATCTGCACCTGGCGAATGGGCAACTGCGGCTCTAGCTGGAGGTCAACGACCCCTTCAATCGGTTCAATAGTGTCGCGTACTTGCTCCCCAATGCGGCGCAGTTCTGCCAGGTCGGGGCCAAAGATTTTGATGGCGATCGCACTTCTCACCCCCGACAGCACCTCATCCATGCGGTGGGAGATAAACCCGCCAATGTTTGGGGCTACCCCCGGCAGCGCCAAAAACGCCTCCCGCAGTTGTTGCACACTGGCCTCCCGGTCTTCCAGGGCCAGGTCGCTGAGTTCAATATCGACGTGGGCCATATTCACCCCCGCTCCATCGGCATCACCAGGGGCGCGCCCCGCCCGCACCTGCACCCATTCGTAGAGGGGGTTATCTTGCAGCGTTGTGGCCAGCGCTATCCCCGCCCGATGGGTGATATCCAGCGACACACCAGGGAACAGCACCATGGAGTTAACCAGGGATTTTTCCTGAAATTCCGGCAAAAACACCCGCCCTAAGGACGGCACAATTGCCATAGCTGCCACCAGCGCCGCCAGCGCCAGCGCCAGAATGAGCTGGGGTGCCCGCATCGACAGGTTTAGCAGCGGACGGTAGAGCCGCTCCGCCCAGCGCGATACAAACGTCCCCTCCTGGGGCAGGGTTTGGTTAGCCAGCAAAATGGCACAGAGGGCGGGCGACAGGGTCATCGCCACCAGGGTAGAGGCAGCAATGGAAAGCAGATAAGCCAAGCCCATCGGCGCAAAAATTCGCCCTTCTACCCCGGTCAAACTAAAGATCGGCGCAAACACCACCACGATAATCACCGTGGAAAAAATTACTGCCAGCCGTACCTCTACCGAGGTGTCGTACACAACCTGGAAGGGGTGCTTGGGGTTGCCCTGGGCCTGGTTAGTGCGCAGACCGCGATAGCAGTTCTCCATATCCACAATCGAGTCATCGACCACCGAGCCAATGGCCACCACCAGACCGCCCAGGGTCATAGTGTTGATGCCCAAACCAAAGGCTTTCATGAACATCAGGCCAATCAGCAGCGACAGGGGAATGGCACTGAGGGTGATGATCGCCGTGCGCCAGTTCATCAAAAACAGCAGCATGATGACTGACACAATGATGATGCCCTCAATCAGCGAACCGCTGACGTTGCCAATAGCAGAGTCGATAAAGTTTGACTGGCGAAAGGTGCGGGCCATCTGCACGTCGGTCGGGAAGGTGCGCTGCAAATCGGCAATCACCGCTTCCACCGCCTGAGTCACCGTGGGTGTATCCACGTCCGGCTGCTTGTTGATCATCAGCACGATGGCGGGAGCACCATTAAAGCTGGCATCGCCTCGCTTCAGAGCGGCCCCGGTCTGCACCTCGGCCACGTCTTGCAGCAGAATGGGTTCGCCATTTTCGACCTTGACCACCGACTGCTGAAGGTCGTCAATTGACTGCACCTGGCCCAGGCCGCGCACCAGCAGCTCTTGGCCACCGCCGATCAAAAAGCCGCCAGGGGCGTTGGAGTTCGCGCCACGGGCCGCGTCGGTGACCTCATTGAGGGCCACATTGCGATCGCGCAGCTGCTCCGGATTCACCAAAACCTGCTCCTGCCGTTCGTCACCGCCGTAGACGGTCACCTGCGTCACCCCCGGCACCGACAAAATCTGCTGGCTGAGGGCACCGTCTACCAGGCGGCGCAGATCCAGCATTGAGGTCTGGCCCTGGCCATTGAGCGTAAAGGAATACATCAAAATCGTGCCCAGGGGCGAGGCCAGGGGCGATAGCTCGGGGGTGTGAGCACCCGCTGGCAGCTGGCTGCTCACCTGTTGCAGGCGTTCGGTGACCAACTGCCGCGCCTGGGCAATATCGGCCTCTTGGTCAAACACCACCTGCACCATCGATAGGCCCACTTTTGACGAGGAGCGCACGGTGGTTACACCGGGCAGGCCGTTCACTGCGCTTTCGATGGGCACGGTAATTTGGGTTTCCACTTCTTCGGGGGCCAGGCCAGGGGCCTCGGTATGGATATCGACCTGGGGCGGCGCAAACTCGGGAAACACATCCAGCGGCATTTGGGTGAGGCTGAAAATGCCCCAGATTGTGACCGCAATGGCAGCGGCCACGATAAACCACCGCTGGGCAATGGAATTTTTGAGGGTCTGGTTCAGAAGTGAGTTAAACATCTAAGTAATATCTGAGAAAAAGATACCGTCCGTCGCACCAGCGCATCTGTTGCATGGCAACCCCGATGGCGAGGCGACAACCTCCTGCTGGGGCATTGATTTGGAGCAGCAACCTGCGCTAGTAGTCCCCTCTTTTGCCGGAGTAGGTGCCATCAGAAAAGCGGCTCTTCTTTTTGCGACCGCTACTTAAAAAGGTCATTGCCCCAGTTACTACGGCAGCCGCTGATGTGACTCCGACTACAAGCGCCCACGGAAAGCCTCTGGAGGGTGCAACGGTTTCACTCGCTTGAGCTAGATCACCATCTGGGGGGGCCGTTTCACTGGACTGAGCGAGATTGCCAGTGGCATCGTGGCTGTGGGGAATGCCTTGGGCATCGGCCTGGGCATGGTTTTGAGGGGTAACGAGTGCCTCGGGGCTGGTAGCTGCATCAGCAGTTTGGGTTTTGCGTGATTCGGCATAGAGCGAGAGGCTGCCCTGGGTGACAAGCTGCTCCCCTACCGATAGTCCATCGGTAATTTCAATTAGGTCGCCCTGGGTCGCACCAGTCGTTACCGGCACTGGCTCATAAAAATTCTCGTACTGCACAAAGACAAGCTGTTGACCGGCATCGTCCACCAGGGCCGTCACCGGAATCAGTACGGCGGCGCTGCCATCGGCAGCAGACTTAATGGAGTTAACCTCGATCCCCAAGAGGGAGTCGGTCTCGGCCTTGACCTCGACCCGGTTGACGCCGCCTTCGGCCTGGAATTCATCGCCGTGGCCCACGTGGGAGATTGCGGCTTTGGGTACAGCTAGAAACAGAACGGTAATTAGAACGGCTTCTAGAAAAGGCTTTTGGGTGTAACGCATGGTTCCTCACTCCGAAATTTGGGTACGGTCGGTCGTAGTCTGCCAGAGACCAGATGAAATCGAGGTGAAACGGCGGGTCGTTCTGTAAGATCAACGTCGTGAACTGTTGTACCCCGACGCTATGCGAATTTTGCTGGTGGAAGATGAGGAGGATTTGGGACTGGCGATTAAGCAGGTTTTGATGGGTGAGAAGTATGTGGTGGACTGGGTGACCGATGGTGCCCAGGCCTGGTACTGCCTCGAAAACCAGTGGACGGACTACACCTTGGCCATTGTTGATTGGCTGTTGCCCGAGCTGTCTGGGCTGGAGCTATGCCAGCGGCTCAGGGCATACCAAAACCCTTTGCCGGTGCTGATGCTGACTGCCCTGGGCCAGCCCGAAAATCGCGTCACTGGGCTAGACGCCGGAGCCGATGACTATTTGGTTAAACCCTTTGTGATGGAGGAACTGCTGGCGCGGCTGCGGGCAATTCAGCGGCGATCGCCCCAGCTCCAGCCTCAGCAGTTGACTGTGGGCGCTTTTACCCTAGACGATGCCAACACCCAACTACAGGTTGAGCTACCCGGTCAACCTGCCCAGACCATTCCTCTCACTCTAAAAGAGTTTCAGGTGCTGACCTACCTGATGCAAAACTGCGATCGCATCATTCCCGGCAGCAAAATTCGCTACCAGCTGTGGGATCTTGACGACGAGCCAGTGAGCAATGTGGTGGCCGCCCAAATTCGCCTGTTGCGCCGCAAGCTGGCCAAGCATGGCTGTGCCTGCCCAATCGAGACCATTCCTGGCCAAGGCTATCGTTTCAACTCATCCCTGTAGCTACCCATGAATAGCCAACAACTCTTTCGTCGCAGTCGCACCCGCTTGGCCCTCTGGTATGCCGGGGTCATGGCGATGATTTTGAGTCTATCGGGGCTGGGGATCTACCGGGCGCTGATTCAGTCAAACTGGGCTGCCCTAGAGCGAGAAATTGAATCGATCGCCGGGACGCTCCACGACAGCCTAGAACCCATGCTGCCCCCGTCGGCAGACCCGACCGTTGTTTTGCAGCAAATTTTTCCGGATCTGTGTGTGGCAGGGCAGGTCTGTGTGCCCCAGCCTACCGTGATTCAGCGCCATACCATTGGCATTAGCGATCGCAGCAGCTACTACATTCGCCTGTTCAATCACCATGGCGAACTTTTGGCCTTTTCGCCCAATCAGCCCTTGCCCCTGCCCCAAACTGTGAACCCTGCCCTGTGGCAAACTCTACAAAGCGACAATGGCACTCGCTACCGCCAGTTCACCACCATTTTGCACAGTGCCGATGCCCATCCCACCAATACTGATGGCCATGATCATCCCTCCTGGGGGCACATGCAAATTGGGCGCACCCTGGCCCCCTTTGATGCTGAGGTGAAGCGTATTCAGTGGGTGTTAGCCATAGGGTTGCCCCTGGCTTTGGCCCTAGTAGCAGCCTCTAGCTGGTGGCTGGCGGGTCTGGCCATGCAGCCGATTTACCAGTCTTATCAACGGCAGCAGCAGTTTACCGCCGATGCCGCCCACGAGCTCAGGTCGCCTCTGGCCAGTTTGCTAGCCACGGTAGAAGCGATTCTGCGACTGCCACCAACCCTCCAGCAGGAGGTTACACCCATGCTCCAAACCGTAGAGCGCCAGGGCCGTCGCCTCAGCCACTTGGTCGGCGACTTATTGTTGCTGACCAGCCTGGAACAGGACGCCTCACCCAAATCGTTTAAACCCTGCTGTCTCAATGATTTGGTCGCTGATTTAACCGAAGAATTCTCGGAACTGGCCACCGTCTCAGATATCCACTTGACCAATCAAATTCCCGATGTCGAAATTTACGTTTTAGGACATGAATCTCAACTCTATCGACTCGTCTCTAACTTAATTGCCAACGCCATTCAGTACACCACCCCAGGCGGGTCGGTGCTGGTGAGCTTAGAGACTCGCGATCGCACTGCTATTGTTGCCGTCAAAGATACCGGGGTTGGTATTCCCCTAGCTGAACAAAACCGTATTTTTGAACGCTTTTATCGGGTCGATAGCGATCGCTCTCGCAAGACTGGCGGCACTGGGTTGGGGTTGGCGATTGCCAAGGCGATCGCCAAGAGCCATGGGGGGCAGTTAACCGTTGCAAGCCAACCCAGAGAGGGCAGTGTCTTCACCTTGCGATTAGCCCCTATTTCTCACTAGCAGAAGTTCCGAAGTACTGATAGACAGCAATTGGTTAAGGCTGTAGTGCCAGTTCAGGTTCAAAGTAGGCTGCCAAGACTTGTTTTACCATTGGCCCCGCGATCGAGCCACCGCCACCACCAGAATTTTCAGCAAAGGCTACGACAACAATTTCAGGGTTGTCAGCCGGAGCATAGGCCCCAAACCAGGCATGAGACTGACGCGGCGGGTCTTCGGCAGTACCGCTTTTGCCCGCAATGGGTGGCAGAGAAGAACTGTTTAACGCTTGACCCGTGCCCCGCACAACAACTGCCCTCAGTCCCTCCTGAATTACCTGTAACGTCTCGGTACTAAGATCGACAGACTGGCGCTGAGTCGATGCCTCTGAACCCTTTTTCAGATGTGGCGTAACCCGAGCACCACCATTGGCAATAGCAGCGAACATGACTGCCACCTGGAGTGGTGTCGCCTGAATCGCCCCCTGCCCTAGGGAGAAATTGACCGTGTCACCTGGGTACCAATCTTCGTTAAAAATTTTCTGCTTCCACGCCGCATCTGGCACCAATCCGTGCGCCTCTCCGCCCAGCTCAATGCCTGTCTTTTGCCCTAAACCAAACTTTCGTGCCCATCGAATGAGGGTCGTTTCACCCACACCCATACCTACGCTGCCAAAAAAGGTATTGCTACTGTTTGCCATCGCGCCAACAAAATCTAGTTGACCAAATCCCGATCTATTCCACTCCCAAAACTTGATGCCACCTAAATTAAGGTAGGGTGAAGTTTGCAATACAGTACTTCGAGAATAGCGACCCGACTCTAAAGCTGCTGTAGTAGTGACAATTTTGAACGTACTAGCAGGCGGATAGCCTTGCAAAGCACGATTGACAAAGGGAAATTTTTTGCTTTGAAGCTGCTGCCACTGGGTTGCGTTAATCTGGCTTGTAAACAAATTAGGATTAAACGCAGGATGACTAACCATAGCTAAAACTTCGCCTGTTTCGGAGGCAAGCGCAACGATCGCTCCTTCTCTATTTCCTAAGGCAGATTCCGCTGCTTTTTGCAAATCCAAATCTAAAGTAAGCTGTACGTCTTGCCCTGGCCGAGCCAATTTTTCGCCTAAAACGCGGACGACCTGCCCCGTCCCATCAATTTCAATCTGCTGCCCGCCGCGATCGCCACGCAACTGTTGTTCAAAGGCGGCTTCTACACCCATCTGCCCTACAACATCACCCAGGCGATACCCCTCATTGGTACGTTGTTGCAGTTCTTCTCCAGAGATTTCGCCGAGATATCCCAACGCATGCGCAGCCAATTCATTATTGGGGTAGTAGCGTACTGTTTCAGTGTTTACCACCACACCAGGAAGATCTGTCATACGTTCTTGAAATGCTGTTACTTGGGCAGGGCTAATATCCTGAGCAATACGAAACAAGAATGGAGATTCTTGATCGACTTGTTCTAACCGTTTTTGAATTTCAATTTCAGAAATACTAAGCAGCCGAGCAACCTGTTTGCGAGTATTTTCCCAGCTCGGCTCACGAACTGCAAATGCCCATACATATACTGCGTAAGATAGGCGACTTCCTGCTAGTTCCCGTCCATCACGGTCTAGAATTCTGCCCCGAGTAGGCTGATTAGAAATCAGGCGAATTCGATTATTAATAGCAAGTTGGTGGTAGCGGCTGCCTTCAACCAACTGCAAATAAAACAAACGGCCACCAATCACGCCCCAAAAAACTACAGAGAGAATCAAAATGATAAGCAGTGATCGAGGATGACTACCAACCCTGCGGCGTTCAAAGGAAGGGATTGTGTAACCCTTAGAGGTTTTACTATTGCGGGAGGTCAGAATCATACAGGTGAATCTAGTTGTCAGGATGAGAATCAGCTTTTCATTTTGTCAGTTGTGCGATGAAAACGAGATGAAATGCTGGTTCTTAAGCTCAACTACGAATAAGCAATCCGCACATTCTGGGCGTTAATATAGGAAATGATGTTGTCAGAAGGACAAGGACACTGGCGTGGCTGAAGTCAAGCTTTTAGATCAGGCACAGGCACCTGTCGAAACGCGATACTACGCCTGGCATTGGCATCACCAGTCAGCCACTATAGCCTACGACCTGCGCGGGGAAGGGCCGCCTATACTCTTGCTACCTGCCCTCAGCAGCATCTCTACCCGTGTCGAGCTCAATACTGTAGCGGCAACGTTGGCTCAGCACTATGAGGTGGTTACCCTAGATTGGCCAGGGTTTGGGGAGTCTGATCGCCCAGCCTGGCGAACTCGCCCAGCGATTTACCACGCCCTGCTGAAGGATTTTGTTCAGGATATCGTGCCAGGGTTGGCCGGGTTGGTAGCGGCTGGCCATAGTACGGGGTACGCCCTGGCCCTGGCTACCGACGGAAGTACCATACCCCAGTTACGAGCGATCGCGCTGATGGCACCAACCTGGCGTGGGCCACTGCCCACAGCGATGGGCAATCATCGCTGGGCCTATAGCCTGCTGCGTTGGTTAGTATGGTGCCCGGTGGTGGGGCAAGCCCTGTATGCCTTGAATGCTCACCCAACTTTTTTACGATGGATGATGAGTCGCCATGTCTACAGCGATGCCGCCCACATTACCCCAGAGCTGATGCAGGCTAAGCACCAAACAACCCAAACTAAGGGAGCCAGATTTGCCTCCGCAGCCTTTGTAACAGGGGGTCTCGACCCAGTGCAGCAGCGCACTGACTGGCTAGATTTGATGCAGGTGGTGACGGTACCTAAGCTGGTCATTGTTGGGCAACAAAGCCCACCCAAGTCTAAAGCCGAGATGGAGATGCTGAGCGCTATGGCCGGAGTGAAGTCTGCCATGGCACCAGGCTCTTTGGGTTTGGGAGAAGAATATTCGGAAGAAGCACTGGCCATTCTGCTGCCGTTTCTAGCCCGGCATTTGGCGGACTAATCTAATCACGCCTTAACGCCGTATTGAACGACATTTAGCGAGGGTGCTTCCATTATTTATGTGCTTTCTCAAAGAAGAATATACCGAGTCAGAATAGACATGACCTCGCCAGGATTGGGGGTAGGTAGGAGCGGGCTCCATATTCCCACTTCGGCATAGCCGAGCCCATAGAGATTATGGATGGTGCTCGTAACACCCCTCGGGGAGCCAATCAGCAGATGCCGTAACGGTTCTCGACCAGACGGAGCATCTTCAACCGCAATTGGTAAAAGAGCAGAGTGAGGATTCTGCGGGTAGTTTGCCGGAGGTCGAGTCATTGTGGTTCACCAAATGAGGAGTTATGGAGGGCGTTGAGAGAACTAAGCGCTCCAGGATGCTCAACGACCTTTGTCGCTTCAAGACCACAATAACTACAAGGTTGCTGTTAGGGCAACAAAATAATGCACGAGTGACAAGATTTAGTCTCGTTTTCGCTTCCGCTTTCGTTCCCAAATCTCTCGGAGGTGGGAGGGCTCATTCTCAAACTGACTCCAGAGAGCATGAACTTCGGCCAGCCGACGCTTATCCGCTTCGGATGGCTCGCGGCGATGCTCTCCCTGCGAGAACCAGTGGGCCACGGTGCTCTTAGAGCGCCCGCATAATTCCGCTAATTCGTCGTAGGTGACAACCCAGTACTCTAGGAACTCTTCCGGCTCCATTTGTCTCGAAATCCTAGCCTTGTAAGCCTTGAACAGTTCCCAGTGTCGTCTGGTTGGGGTTTTAGCGGCTATCATGGCAAGAACGTGAGCATGCACGGGTGACAACATTCAGGTTATAGTACGTCAATTTAGAACTGATCCGGTAGTTTGCCTTGAGGATATTTGGCTATTCCCTAGATCTTTGTGTAGCTCCTGCCGAATCAGGGCGAACCGCTGCACATCTGCCTGGGTTAGCCAGGACTCAATTTCGTAGAACGTTTGCCCACCCTGTCGCTGAGTCCGCAACGTGAGAATCGTCTCCGGCAGGTGGTGGGCATCGCCCCTGAACTCGATATTCAGATCGCGCCCCCGCTCCACAATTGTGTAGAACTGCTTGCCCTCAAACACTCGCTGCCCCCGGTGCTGCCCCTGGCAAAACCGCTCCAGGAGCAGCACCGCCGTCCCCGCAATCTGCTCCTGAGTCTGGCGGTCAACAACGGTCGGTGTTCTGGGGCGCGGTGAGGTCAAGTCAAGTCATTGATGAAAGGGTTGAGCCCCGCCATGATGGCGGCATCGTCGCCCAAGAACTCCCGCAGGGGCTGATCCACCGGCCCTGCGGCGGTCACCGTTTTGATGGGTGCTGCTGGGGCGGATGCCATAGAGCCATTAGCCGATGGTAGATGTCGTGGGTATGGCTTACCCAGTGGGAGAGCTGTCTTGGGTGGAGTTATCGAATCATCGAAGGCTTCCCACTCCGGCAGAAACCGTTCCTTGATCTCTAGAATCTGAGTCGTCAACTGCTGAATTGATCGCACAGCCTGCCGCCGAATTTCATCCTGGGGAGATTGAATGGCTGCCATGGCAAAAGGGCCATAGCAGCCATTCAGCGCCGATCGCATACGGGCATGGAGGTCGTGGCGAGACTTTCCCCGGCAATAACCAATCACCGCCACATCCAGCTCATCTCGGCTGGAGTACTGAATCCGGGCCTTTGTTTTGGAGGTTTGGGTCATTCCTTTGAGTCCTTATCGTTGCTGCGATTGGGTAGAGTTTGGCGCTAGCGGGTCTGGGTTGGATTGGCGCTGTACATGAACGTTTTGAACAACCCATAGACATCGGCCCAGCGGACGCTGGTGATCAAGTCGGGTTCTGCCGTACCCTCCTGGCCTCGCAGCACGTCGGTCATCTCCTGTCGCAGGGCCTCGGCCCAGGTGATCTGCTGAGTAAGCCCGCGCTGGTCAAAAAACTGCTCCAGCTCTGGCCTAATAAAGTAGGCGGCACCCCCGCCGACAATTACCTCTACTTCAGCCGAGGGCAGCCACTCCACCAGAAACTGATTCACCCGATCTAGATAGAACTCCCGAGCATAACTACAGGCCCTGGTCAGATCGAGAGCTTCCTTACGGCCTGGGACGTGGAAGGTAGGATGGTCTTGAAGGATTGCTTCCAGCAGAGCCGGATCATCAGGAGCGACACCCGGCAGTTCGGTGGCACACTGCTTTAGGTATTCCACGAACCCTGGCCCCTGGGAGGTGCTGTTGGTTTCCTGGGGTGTGCTGCCCTTCTCGAAGGTGAGGATAGAGAGATTGCGGTGGCCGAACATGAGGACGACGACGGTAGAATCGCGAATTCCCACCCCAGCCCTCGCTAGCTGTAATCCCTTCGCCAAGTAGAGCCCAGCTCCTTCTGGCTGCATCTCAACGCGCTCTAGTTGCCCAAACAGAGACCGGCCCCGAAAGCTGAAGTCTGAAATAGCTCCCAGAATCTGAGCCTTCAACTCCTTGCGGTCTTGCCAATATTCTTCCAGCGGCAGCAGCAGACCCAGCTGAGCGGTGAACTCACAACCCGAGGTGTCGAAGTCCTGGGTGACCAAGGTTTTCTCAGCGATGACGCCGAGGGTAGCCAGGATTTTGTAGACAGCGCGATCGCGCTTCGGCAGAGCCAGACCCGAGTCACCTTTTTGGGCGATCGCCAACGCCCCAATGGCATAGGCACTATTGCCCACCATCACATAGGCACTGTCCTCGGGTTCCTGGCTGGTCAACCCGCCCAGCATTAGTCGATCAAGCCGCGCTGGGTTCAACCGAGCCACCTGGGGGTCGAGGTGCAGCAGGTAGGGCTGGCCCTGCCAGTAGAGACACTTGGTGGCAGAGCTGCCCATGTCGATATAGGTCTGGATGATCTGGGTCATAGTTTGAATGCCAATGACAGCGTTTAATCAACATCCTGAAGAGCAAAGAGGGCCTTCAATTCTGTTGATGAATATCTGTATTCTGAATCGCCGGTTTTATTCACGACTTAATAACGACTGAATTGTTATCTTCAGCAAAATCCATCATCGTTTTGATGACTGAAGAATTTCATTCACGACTTATTCACGACTTGATAACGACTTGATAACGACTTGTCTAGCTAGATTCTGGCAGAACTCTAGAATCACTGAATCATTCACGACTTGATAACGACTTAATCACGACTTGCTGGTTGGGGTCTTTCTATAAGAGACGAAAACCAATCACCTAAGTGATGAATAAAAACAAATTTTGCTGCTTGTTGGATTGATCAGAACTGGCAATATCTGTGGGCTACAACAGAGACTATTGCTCCCCCTCCCTTAGCACAAATGCCCCGGCAAAAGCCTGATGGGCTGCCCTGGGGGCTACGCCACTCCACTGCGTTTCGTCGCTCCGCGTTTCACACACCACGCCCAGCCCTGGGCCAGGGGGTTGCAGAAACCCAGCAATATCAAGGGTTCCAGGTATGGGAGCCAATGGCCGGTCGTTTACGAATTACTAACGAATTCACGGAAAAGCTCATGGGTAAAGGATTTAGCGTCTCGCTGCCCCTCGAAGAGGCGGCAATCGTCGAAAAAGAGGCCAATCGGCTGGGCCTACCCGCCGCCAGCATCATTCGCCTGATGATGCGCGACGGGCAGCAGCGCCGCGAACTGGAACGACAGGTGGATGATCTGAAGGCTCGGATGGAGCTGCTGCAAGTGCAGTTTCAGGGGCTCCAGATTTTGCTGGAGACCATCGCCCTGGAACAGGCCAATGCTCGGGGGCCGCAGGCGCTGGAAAATCGCAAGGCGCTGATTCAGGAAATCCGCAAGCGCCAGGGTTTAGTAGAGGGCTAGGAGGTCAGCCATGCTCAGCCTGACGGTGATCAGCGCCAACCAGGGCGAAACATACTACACCGCCGAGAATTACTACACCAATGAAGAGAACCAGGCCCACTCGGGTTGGTGGGGCCAGGGGGCCAAGAGCCTGGGGCTATCAGGCCAGGTGCAGGGGGCCGACTTCAAGAACCTGCTCCATGGCTCCCATCCTCAGGGGCACCAAACTCTATCGGGTCGAAAGATTGACCCAGATCGTCATCGAGCCGGGCTGGATTTAACTTTTAGTGCGCCCAAGAGTATCAGCCTGGCGGCCCTGGTCGGGGGGAATGAAGCGATCGAGCAGGCCCATCGCACTGCTGTTACTCGTACCCTGGCTATCATCGAGGAGCGCTATGCCCAAACACGGGTGCGGACACCGGAGGGACGTCAGGTAGTTGGCACCGGCAACCTGATCGTCGCCCAGTTCCACCACGACACCTCCCGCGAGAAGGATCCGCAGCTGCACACCCATTGCGTGGTGATCAATGCCACGCAGCTGAATGATGGTCGCTGGCAGTCGCTCCACAACGACACCCTCTTCAAGCAGCAAAAGCTGTTGGGGATGATTTACCAAAACGAGCTGGCGGTGGAGGTGCAGCGCCTGGGTTACGGCATTGAGCCCAGGGCCAACGGTCAGTTTGAACTCCGGGGGTATCAAGCCGAAGACCTCCAAACTTTCTCCAAGCGGCGGGAGCAGATTCTGGCAGCAGTAGAGGAGAATGCGACGGCCCAGGCGCGAGAGCTGGCGACGCTGATGACCCGAGCACCTAAGGGCAAGGAAATCCCCAGAGAAGAACTGCGCACCTACTGGCAGCAGCAGGCCCAGGCGCTGAAGCTGGAGCACCCTCAACCCCAGTTGATGGACTGGCAGAGCCAGCCGAAGCGGGCCACTCAAGCCGGGCTGACCCACTGCGCTGAGCGGGAGGCAGTGTTCCATCGCGAGCAAGTGGAGCGGTTTGCCCTGGAAAACCATCTGGGGCAGCAGCTCTTTGATGACGTGCAACAGACAGTGGACACCGATCCGGAAGTGATTCACACCCATGACCAGCGGCTGACTACCCAGACGGCGGTGCTGCGGGAGTTGGAGACCATTCGCACGGTATTGGATGGCCGAGGAGATGTGGGGGCGATCGCCTCGCCAGACTTGGTGGAAGCAAATCTGCGCAATCAGGGCCTGACCGAGGGCCAGGTGCAGGGGGTGATGTTGGCGGCCACCACCCGCGATCGCGTCATCGCCTGGCAGGGGGTGGCTGGGGCGGGGAAGAGCTATGCCCTGAATCAGTTTCGCCAGATTGCGGAGGCCCAGGGCTACACCGTTCGGGGCTTTGCTCCTAGTGCGGAGGCGGCGAAGGCCTTGGGCGACTCGGCTCAGATTCAGCCGGTGGAAACAGTGGCAGCATTGCTGTGTGCTCAACCAGTGGAACCGAACCCGGCTCAGCCTGAGGTATGGGTGGTAGACGAGGCGGGGCTCTTGAGTGCCAAGGATGCTTTGGCCCTGGTGACCAAAGCCCAGGCGCAGCAGGCCCGAGTGGTTTTGGTGGGAGATACCCGGCAGCTGTCGGCGGTGGAGGCGGGGAACCCGTTCAAGAGTTTGCAGCAGGCGGGGATGGCGACGGCCTACCTCACCCAGTCGTTGCGGCAGAAGAACCAGCAGATCAAGGCGGGGGTTGACCTGATTGCCGCTGGGGAAATTGCAGCGGGGGTGCGGCAGTTGAAGCCGTACATCCACCAGGTGAGTAGTCAGGAGGCGAGGGCAGCGGCGATCGCCCGCGACTATCTCGCCCTGGCTCCAGATGAGCGAAAGAAGACCTTGCTCTTGGCAGGCACCAACCAGGAGCGATTGGCGATTACCCAGCTGGTGCGAGAGGGCATGAAGGCAGAAGGCACCCTAGGCCAAGGTCTGACGGTAAAGCGGCTGAAGGCGAGGGATTTAACGGAGACCCAGGCCAGCTATGCCCACCATTTTCAGCCGGGGAATATGCTGATTCCCCAGGCCAGCTACAAGCGGCTGGGGTTAGAGAAGGGGCAGCGCTACGAGGTGCTGACGACGGATAGTCACAGTAATGGGCTGACGCTGCGGGGGCAATCCGAGGGAGCGTTGCAGGTGGATCCAGCCCAGATCCGGCGGAAGTCGGTCTATGAAGTGGAGGAGATGGAGATTGCGGTGGGCGATCGCCTGCGGTGGACGTGCAATGACCATGCCCTGGGGCGTCGCAATGGCCAGGAGTTTGAGGTGGTGGGGCTTGAGGAAGGGCAGGTACTGATGCGTTGGGGGCAAGGGGAGTTGGGATCCTTTGAGGGTTCGGAGCTAGCGCATCTGGACTACGCGCTGGTCAGCACCACCTATGCGGCCCAGGGCAAATCGGCGGAGCGGGTGATTGGGGCGTTGGATCGCCATGTGGCGCGCGCGAGCTTTTATGTGGCGGTGAGCCGGGTGAAGCGAGAGCTGCGGCTATATGCCTCGGAAGATTTGGATCGGCTGATCGAGCGGGTGGAGCGATCTAGGGCAAAGGAAAACCCTGGGGAGGTTACGGGTATCAGTAGTGGCCGCTCTCAGCCCACTGATTTGCCGCTACCGACCAATTTGAACAATTTAGTTGCTATGGCCAGCCAACAGGCAAACCTGGCCCACACAATGCATAACAACAGTTCCAACAAACAAGATGGAAGCTTGGAACGATAGGGGATTGGCCGAAGCTATCGGTCAGCCTCAAAAATCTGGCTTGCTTTCAGAGTGAGATCTGGAAACTCGACTGAGGCAATAGCCCTCTGCAAACCAAATACTCCAACCTCTTGATAGGTCTCACCAGCTAGCGACAGCACCATGACGGTTTGGGCTACGGGGTCAACTAGCCAGTACTCCGGCACCCCAAGGGCTGCGTACTGAGCCCGTTTGGAGACATAATCGCGGTCTCGATTGGTTTTGCCAGGGCTGACAATCTCAACCACCAACCGAGGGGGTGGCATATCACGGGTGATCGTTAACCGCCTCTGGGTCAGTTCCAGATGCTCAGGGCAAAGCACCACCAGGTCGGGGTAGCGGTTGGCCGCATCGTTCGGTTGCAAGACCGGCACTTGCAGTTCTAACGCATGGATTTTGATTAACCGCAGGGGAGCGACGTTGGCCGCGACCAGCAGAAATTGCAGGTAATTAGCCAGCCAATTATTCGGTTCTGACTCGGGTGGCAATTCGACTAACTCCCCACGCACTAATTCAAAACGCCCCTCTAGCGGCGTCTCATTACTGTAGGCAAGATACTCCTCAAAGGAAGCGAGCTTTACCTTTGCCTGGGTCATAGCCTTTTCCCCGCAGACGTTGTTCTCATCCTAGCGTGCTGCATGGCTTTACCTAACCCCTGGACTGCCCTGCCTACCCCCCGCATAAAAAGCTTTTAGTTAACTCGGCCCAAATGACCCAATATTCAAAGATCCAAGCCAACCTACGGCAGACGTTCATGGTCTACTTAACCAAGCAATAACGTAGACTCAACGCTCCTGACCTTGATGAGAAATCGCTGGAGCCGTTGCACAAGGGCGATGGCGTTGCTGAAGTCGCAACATTTCAGCCTGAAACCGCTTCAGATCAACTATAGTCAGGTTTTCCAAGGTGACAGTATCACCCTGAGCCTGCAAGATAGCGCCCCGTTCACGGGCCTCTACAGTCAGCTGCGGCCCCTCAGCGGCTATTCGATAAATTTGCCCCTGTACCCAAACTTTGGGATCTACTGTCGAACGTTTAACGGACACGTTTCCTCGCTCTGTCTGATAGGCGTGGGCCAAGATACTCCAAGCCTGGCGTACAAACGCTTGAATCTGATCCGCTGAAATTGCAGGATTATAGACTGCTGGAGCCTGGACACCTGCGTTTTGTTTCTTTTGAGGTTTGCCCCCGGTCAGGACGTGATGGTTCTCACTAGCTATAGTCTGGATAGACTGCTTCATATTGCTAGGACACAGCTCTTCATACACCTGCCGGTCTAACTTCCACACACGCTTCCAAGCGCTGGTCTCCCCCCCAGTAAAAACTGCCGCCGGGGTGCAACTGGCCGGATCAGTAATGCTCTCCATAATTCGCTCCACCCGCTCAGCGTCAATTCCCAAAGCAGCCCCCGCCGCTCGCACCAACTCCTCGGCATTGCCGCTAATCAGTACCCGATTTTGGGCGGCCCAGTTCTCCCAGCCATAGAACTCACGCAGGGCGTAGGTTAGCGAGTGCGATCGCGATTCTAATGGACTATCCCCATGCAGCACCGCCTGGGCCTTCGCTGTGGCCAAATCCTCCAGCCGTAAGACTCCCGGTTGAGCAGGCTGAGACTGGATTCGAGGTCGAGACTGGCGGAATAGGCCTTGCTCTCTTCGACCACTCACTGGGTACAAGCCGACCGCATCCAACCGCTCCACCCAAATTGGCGGCACCCGCTGCACATTGACATAGGCATTCCCACTCGGGCCAATCGTCGGCGCGAGCACCGTGAAGTGTCCCTGCCCTAGAGCCTCTCCCATGTGCTGTCCACCCACCCCATCCAGTGAGAAATTGGTAAAGCTCTTTTCGTAGGCTCGCACTGCCAGCCGCCAGCCGCCGCTGTGGGTGCGCTCGGTAAAGGTTTGCTGTAAGAGCGGGTATTGGCCCAGCCAATCGGCGATCCGCTGGTCACAGGCCTGCTGCGAGTCAAACTGCTTCACATCCACATCAATCCAAACGATGTTGTGCCAACCGCCCAGGGTGCCAATGCCGTTATCGGGGTTAGCAAACCAGGTCTGAAGCTCAGCCTGAGTCGGCATCCGATTTTGATACTGGGTGTGCCGGATCAGATGGGGAATTCCACGGCTGTCCACATAGCTAGGATTCTTGCCGGTAAAGGCAGGCACCAGAGCCCCTTCTTTGTCGCGCTTTAGGCTGCCATCCCGGTTTCGGGCCGGGTAGCGAGTCGGGTCTTGGGCTGGGGCAACGGACAGCGGTGGCAGCCCCTGCGATCTCAGCCAGTCAAACGTGGCGCGAAGGGCTGGGTTCATCGGCTTGACCCGCTGGGGTTTGAAAAATCCATTCCATAGGGTGAACAGTGCCCGTGACCAGTTCCAGACGGTTGACTGTGAGCTGCTGGTTCACCAGGGCATAGACCAACACCCCATCCCAAAACATCTCCAGGCGATCGGGTTCGTGCTCCGCCGTCCACTCCACATCGAGCTGCATTTCGTCGCTCTCCACATACACGGCCTTTTGCCCATCACACAAAATCACGATGGACTGGGGGCGGTAGTCGGCGGGCAAGGGGGCCAGGGTCATCATCGTTCAAGTCCTGCTGAAGTCGGGGTGGGAACACGGTCTGATTCTAGGCGCTGCACAAATCGCTGAAACCGCTGGCAGTCTTCAGCCGTCACCACCGTGCGTTGAATTTTCCCCTGGGCGATTTCCAAAATGGTCTGGGGTTGAGGCGTCATTCTACGGACGGTCAGCCGGTCGGCGGTCTGCTTCAATTCATAAACCTTGCCGCGAAACTGAGTATGGGGGCCTCGGGTCTGCCCGATCGCCGACAAGATTTTCTGGGAGGCTTGGGCCACATATTTTCCCCGTTGCTGCAATGCCTGATATTGGGCCAGATCTTGAGCCATCGCCTGCTGTAGGTTTGGCGCGAGGCCAACACCGTTGCCATTGGCTTGTTTGGTTGAGAGGCCCAACTGCTTGATCTGTTCTAGGTGTAGCGGGTCATGACCTAAATCGCGGGCGGCGCGGTACCAATCGCGCAAGGTGTCTAGGGCTGAACGCGGCAATGGTTCGGGCACAGTCTCCAGTGCTGCATCATCGACCTGTTGTCCCTGAAGGGCTATTGCTGGAACCGTAGGCGCTGGCAATGATCCTGTAGGCTGCGCTGTAATGACCTCTGATGCTGGCGCTGTTGGCTGAGGTTTTCCTGCCGAGTCAGTCCAGGCTGGATCGGCGGTCTGACGACCCTTGTGTCCATTTTGATGCGCCCTGTTGAACTGGTCGAGGTCAAACAGATTTTGCACCTGAAATTCAGGCTCCTTAGACGCTGGTGCGGGGGGCTGGGGTGGAGGAATCGGCTCAACAGGGGCTTGGGTTGGTTCTTCTAGGGCTGTTGGTTCGGGGGGATGATGGGGGTGGATGGCGATTGTCCCTTCTACCTCCGCAATCACCACCTCCCCCTGTTGGGTCAGCCTATCCACATACTTGTGCAAACTCTGCACCGGAAACCCTGCCACTCGTACCCGTCCGAGTTCCTCCACCCCAGACTCCATGCTGGTACCGATCATCTCCAGATGCTCGATCAAGGGCTTAGCCCCGTCGAAAAACGCCTCATAAAACCGCTGATCTGGCGACTGCACCAGCACGATCGCATCGGGATACTGCTCTTTCACCTCCAGGTATTGCCGCATATCGCTCGGCATCTGCGATCGCTCATCCTCCGGTTCTTGTGGGGATACCACTTCTCCTTCAGGCTCTGCCTGGGCTTGAATCTGGGCGGCTTCCGCAAACCCCTGCTGGACAATGTTCTTGGAGAAAATCTGGGCAAAGGCGCGATCCGGCAGCCTCGACTCCCCACCCCGCAGACTCTGCACCGCCGTCTCCTTAAACTCGATGTGGCCCTCAGCCCGCACCCTAAACACCATCTCCGAGTCGATGAACATATCGCCGTTTTGGGTCAGGTAGTGGGTCAGATATAGCTCATCCCCCTGCCGCTCCACCACCAGCGGAATAAAAGGCTCATTCTCAATCCGCAGGTGAAACTCCTGGGATGTCATTACGTCCTGCTCAATCCCCGCATTCCTCAAAAACCGTAGAATCCGCTTCTCCAGTTGGCCCATCGGGGGCAGATTGGGTATAGATGGGGACAACGGAGCTTCAGCCACAGATCTTTCTACTGCTAGTTCTGGCTTGGGTTGACTTGCAGCAGCAGCAGGCACAACCGGCTGAGAAACAACCGGAGGCTTGATCGCCTCCGCCTCTACCTTCTCCAGCGTTGGTAGCGACACCCCCATCAACTGCCGCGCCACCTCCTTAAACTCAAAGGCCGCCAGCGTGTAATTTCGCTGATGCATCACCACCCCCAGCACCCGCTCTAGTCGTTCTGGCGGGATAACGACCTCCATGCGATCGGCTACCGAATAAAAATCCGACCCCGCTGCCGCAATCAAGTCTTCATCCAGGTAGTACCGCCCACCCGACTCCTTTGATTTCGGCGCTTGCAGAATAAACCCCTCCCCCGCCTGCTGGGGCTTTAGCAGCAACAACTCATCAAGGGTCTTCACCGTCCCCTGCCGATTCGTCAGCTCCGTCAGGAACCGAAACACCTGCTGCGGCTCCTTAAACGCCACCGGCTCTTTCGTCAGCTCCGACTCAATATCAAAGCCCTTGGGCATAATCAGCCCCTGGCAAACCTCGCCCTGGTAGTCGGTATAGTTCACCAACTTGCCGTTGGAGTACTTCTCAAACGCCTTGATCAGGTTGCCGGTGAAGATCTGCCGGTTGACCCGCCCCGCCTCCTGCTGCATGTCGAACAGGGAATAAACGCTATTGCCAAACCAGTCTTCGGATTGAACCGTGGCATCGAGCGATCCGCTCCGACCCGTGTTGAACTTCGAGAACGGCACCGTGATTTGCCGTGCCGAATCGGCCACCAAAATCCTCAGCTTCCAGCGATTGGGTGCCGCTGGGCTCCCAGAGCGCTTTTTGGCATCAGCCCCCGCAACCACGCCATAGAGAATGGTCTTGCTGGCTGGGGTCACTAACCGCAGCGGTGTCCCCGGTACAAAGGTTTCGAGCGTGCTGGAGACATGCATGAACTGCTGCTCAATTCGGTCGTTGAGCTTCTCAATCGCCTTACTGTCTTGCTTTTGGGCGATCGCCGCCTGTCGGTAGCGGTTGGTCGCTGCTTCCAAATCAGTTATCGTAGCTGTCACTTGCTGAAGCGCTTTTGCCGCCAGAGCATCCGGATCGTGGGCCTCAACCGACGCTACCTCCGCCAACCCCACCGACTCCCGCACCGCATTGATCGCCTGAAGCTGAGTCAGTGGTTTGCTCTCACTCTTCGCCTCCACCAGCTCCAGATATACCGGCCCCGTAAACTCGCTGGCGGTTTCGCTGTCATCGGCCATCACCTCCATCCGCGCCAGAGGCCGAGCATCGAGATCCAGCTGATCCGCCTCCAGAATGTTCTCCCCCATTGCTCTGGCCTGATCCACCAGGTCGCAGTACTCCGACTCAATCAGGCTGTAGACGGCTTCTTGTTCAGTAATGGGCAGTAGCGGAATCCGACCCGTCACCTTCTTAATCAGGGCAATATCTGAAGCCCCGCTATCCCCCTGGGCAGATGGGAAATCCAGCTTGGCATTGAGTTCTGGATCATCGGCCAGCAGCTCCGTTACCACCTGCTCGCCGTAGGGATTCATAAAATCCACCACGGTGTTGAGCGAGATATCGGTCTCCCGTGCCGCTGTAGTGTTGGCATTGAGATTGGCCATCTTGCGACAGAGGATCGCCCCCGGTCGTTTTTCCGCTGGAAGGTCGCCCATCAACAGCGTGTAGTTGGGCAGCGCTACCTGCCCGGTACGATGCACCCGGCCCAGCATCTGCATAAACACATTGATATCCCGCTCCGCCTGGGCCACAATCATGTGGCGAGGCCGCTGGTCAGCAAACTTCTCCGAAGCATGGAGCGAAATCCCCGTGGAGCCCGAACAGTTGAGCAGAATGACATCGGCATCCCCGGCATTGAACTGGGCCACCGCATCAATCTTGCCCTTAGCGGTGGTCTCCTCCCCCAACCGCACTTTGTAGGCCATGGATCCATCGGCCCCATATTCAATGCCCGACTTTCGCCCGGTGACTTCAGTAACCCGGTAGCCCGCTCGCTCTAACTGCTGCTCGATGTAGTCAATCGGGCTGATGGGAATACCCGTGAAATCACTCTCGCGAATACAGTCCAGGGCTTCTTCGTAGACCAGAACCCCCTCAGCTCCGAGTTGGTCATCGCTAAGGCGCAGCCGGGTGGAGTGACCCCGATAGTCGGTCACCACCACGTCTCTAGATCGCTCCAGATACCGTTCCAGCAGGTCCCCAAAGGACAAGTTCATCCCGTCCCCAGGGCTCAAATCTTGGGACTCCGCATAGGCCTCGATGAAGCTGCCCATGGTGTTGGCCACCGTAATCACGGGCTTTTCACCTCGGTTCAGGGCCGCAATGGCTTCTTCCACCGTCGCATCTGCCTTTTGGGCCAGCAGACTCTGCTCAATGCAGTTGTGCATCAACGAGGTGAAGTTGGTACTCCTGGCTCCCAGATCGCCAATCGCTCCATCCTGCCCCAGGGCCTTCGCTTCTGCCTTGGCCTGATCACTAATCGCTTTCACCGCCTTCTGCTTAGCCCGGTCAAAGTCCTTAATGGCTCGCATTGCCGCCGAGAAGTCATCGGCTACCTCCCGATCCACCGGCACCGTTTTGGCTTGAAACGAAATGCCCTCATAGGAGCGCTCGCGGCGCAGCATCTGCCCGGAGGCGACAAACTTGCTGGCCACAATTTGCTGAAGCGGTACCCCACCCCGCGTCAAGATATTCTCCAGCGCCGTCATGCTGCTCACGCCCAGCCGCAGGTCAGTGCGCCGAGCATAGAGATCCATCACATCGGCCCGTTTGGCGTAGGTCGCCGACGAGTAAAACACTCCCGAAGACAGGTCGATCAACTCCCGCACAAAATCCGCCCGATCCGGTGGCCCCGCTTCTTTCCATCCCCCTTTACTGCCCCCTGCCTGGTGGGCCTCGTCCAAGATCAAGATGGCATTTGGAGCCATCCGTCTGAGGAACGTGCGCCGTAACGGTTCCTTCTTTCCTACGGTCTGAAGCTGGCTGTAGGTGGTGAACACCGCGCTGTAGCGGCCCAGGTTCCCCCGCTGAATCATCGCCTGCATTTCCGCCTTCTGCTTGGCGGCCCCGGCAGTTTTCAGCGCCGCCCCATTGGCTAGCGGAATCTCGGTGCCGCTATCGGTGATGAAGGGCGAAAACCGCCGCATCCCGATATCCCCTACATCGCGCATCATGTCGGCATAGAGGGGTTTGTCCTTAGTTATGAATAGGGCGATCTTCGCCTGCTGCTGGGCATAGCGCATGATGCTGGCACAGATGCGGCCCTTGCCAATGCCGGTCTGGTCGCCCGTGATGAACCCGGCTCCCCGCTCGATATTGCTGATCGCCAGTGCCGAGGCATCCACCTGCTCAGCGCTGAAGTATTGATGCAGCTCCGCCACAGAACCATAGCCCAGGCGGGTGACCAAGTATGTATCAATATCGCCCTGCTGCTGCTCAAATCGCTCCAGTGCCTGCTGCGCTGCACTGGCCATATTGAAAGGGATCAGGGTCTGGGTCGAAAAGCCCTTGCTTTTGGGCACATAGGCCACTTGCCGGGGCTGGACATCATACGTGTCTGCTGACGGAGCCACAGCCTCGCCGGTTGAAAGAGGAGTATTCATGGTGATTTCCGAGTGAGGTTCTACAGGCTCAGTTCGGCCAGCCATGCCTCTAGCGTGGTCTCGTCGTGCAGGCTGATCCAGTCCAGGTAATCCGGGTAGCTGGGGGTTACGGGTGTTACCGGAAAGCTCCCCCCGTAGTGGCGCAATCGTTCCTGAAACCGCCAGTTCCTCCGAATCAAGGTCTCCGCCCACTGCTGCCGCCAATACTCCAGGTCGTCGTCTGGCTCCAGTATCGGCGTGTGCTGAACCGGGTCCAATTCGCTGAGGGTCGTGGCCAGCCCTTGTTGCGTCTCGATTTGGGAGGTTTCCGAGACCGAGTCCTGGATCATTCTGTCCAACCGGGTTTGCATCAGCTGCAGGTAAGTCGCTTCGTTCAGCTGTTCCAGCTGTGGCGGCACCTTGACGATGAATAGCGTTCCCAGGCCCTCCAGCGTCCAGAGGTTGGGAAAGCTGGGGTACTGGCTGATCATGAACGGATACGTCCAGGGAGATACGGGCGTGGTGGATAGGTTCATGGGGAATCAACTCCTTAAGTTCAGCAAACGACTTGTAGATAACCGGGACATCAGCGGCAGGTAACGGGCGTTCAGACCGGCCTCGGCCTTCAATCACAATCAAATCAATCGGAAAACCCGCGCCCTGTTTGCGGTACAGGTCACCCCAAATGGAAATGTGTTGGGTAACGGCGTACTGCTGGTACAGGGCATAAAAGAAGCCTCGACTTTCCAGGGTGTTGTAGCGCTCAGACCGCAGCTCTGCGTCTACACCTAGCTTGCCGCCCATGATCAGAACGGCGCGACCATCGTCCTTCATCGCTCCTAGAGCTTGGAACGAGATCGCCTGATCAATCTGAGTCGTCCCCCGCAGGTTGCCCGGCAACCTGAACCGTTTACGCTGCCCTTGTGCATCTCGCACCACGCCAAAGGGTGGGTTGGCGATCACCACGTCATGCAGACGATCCGGCTGATACTCCGCTGCATCCCACTCCGTGACGCGGTACCCCTGAGCCTGCAAGTCAGCGGCGCGGTCTGGATTAAGTTCATTGACGCTCACCTGGGCAGGGTCAGTTCCCACCAGCAATGCGCCGTGCCCAGCCGAGGGTTCGTAGACGGTGGTTTCGGGAGTAATGCCCGCCAGTGTAGAGGCCAAAAACGCGATAGGAATCGGCGTACTGTAAGCTTGCTGCAACACACTGGTTGAGGAGCGGACGTTTAGGGCTGGCTGGCGATCGTGCAACTCGATCAGCCGATCATAGGTGTCGTGAGTTGTGGCCGAGGTTTGAAGGATGCCCTGGGCTGCTCGCACCACTGCCCCCTCCACCGCTTCATCCACCTGCTTCGCCAGGGCTGTACCAGGGTTGACTGGCGTGCCCAACACCAGCGCCGCCTGTTGTCGGGCGGCGGTAATCGTCGTAAACCCTTCACCCCCCAGAAAGTGGGTAGTGAAGTGGTTCACCATCTGCTGTTGGGCGTCTTCTACCATTCCTACTCACCCATGGCCATGCCCACGGCGCGGCTGCGTTGTCGGCTGTTTAAGGGCGTCACTTTAGCCGGTTGGTGCCGCTGCAAATCCTGGCTGAGTTCCCGGTCGATAAAGCGAAAGTAGGCCACATCCTTGGACGTGAGATTAGACCTGATTTTGCCGTTGTCGATGCTGAGAATCTGACCCCGCTCCCCCGCCTGAATTTTCAGGCTGTTGGGGGTCTCCTCAATCCGGTACTGGCTGCCCCCTTGGAAGACCCGCTTGCCCTGTACGTTGGGACGGCTGCCGGTGACATCGAGCAGTTTGCGGGCGGTTTTCGCTAGCGCCAGGGCCGTGAGATCACGGGTGATGCCCATGTCGCCCGCTGGTGCCAGGTTGCCCAACTGCCGTACCCGCATAGGAGGATCTGGGGACAGACCATCAATCCCCTGAATCTGAATTTGCTGGCGGGCTTTCATAAAGTCGGCCTCTTGGGAGGCCACCATGTCGTTTTTAAGGATGTCCAACCCCCATCGGGTTTTGCGGGCCGTCATCAGTTCAATGCCCTCGCGGTCTGAAACGGTGACCATGCGCCCCTTGGAACTGATCACATAGTTCTCCGCCACATAGAAGCCTCGACCAGGGCTATAGGCGGTGCCGTACTTCTGAAGCAAGTCCACCGCCGTGGAGGCGACCTGCCGACTGCGGATATTCGCTGCCAGGGCTACCACCCGTTCGGTCAGCTGCTGGGATGAGCGCTGCATCACCCGAGTGGTCTGCTGCATCCATTTCTGGGTAGCTTTTTCGACCACCTGCTGGTTCTGGCGCTCCATCACGTCGAGGATGGAGACTACCCTGGGTGAGGCCATAGCCAGAGGCTGAGCTGCGACTCGGGTGGGCGCAGGCTGACTAGCCGGTGGTAAGTTTCCTGGTCCTGGCTCTAGAGAAGACTGGGCAGGCTTGACCTCCTGTAGTAGAGAAACCTCAGGTTGCTCTGCTGCTTTGATCGGAGACACGGGCACAGGAGCGGGAGACACAGCATCCCCGGCTCCAGGCGGAACGGCTGCTATTGACTCCTCATGGGAGGCTTCCGCCTGAGACACTTCCGCCTGAGGCACTTCCGCCTGAACAACTGGATCGGGCTCTAGTCGGTTGGTCTCAACTGACCCCTTGCTCATCCGATAAACCAGTTCATCTCCAGCCTTGATATTGATCGTCCCTTTGGCTCCAGTGGTCGCTTCAGCGCCCGCCTGCGGAGGCGCATCTACCGCCGCCTGGAGCAGCTTCAGCGTATTGGCATTGAGCTTGTTGACGGAGTCTTTATCGGCATAGCCTTCGCGGTAAACAATCTCGCGGCCCATCTTGATCTCGATGGGCTCAGCGGCGGATTGGGGCAAAGCTACGGCATCCCCAGGCTGAGCATCTGGGGCATTACTCTCAAAGTCTTGCTCCTTTTGCCGAGCCGCCTGGAGCCGCTCACGCAGCATCTGAATAAAGGCCTGTACAGCCTCGGCGGTTGATTGAGCCGTGGCCGCTGCCATTTCGCTAGAGGCCAGGGTGGTGTGAGCATAGTCCTGCTCGATTTGCTTGGCTTCTCCGGGGTTCACTACAGCTTGCATGGTTCCTCCTTTAGGGGGTCTAGTCCTTCTAGCTCCATCAGGGGCATGATTTTGATGCGGTTAATCACCTCCAGCCCTTGAACCGAAAAGTAGGCGGTGTCGCCATCGATCAACCACTCCACCAGGGTTGGCGTGTAGTCGATCTCCACATCGGCGCACTGGGCTTGAATCCGGCCATCCCGCCAGTGCAAAACCGTCACATCGTCGTACAGCACCTCAATCTCGCGGGGCACATAGTCCGCACCCAAGGTCGGCTGATCTAATACCAACGCCAGATCAGCAGCGATGTTGGGGTAAGCCAACAGGGCGGTGACCGTATCGACAGGCAGCCTCGCCCGCAGGGTTTGGGCCAGCATGAGATCAGGGGATTGAATTGTTGTCGTCATCAGAGGTCTCCTAGAGCAAACTGCTGTACTTATCGATCAGGCCAGCGGGGTCAGGGTAGGCCGAGTTGACCGGGGCCTGGGGCTCCGGCAGCATGGCTTCTACCATCTGTCGTCGCTTTTCTAAATCAGCGGCAGTGGGCATCTGCTGGGGGCTGCGGCGCACCAGGCGAGCATGGATCTTGGTCCACAGAGCTTCGCTGCCCTCGCTGGCTTGAATATCGGCCTTGGGAATTTTGATCGCCTGTTGGATAGGAATCGCAGCTTCCCCTCGGGAGGTAAAGCCAGGGTTGATCAAGATGCATTTGCCCGGTGGTAGGCGGAGAAACTGGCTGGGTTCAAACAGCTTGCGGGTGCGCTCCTGGTCGGAGATGGTGGTGCTGGATTTGCCCCCGCCACGATTACGCGACTTTTGCTTGTGCTGAATTTCTTCGTCCCCCAGGAAGTCGGAGAACATACGGGCCGCTTCGTATTCCTGGGGGTTGAAGACCGCTTTGGTGGCGCAGGCTCCCAAGATGGCGCGGGCTAGCTCGCGACCGTAGGTTCTCTCCAGCTGAACCAGGTTTTGGAAGCCGAGGATGACCGCCAGCCCATCCTCTCGGTTCTCGTTCAGCCACTGCACCAGGGTGGGCAGGTAGAGGGTAGGCAATTCGTCAATCGCGACAATCAGCGGATCTTGCCGCCGCTGGGCCACATTGCGGGTAACTAGCATGTGCAGCACCGTGGCTACCAGCGGCCCCACCACGTCCCGCCGCTCCCGATCCATCCCTAGAATCAGCAGCTGCCTACCGGTCAGGTCTAAGGGTATGGAGGTTTGACCGCAGAAGGCTCCCAGCACTCCTTCTTTCATAAAGCGGGTAAAAGTCTCACTGGCGCTACCCACAATGCCGCTAGCGGTTTTCTCGGCATCCTTGACCCCAATCAGCTGGTTGAAAGACACCCGAATCCAGCTATTCATGCCGTGGGCCGCCGCCACTCGGTTGCCTAGGTTAGTCAGGCCCAGTACGGCCTGGGCGGTCATGATGTCGGGATACTGGGTGGACTTGGCCAGCATTAACAGCGCTTCTGTCAACTGATCGCCAGCGGCGGCGAAGAAGCCATCCTCGGTGCTCTGGGTCATCAGCCGAAAGTTTTTGTTCAGCACCGTGGCAATTTGCCGCGCCATCTCGGCATCGGACTCGCTGCGCAGAAAGTCGATGGGGTTGCACACCTCGGATTCAGGAAAGCCAGGGGCTAGCACTCGCACGTCGTAGCCCAGTTTGGCGGCGTAGGCGGCATGGCGAGCACTTTGGGTCGGGTACTTAAAGTCGTACATTGCTACCGGTAGACCCTGGTCAAGGGCGGAGCGGATCAGCGGATCGATGACGCTGAAGGTTTTGCCGGAGCCTGGCCCACCACAAACGGCGATGCCCCGCTGGAGGTCGGGCAGGTATAGAGACCGGGCATCTTGCTTGCGGGTAGGCTTGCCAATGTAGAGGGAAACCGCGTTGCGCTTGCGCTCTTGAATTTGCCGCACCGCACGCTTGCGGGCGGCGGATTTTTCTTTGCTGCCACCAAAGCGGCTGGTGGCAAGCTTACCTTTCTTGCCTTGGCTCATCAGCGAGAAGGCGGCAATCAGAACGACACAGCCGAGCAGGGTGAGCCCTTGGCGGGACTGGAGTGAGGTCACCAGCTGAGAAATGGATTGAGTAGAGGTGGAATCCACCTGACCCAGAATTGAGGGGTGTTCGGTGTAGTAACGCATCAGCGCAGCACCTCATAGCTATTGGGTGGTAGCTCAATGCCCAGTTGCTCCAGTGCCCAGAGGTATTCCTCAGGAAACTGGCTGCGGGTGCCCTCGGGTGCCGCCGTTAGATACTCGGTCAACTGCTGCTGGTAGGCGTCGCGTCCGCCCTGTTCTTGCAGCACTTGGGTGTAGCGCTGAAGGGCTAACTCGCGAGCAAGGTTCAGCGGGATATAGTGACTAAGCACCGGGTCATCCTCCGGCAGCAGCGACCGGCAGGCAGCTTGGGTGTCCAGGTGAATCAGCACTTCCTGGTAGGTCTCGCCTTCACCGGCCCCGATTAGGAAGTAGCTGCCGGAGGCTGTTTCAACTAAGCCCCATAGTTTGGTGGCCTGAGTCTGGGGGGGCAGGCAGTCGTAGACCGCTTCGGGAATGGGGTCTGATGCCCGAGCCAGATTGAGGCCCACAACAGAAATTAGACCGACCAGCAGGAGACAGAGGCCTGCAAGACCAGCAAATACAGCGCGGTTAAGTCTCATCGCTAAACTCCTTAACTGAGATAGTTCATGGGGTTTTGGGGCTGGCCGTTCTGGCGCATCTCAAAGTGCAAATGCGGCCCTGTTGACCAGCCGGTGCTGTTGGCACGACCGACCGGATCGCCTTGGGCGATGATGTCGCCCGCTTGGACAAAAAAGCCTTGTAGATGGGCGTAGTAGCTCTCTAAGCCATTGCCGTGATTGACGATAACGAGCCTGCCGTAGCCGCTGGTAAGGGAACCGCTGATGCCAGCGAAGGTGACTTGTCCGCCGTCAGCCGCTCGAATGACGGTGCCGGTGGGAGTGCCAAAATCGGTGCCGCTGTGGAGACGGCGATCGCCATGAATTGGGTGAGTGCGATAGCCAAAACTACTGGTGATGCCATAGCCCGGTGCGGGGTGAATAAACCGTCCAGTAGCAGTACCTGGAGAGCCTGAAGCTCTTACGACAGGTGCTGGGTTGGGTTTAGGTTCGCCGGTCTGCGGGTCAATCCCTTTCGCCGTAGCGGCGTCGGCTGAATCGGTGGTCGAAAGGCCTTCCTTGATTTGTCCCAAGAAGACCATGCCCTCTTCCTGCACCGGTAGCCAGGGAATGGGGCCGATGAAGTAGGGAGTGCAGCCCAAGTCCACAAACAGGTTGCGAACGCACATGCGAAAGTACAGCCCGGTTTCAGCGGTGCCGGAGGCCTCATCGGTCTCTAACACTGCTACTTTGAACGCATTGCCAAAGGGATGGCGACCGGTAGGTTCAACCCCACCGTTGGCGGCGGCCAAGGCCCCGCGTCCGCCGCGCACCTGCTGGTACTTGCCAGAGACCCACTGGGTGCCTTCCACCAGCGTGGGCTGACCAATTTCCAGGTGGGCGCAGTCAGCCTCACAGGGGACATTGAACCCCTCCACATAACTGCCGCTGATCGTGTTGGTGCGGTTGCCTTCCGCCGCGCCAAACACCACATCCACTTGGCCTACCACCACACCCTGCTCCACGATGGGGTTGGGGAAGTCGGCGAAGGGGACATCGGCGAGACCTGGCACCTGGTCGATAACGGACTGCTGCCAGTCGCGGAAGCTCTCCAGCGGAGCCTCTATCAACCCTGGAATATCCCCTAGTCCGTACTGCTCCAGGTCGAGGTCTCCCAGGCTGAGCCCAGCCAAGGCTTCATCTTGGAGCACCTCGGCGATCGTAGTTTGCGGGTCTACTTCCCCCTTGAGCAGGTCAGCGATCGGGGCCACCGACTCTACCGGGAGGTTGGCTAAATCCGGCACAGCTTGCACCAAGTCCCCCAGGGTTTGCCAGGCCACCAGGGCAAAATCTGCCAGTCGTAGGGCAGGCCAATCCAGCCCCACCAGGGCGGCGATTTCATACAGCGAGAACTGCTGGAGCTGGAAGCTCTCCTGAAAATCACCCAGCTGCATGTACTGGTCAGCTGTTTGACCAGCCTGCCAGACCCGCGATGGGTCGTAGCCCAGCAGACGGATTAGATCTGCCGGAGCCTCGAAGGAGCCCGACTCTAGCACCGCAGGTAGGGTGCGTAGGGTAATCTGCGCCCAATTAGGTTTGGTGCCTAGAATTTGATCCTGAATCATGGGCACAGGTGTTCCCGGTTGGAGGCTGGAGTGGGCCGGTTGCACCCGCCAGCTATGGAGCGCGATCGCCAAAATTAGAACAAGAATTCCGATCACAGGCCGCCATGGCTGCCTGCGCCTGAAAGAATATGAGGTCATGGCTTTAACCTGAGTAGAGAACCTAGAGAGCGGTAAAGTTCAAAGGCGGATCGTCACGGGCATTAGCCCCCCACTCCGCCAGGCGGGTAATCACCTCAGGGGAGACTCCGGCTTGCTCGGCGGCAGCAGGTACGGCTAGGCCACCTTGGGCCAACCGCAGAAAGTTTTGTAGTCGGTTCCACAAATCCTGGTTTTGCGCGATCAGTCCTCTGGATTCAGCCACCTGAAGCCCTCGGCGCACATCCCCTGGCCCCAGCAATGGGTGAATGGGAGAAGCAGAGTTCACGACGACGGTGTGATAGTCGGGCTCGCCGGTACCGAAGGCGATGCGAAATTTGTAGAGGCGGCGATTGCCCCCAGCCGTCTCGGTAATTACGGTCAGCAGCGTGCCGTTGGCCCTGGGCAAATTCTCAAAGGTCAGCCCCTGAATGCGTCTCAGATGAACCACCGAGGGACGACCCGAGACACAGCCTGAGCCCGCAGCGGTAGAGCAGAGCGGTTGATCAAAATCGAGGACTACTCGGGACGGATCATCGATCCATACCCGCACAATGCTTTCGTTCGTCGGGATAAAGCTCAAGTTGGTGCCATAGCCGGGCCAAAGGTGAATGACAGGAGCCTGACTGCCGGTTAGCCCTTGGGCATGGCTGGCAGAAACGGAATAGGCTGACTGAGCTTGAGCAGGGTGGGATGAGATACTTGCAAGAGAAAGTGCCCCGGCCACAATCCAGGGAGTCCAAGGTGTTTTCATAGCGCCACCGTTTGATTCACGTACACGTCGACCTCAGTGCCTGGTGGCAAATACCAGACGATGGGGCGATTCAAAATTTCATCCAGGGCCGCCTGATTTCGCGACTCCATCTGCCCCGACAGCTGCTCAAACGCGCCTTCGAGAATCCCGGCTAGAAGATTGGGCTCTCCGGTGTCCTGGGTGATCGCGCTACCTCCAACAGAGGTGATAACCGAGGATGTTTTGGGTCGATTCACCAACCCTGCCGCCCGAGATAACCCGGCCATGGCCGCCATCGTGGCATCCATGCGAGCGATATCCATCCCTGGGTCGTCGTACTTCTGAGCGATCAGGGGAGTGCCCTCTACCCCTCGCAGTTGAACGGCTCCAGCGGACAGCGGGATCTCTTGACCGGCCTGAATGAACGAGACCACCGCGAGCTGCACCAGGCCGCTGTCCGCTACCGATGTCACCTGTACCACTAGCGGTGTTTCTGCTGGTAAGCCGATCTCTCCACTGGCGCTCAGCAGAGGCTCGGTCAGCTGCACCACGAACTGAGGGCTGTCTGTTTCTGCAGCCCCTGCTGACCAGATCAAAGGTGTTTCCAACACAGCGGGGGCTTGGGTGCCGGTCAGCAGCAGGGGCGATGTCGGGGGCAAGGCCACCGGCTGGCCCTGGAGAATGGCTGCCTCTTCGGCATGGTTAATGTCACGGGGTGAGGGTAGGGTGCTAACTTGAGCCACTGGCGCTGGAGCCTCCGTGACTAGCGGTGCAGAGGTTTCCTGCGGTAAGGGACTGCCCTGTCCGTAGCTCCCCAAATGGGACAGTGCTAGCCATCGTTCCGTTGGATCGACGGCGGGTTGATCCGCAGATTGGGAAACGACGGGACGGGCTGAAACCGCAGGGGAGACGGGGGCTGGTCGAGGCAGTGTTGGTGCTGGCGTGGGTCGCGCCGCTACAGGTTGGGGAGGCCGTGCCGGGGGTGGAGGTGTGGGAGAAAACTCTGGGCCTTCTCTGGCGGTTGGCGCTTCCGGTTGAGCCGTAGGCTCTTCATCGGCTAGAGCTTCCAGTTCAGCCTGCTGACGCCCCATCGCTAAATCGGTGAGCAGCTGGCCCCGGTCATCAGTAGCACTCAGCTCAGTTTCCTCAACCATAGGCTCTGGAAAATCGGCTTGCACCTCTTCAGCCGGTGGAGAGTCGTTCTTCATTACCCCGCTAGTGAAGACGGCTAAGACGCCAATCACCAGACCGGTTCCAGCTGCGACAACGCCCAGCTTGGTAAAGGGGTTAGCCGCCAGGGATAGCTTGGGCTTTGGATCGCTTAAGGCCTGCCCATCAATATCCTCAGCATCCAGAAGGGGTTCTGGGTCCAGAGGGGTGGCGGGTGAAACTGGATAAGCATCCTGTGCTTCGGTGGCGACAGGTTCTGGTAGGTGGAGACCGACCAGGTCGGCCATCTCTTGGTCATCCCACAGATTATTGGGTGTTGTCACTACAAGTCCTCCCGTTCAAGTTCACGGATGGCGTAGATTTGCAGGCCAGTTTGGCGAATGCTGTAGATAGCCTGCTCCAGCGGAGTTTCGCCATCGGGCACGGCTGGCGCGGTGACGGCCTCGACAAACACCTCCCGATTAAAGGGAATCGCCTGGCCCAGGGCATTGGCATCGTTAAAGACATAGAGATGAGCCACCACCGCCACCTTCCAGCGGCCCTCCCCAACCACCTCAGGGCTGCCGACATGGTTGATTACCATCACCACCTGACTCGTGCCGGTGAAGACTCCCGGTGGGGTCAGTTCGGCTACCCGCTTCAAAAAGTCCTGGCGGAAGTCTTCAGAAAAAGCAAAGCTGGCTTGCCAACTGGCGGTGGCAATATTGCGTCTGCCGCGTTCCACCTCAATCGGTAGGCCAGGGTCGGCCCTGGGCTGGCTGGCCTCTTCTGCCGTGGTGGCAGGCAGGCTGCCGCTCCAGTTGAACATCAGCACCAGAGTGTCATTGACGAAGCGCCGAATGGTTTCTGGAGTGCGCTCCCGAGAGCCCATAGTGCCGACTCGAATCGCCTGCCCGTCCTGCATTTGCACCAGGGTGGGGGCATCCTGGCGGCTGATGCGGCTCAGGGCACCGGCCTGAAGAAACAAAACCACCAGCATTACCAGCTGCAACCCCACGCTGCCCAAGACAAACAGGGGTAGGTAGTTTGTGTTGCGTTTCTCAATCAACTGCACCATGGGACATGTCCTTGTGAGTGAGGTCAGCGACGGACGCGGTAGGCCCGACGTCGGGCCGAGTAGCCAGGGGCACGGGCAATGCCACCCATGGCCCCCGTCCCTGCGATCACCCCAGCGGTACTGGTGAGGGCTCCAAAAACCGTCATGCCACCGCCCGACGCCAGGGCCAGAGAGAGAATGGGAGCCAGCAGACCGAGAAAGAAGGGGGCAATCAGGGGATGGGAATCCCCGGCATTGAGTACCGCCAGGGAGACCAGGCCCGAAAGGATGTTGAAGCTGAGTTTGGCGATCGCCAAAGAGAAGAACCCCGTCAGCCAGGCGAATAGTGGTTTGGCCCCCACCGGCAGCAACGATCCGCCCACGGCGAGCGGCCCCAGGGTGGCGGTCAGCAACAAGGAAGCTTCAATCAGCCACTGAAAGGCAATATGCAGCGCCATCAACAGACCTCGGGTCACGGTCTGAAAGCCCGAACCCATTAGCGCTCCTCCAAACCGCAGGCCCGAGTCGAGGGGATTGTCCCCGGCCTGAGCCGCCTCCAATGCACGGGATAGGGCATTGGGATTGCCGGTTCTAGCGCGGTAGTCTTCGATAAACTCGTGGGCTTCAATCGCCGCCAGCTCAATGCAATTCGCCCGTTCTTCGGGGTTTTGCAACTCATAGCACTGGTTGCGGCGCTGAATGATGGTCTGCTCCACCGAGCCTTCTAGAACCGCCGCCTGATAGGCCTCTTGCAGGCGGATATCAGCAGCCGTGTAGGACAAGACATCCTGGTTGACTTGGTTAATGTAGTTGCGGATGTCCAGGGTGATGGCCGCCAGGCGATCGCCGTTGTTAGAGAGCAGCACAATCACCAGCAGCGGCCAGATGAAGTCGGCGTAGGCGCGGCTGCTTTCCCCTTCCACCATCTGCCGCGTCCACTGGGTCATAAAGAGGAGCAAAGTCGCGACAGCGAACAAGACCCCGACCCGAGCCAGGGCAAAGTAAAGGCCCCCCTGAAGCACGCTCTCCCAGAGCTGGTTCCAGCTTTCAGCCACCGCTTCAGACGCGACAGCGCCGCCCTCAATGATGTCGGCGGTATCGCGGGGTAATTGGGCGATCGGTGAGATGGGCCAATCCAGCAGCATGGGGGTTCACATCTAAATTGACGTCATGACAAACAGACGTCTAGAACAAACGGGCCTGGGCGCTAATTTGCAGGGTGTCGAGGGCATTGCCCAGCTCTTGCAGGCGGCGGGCACGGGCCTCTTGATCCAGGTTCTGAGACATGTTGGCCAGGTTGAGGTTGGTCAACTGGGCATCCTGGCGAGATTGCAGCAGTTCTGACTGCACGGCCCCGAGAATTTCTGACTGACGCGCATTTTGCTGGGCCATCTGCTTGATCGCCGCCTGGGTGGACACAGCGGTCTGAGCCGAGTCGGCGTGCTGCTGCACCTGGCCGATGGTGTCCTCAATCCAGGTGATTTTGTCGCGGGTGGCGGCTTGCCCGCTCTGGCCCAGCACCGCATCGACTTGGGCGCGAGTGAGCTGCCGGTCAACTTCATTGGCGGTTTCAAGCCCCGCATAGATGCTGTCGGACTGGGCTAAATCGCCCTCCAAGATGGTCGCCAGTTCCGTCGAGATTTCGGAACGTACCCGGTTGGGGTCAACCAGGCCCAGATCGCCCAGGACGTTTTGAATCACACCCTCCAGATCGCCGGGCAGCGGCGTGAGCAGGCCAGAGAGGGTTTGCTCGATATAGGTTTTGCTGGTCTCGAAGGCCTGGCGGAAAATGCTGAAGATATCAGTAAAGGCGGTATCGACCTGGGAGGCGGCGGCAGGTTTGATGGGTGCCACCAGCAGGGTAGTGGCCAGGATGGGAAGTAGGGCAACGCGAAGGCGCGGGTTCATGAATGACCTCCAGTGGGTAGGGAGTTGAAAGAAGACAGGGGAACTTCAGGATGGGGATTGCGCTCGGCAAACCAGCGCTCTGTAATCACGGAGAGGGGTTCACCGGATTGAATCGAGAGCACCAGTAGCCGGGCGAATTCTGCCAGGCCGGTGAAGGTATCGGGGGCATGGCGCAGCACTAAGTCTCGGGTCGTCTGCTCATCGGGGTTATTGGCCACGGCGGCGAGCTGAGCAAAGGCGGGATAGTAGCGGCAGTAGGTATAGAGGCCGTTGTTGTCCAATAACCACTGGCTGTAGATGCCCTCCCGTTTAGGAAAGAAGCTCTCGCTGGCATTGCGGCTGATGACAGACTTGGGATATTTGAGAATGCGCTCAAAGCTGTCTACCGCCATGGGCTGAATGCGACCAATCAGGCGAGTGGTCAGGTTTTGAAAGATCTTGGCGCTGGCGGGCGATTTATGGACGGTATCGGGATCTTGAGCCGAGATAATCACCCGAATCCCGGCCTTGGCTCCGTTGGCGCAGAGTCGGCCAATCAGGGCTCCAATTTCGTCAAACTCAAACAGGATGGGGGCTTCATCGATGAAGAAGATAGACGCTGGGGCTTCTAGGGCTCGCCGCAGGGCAGCGGCATAGGCAGAAAGGGCAAGCACAGCGGCATCTTCTTCGTTGGATAGATTGCGCAGGGCAAATACCAGCAGTTGAGCATCGGTCGGAAAGCTGGAGGGAGCCGAGATCGCCCGCCCCACCCGGCTGGAGAGCCAAAACCTGAGCCGTAGATCGATCATGTCCAGAGCCTTCGCGATGTTGCCGCCCACCTGGTTCAGATCCAGCTTTTCTGGGGTGCAGAAGTCGAGAAAGTCAGCTAGGGTCGGCATACTGCTCCAGGCCGCTGAGCCTAAGCGACCTTCCATCGCTTCCAGATAGCGCCGCTGAATCGGGGCATCGGCGAAGAAAGCATTGAGGGCCAGCACTAGAATCGAGCGAATGGTCTGGGTCATCACCGAGCTATTCGCTCCCGAACCCACAATCATGGTCAGCAGCGCCGACTCCAGGAATGACTGAAAGTCGTCGAGGCGTTCTTTGCGCTCGTCACCCGGCAGGTGACGCAGGTCAGGCAGCTCGAACAGGTTGTTAGACTCGCGGGAGATGTCGAAGTAGGCCCCCCCCACCAGTTGGGTGTAATCGGTGAAGGTCGAGGAGCCATCGGGCTTGGGAAAGTCGAGCGCGACTACTGGGAAGCGGTGGGCCAGCGCCTGGGTGAGGATGCCAGAGACCAGGACAGATTTCCCGGCTCGGGTGGTGGCAAACAGGCCCAGATTCTGGTGCTGGTTGAACAAATCCAGATGGATGGGTTGCCCCCCTTCTTCAGCAATCAGCTCAAAGCCACTCCTATCGCAGGGCTGGGTCACCACCAGCGGCATTAGCCCCGGTGCTTCGCCAGTCAGGTAGAGCTGCCGCCGTCCAAAGGGGGTCGCCATCAGCGCTTCCCAAACAATCGGCAGCGTCTGAAGCCACACTTTCCAGGCGTAGTCTTGCTCGCGCTCTACCCAGGCCGGGCGGCGAAAGCAGCTTTGGATATAGCGACAAGCTTCATCTAGCTGCTCCAGATCCGGTCGATGCACCAGAAATACAACAGCCGTGTGAATGGGTAGGGCACCCTCGAAGAGTTCCTCCTGGGCCTCAATCGAGCGCTTCATCTTCAACTCAGCGGCCACATCTACCGAGTGACTGTCTTCAGCCAAAGTGGCCGTCAGGTTTGACTGCTTCAGCATCCGCTGCACGGTGGTTTTCACCAGGGTTTCGTTGGCCCGCGTCAGCTGGCAGAAGATTTCGGTATCGGCCACCGTCTCGCGGGAGAGGATCTCCCACAGGTAGCGGAGCTGGGCCGATTCACTGGCCCAACCCCCAGGCTTTTCGAGGAACGTTAGCGGGGCTGCATACTGGCCCTTGACCTTGACCCAGGTTTTCCCGGCGGTGGGCACCCCGGCTCGCGTCAGCAGTGTGGTGCTGTGAATGTCGGAGTTGACCTGCTCGTGTAGGCCATCAGAATCCAGGATGATTAGTTGGGGAATGTTGATGGGGTTACTGGCGTTAAAGCGGTTCCACAGCAGTGCCCACAGATCCGATTCGCCAAGAGGTTTGACCGAGAGACCCATCTTGGTTGAGAGCACCTGCTCCCAGAGCAAAAAGCCGTCGGTAAAGGCCTTGGTGATCACCGTTTGCAGGCGCTGGTTTTTGGCCTGGCGCAGCTCACCTGTGAACGACTTCCACAAGGTTTCGCCTCTGCTGATCACCTTCTCGATGATGTCCTGGGCTCCTTCGGTACCGCTCTGGACGGTGTAGGTGACGTACAGCCGCAGGAACTTGGGTTTGCGCAGGCCCTGCTGAGTGAGTTGTTGGACTCGGGCGCGTTCAGCGGTGAGCAGGAACTTTAGAGCTTGGTTGGAGGCGATCTGGGTGAGTTGGGCTAAGGCCTGTTGGCGATCGCAGTCTGCCGAAAACGACCCCAGATGAATCGTCAGCCGCTCGCCGTTGGGCAAATCCTTCAGCCCCGATTCCAGCTGGTCAAAGACCGTCTTGACCTGATCGTCGGTCAATGTATTGTGGATGCCCCGGCAGTCGAAGCCAAACACAAAGCAGAGGTGCTCCCGGTTCTTGCCCTTCGTGAGAACGTAGGCTCCAACCTGCCGCCCCCGCAGTTCAATTCGCAGCATAGCGGCGAGGTTGAGCGCATCTTCAAAGGGCGTCAACGTGCTGACGAACTGGTTGCCGAGCTTGAGTCGGTGTTTGCCGATGGTCTGTTTCATCGTGAATAAACCTCAGATATCGGGCATAGCCGCGACTCCAGGTGGGAGTCGGCACAAATTTTGCGGTGAACTTCCAGCTCTGCCCCCCGGTGAGAATCCACCAGGTAGACATGCCCCAGGCGGCAATGAATCCAATCGAAATCCAGCTGAGGCTGAACCCTCGGCCTAACAGATAGGAGGCCCCCGTGATGCAGAACCAGGGAATGATCTGGTCGGCTGGAATGGGGCCTAACCGGGGTTGCGCTCCCAGGATGGTGTTAACGGGACGAAATTGAGATGCCATAAGCCGCTACTGGTGCTGAAAGGACGGTGTAGAGCTGCACCCTCGATCTGAATGGCCGCACAGCGACAACTAGCCGGTGATCAGCGTCGTTAGAACATCGCCAGCGGTGACGGCAATGATGATAATTAGCGGTGTGCGGGCAATAGTTTGCCAATCCTCGTCGTTGCGAGCGCTGTTGATCACCCGCACCAGCGAGATGCCGACATAGAGCAGAAACAGGCCCCGCAGCACGTTGAAGACCAGGGGAATGGCGTCGCCCGCAGCGGTGCCAAAGTTGGTAGTCATCCAGGTTTCAGCCCCACCAAAGAATTGGGCTTGGGCGGGATAGGCCAGCAGGGTGATCAGCCAGAGCAGCCCTAAACCCAGGAGCCGCCCAGCCTTTCGCCTAAAGCCCTGGGCCTTAGATGCCCGTCTGGATAGGGAACGGGAGGGTATTATGTCCCACCTCCAGGCAAGGCCTGTCAACCCTGCCATTACCAGCACCACGAGTAAGGCGGGGCCATGGATGAGGACATCTAGAGCGAGACATAGGAACGCTACGGCGAGTAGCGGCAGGTCTGGAAGCGGATTCATTCGACCTACCAGTCGTTCCACCAACGGAAAAATGTAGAGAGTTTTCATGGCTCAAATGAATTGAGTCTGACTGATGATTGAAGTCTCCTGAAATCAGTCAGATGACATGACTCGCGTGCTCACCAATGAGTGACCTATGTCACTTGAATTGCGTAATTTTTCGATCAATATAGCAATATTTTCTGGTGGTGGGGAAATGTCAATCTAAATTGTGGACTTAGACTCAGATAGCCCATAGTCACGCCTAAAGCCTATACAAGATGGTAGATATCGTGGCTGATTCTGTAATCTTGCGTCATGTTAATCAAGCTATTGAGCAATCTCTACTGATACTTAAGCAAGAAGATATTTTTTATAATTAGGTTATACATAATTCCCATTTGCCGGAATTTCTGCCGTCAATTATTAACGCAATTTACGGCGCACAAGAACTCTATGGTTACAGTCGAAATTGATCTATAAAAAATTTTTGAAAGCGACGCAACGGCATGTTATTAGGTTCCCTTTTGCCACAGATGTTTTCAACTCAATAGTTAAGGTTTAACTGACAAAATGACACAACAACTGATTTACAGACACAAAACAAGCTTATTGACGTCAATACGTCTTGATGTCTCTAAATTCACCATCTTAAATGCGGCAGGGGTTTGGGTAAGGCGAGCCTTGTAGAGGTGATCAGGAGCTGGGCGTTATACGAGGAGTGAAACACAGCTATGAAGACGGTAAGTTGTTTGTCGCTCTCTGGGGGGCAAGGGAAAACGTCGGTCTCGCTGCTGCTGGGACGGCTCCTGGCGAACCGGGGCCAGAAGGTGCTGATGGTGGATGCTGACCCGCAAGCGAATCTCACCTTTTATCTAGGCCATGATGTTCAGGCAAATGAACCCACCCTGCTGGAGGTGCTGAAGGGCCAGGTGGAAACAGCCGATGGGATCTATCCGCTGGCAGCGGCCAATCTGTTTTTGATCCCAGCTGATGAGGGGCTGCATAAGGCCCAGGAATACTTGGCCACCATCGGGATGGGAGCCATGGCTTTGCGCCATGCCCTGGAAGCAGTGGGGGATCTGTTTGATGTTTGCATCATTGACTCGCCGCCCCAGCGCACCCAGATTTGCTTATCGGTGGTGGGGGCCTCGGAATGGGTGCTTATTCCAGCGGAGGCCTCGACCAAGGGAGTAAATTCGCTGCTGTGTAGCCTGGAACTGCTGGAGGAATTGGGGCGCATACGGGCGTTTAAGGGCCAGGTGCTGGGGGTGCTGCCGTTTCGCGACAAATGGTTTGGTCGATCTCAGGCGACGGATAGTCGAGAGGCCATAGCGGCTATGCAGCAGGTGGCAGGCTCAATCCCGGTGCTGCCGTCAATTGTGGAGAGTGAGCGCTATAAGCAAGCGATTCGGCAGGGACAGCGGCTGTCAGAGATTGGGTACGGGGAGTTGGAATATCCGTTATGCAGGGTGATTGAGGCGTTAGAGCAGGGGCAAGGGAATGGCTGAGGATGCGCTGGAACGGTTGATGCAGCGGCAGCGCCCGAGTGTACCGCCCCGTGCCGATGGGTTGGGGGCAGAGTTACCTGTGAAGTCTCCTCAACAGGTGACAGTTGAGGGCAATGGGTCGGGATATAGTGACTCTAGCGAGTCTACGAGTGTTGACGTCAGTATGTCTGTTAGCCAAGATGATGAGGCGGAGTTACCGCAGCTAGTGCGGACAACGACCCGGTTGGAGGAAGAGATTGATAAGGCCCTGCGCCACCTCTGTATGGATGAGAAGATCACCAAAGAGGTGTGGTTTGAGGCGGCGTACCTCTACCTGGCGGAGCACCCAAAGGCGATGCAGGCGGTGAATGGGGTGGCAAAGGAGCGCTACCAGCGCCGGAAGCGGGCAGCGGATTTGAGGAAGCTGGAGACAATGCAGAAGCGATTGAGGGGTTAGACGATTGCGTCGGAGCTTGTTAAGCGAACGAATTGGGGCCAACCAATCGTGGTGACTTTAGAGTTTGGGGTTTTAATTACCCCAGGGCAGGGGGAGGTGATGAGCGTTCTAATGCGCTGGTGACAGGCAATTTAGGCAGCATTGAATCTCGTTGTTAGGTATGTTCGTTCCAACAACATGCCTAACAAAGCATAGATACTCAGTCTCACTAGAACGATTATCAGTCAAGCCATTGAAATGGCTTGAACCTGTAAAGTTGTCAAAAAGCCTGCAATTCTTGGATTTTGGAAAGCTAAGAGCTTGTAGAATATTGGGTATTTTATTACAGTAAAAGCTCTAAAGACTAATCCTTATGGCTCAGCAACAGCAAGATAGTGTTAACGAACCAGCGAAATATACTATGACGATTTCGCGCCTGACAGTAGATAAGTTAGGCGTGAAACTTTACGATAGAGTCTCTGCGGTGATTGCTGAGCTAGTATCCAATAGCTATGACGCAGACGCAACCGAAGTTGAAATCACTGCACCAATGGGAGAATTTCTTGCGACAAAACCTAACAATCAGTTAATAGATAAAGGCTATACAATTGAGATCTATGATAACGGAATCGGGATGACACCGGAGGAAGTAAATAACTTTTATCTCTGCGTTGGAGCAGATAGACGAACTGACAGCAAAAGAGGAGATGAATCCAGAGAATTTAAGCGAAAAGTTATGGGAAGAAAGGGGGTAGGGAAATTAGCGCCTTTCGGAATTTGTGAAAGAATAGAAATCTTAACCTCTGGCGGAGAAATGGTGAAGGGTGAGGATGAGAATGGACAAGAAGTTCAAGGATATTTGACTGCTCACCTAATTCTTGATCGAAGTGAAATCTTGCAAGAGACCGATTCCAATTACGAGCCAGAAGTTGGTGAACTAGATGGGACTGTAAGCTTAAAAACTGGAACATTAATAAAATTGAGTAAATTTTATAAAAGAGAAGTTCCTGACATAAACATACTCGAAAGACAACTGTCTCAAAGATTCGGAATTTCTTCACAAGACTGGAAAATTATACTTTTTGATTCAACTAAAACTGAAGACGATGCCGATTACTGTAGAGAGGTAGGAGCGTTTGATATCATTACAATGCCAGATACAAAGATAACGTTTAGTGAAGATAGAAATGCTTATAGGTTTGATGGAAATATTTTTTCAGATCTTAAGGCAGGATTTGAGCTTAACGGAGAGTTTTATCCCATTACTGGTTGGGCAGCATATTCTAAGGATCCATACAAAGATGATTTAATGGCAGGTATCCGCATATATTGCCGTGGGAAAATCGCAGCACAAACCACTGTATTTAATAGAGGCGCAAGTTTCTCAGGTGAGTATAGTATTCGTTCTTATTTGGTAGGTGAGATTCATGCAGATTGGCTAGATGAACAAGAAGAAGATCTAATTCAAACTGACCGAAGAGATATTCTTTGGTCTCATGAGTTAGGTCAAGAATTTGAGCAGTGGGGGCTGGCATTACTCAAAAAAGTTGGCAATATGTCTCGTAACCCAGTCAAGAAAAAGACATGGGAATTATTTAAGGAGAATTCAAACATTGAAGAGAGAATTCAGCAAGCATTTCCCAGAGAAGAGCAAAATAAAATACGTGAAGAAGCAATGGATTTTGCTCAACTAATTGGCCAAAAAATGCGTGAGGATGAAGTTTCTGATCCTGCTAGGACAGAAGAAATTGTTCAACTTAGTTTAACCTTCGGCCCTCATGTAACTTTGGATCGCAAGCTACGTGAAGCTGCGGATGATACTGAGGGAACCCCTATCGCTGTCGTCGCAGAAATCTTAAAAATTGCTCGAATTGCTGAGCTTTCATCTTTTGGTCGAATTGCTGATGACCGGGTCAGAGTTATTAATAGAGTAGAGACTCTAAAGGATGATAAGCAAACGCTTGAAGCCGCCTTTCAAGATCTTATTGAGCAAGCTCCTTGGCTTATAGATCCTCAGTGGTCTCCAATTACGCAGAATCAATCTTTTACAACATTAAAACAAGAGTTCCAGAAGTATTATGTAGAAAATACAGGCGAGGATATTCAACTTAAGGATTTTACAGATCCTAACAAAAGGGCAGACTTTGTGCTTTCAAATGAAGAGAACGTTATTCAAATCATAGAAATAAAACGCCCAAAACATAAATTTGAAAATCCTGAAATGGAGAGATTGAATAAATATGTAGAGCAGATGACAAGCTTTTTGGCTGAAGAAAGTCATAAGGACTTTACTAAGGTATTTAAGGGCTTTCACGTTACACTTGTGTGTGATGATGAGAAGTTGACAGGTGTTTATAAGACAGCATTTGAAGGCTTGAGAAAAGATGGGACTTTAACATATATTAGCTGGACATCCTTCCTCAACAGAACTAGAAAGATGCATCAGGATTTCTTAAATGAAGCTGAAAGACAAAAGAGATATGCAGCACAGGGTTCGTAGCCTACCTCAGCCAACAGCAATAGATATTTTCGCTGGGGGCGGCGGATTAACAGTAGGATTAAAAAAAGCAGGTTTTAGGGTAGTCGCTGCTGTTGAGATTGAGCCGCATGCATTCTCAACCTATAAAGCCAATCACCCAGAAGTACGTGCATTTAAACAAGATGTACGTACAGTTAAAGGTAAAAGTCTGTTGAAATTTTCACCTACTGGAAAAGTTGATCTTCTTTCTGGATGTCCTCCATGTCAGGGCTTTTCCGCTTTAACTTCCAAGAAAAAAGTTGATGCTGATCCACGGAACCAACTTGTTCTAGAAATGAGTCGCCTCGTAGAAGAAGTCAAGCCTAGGATTGTTATGATGGAAAACGTCCCAGGTTTGCCAAAGAAAGGTAAAGTGCTGTTTGATGAACTGCTACAAAAACTAGATTCTTTAGGCTATGTAATTAATTATGATGTCCTTCAAGTTGCAGATTATGGAATCCCTCAAAGTCGTCAAAGACTTGTCCTCTTAGCTGGAAAAGGGTTTTCAGTAGAGTTTCCAGAAAAGACTCATGCTAAAGCGGGAGAAGGCGATCTTCTGCCCTGGAAAACTTTGCGCGAAACAATTGGTTCAATGCCAGAGCCAGTGGTTTTATCTGACATCAAGGATAATAGCAGCCCACAACAGTACAACTGGCATGTTGTTCGTTCCATATCTCCAGAAACTTTGGCAATACTTAAGGCAGCTCAACCTGGCGAAAGTAGATTAAAACTTCCAATGGAATTACGACCTCCATGTCATAAAAATAGAAAGGATGGATTTAATAATGTGTACGGTCGTTTGTCTTGGGAGCAAGTCTCATCAACAATAACCGGCGGCTGTACAACTGTTAGCAAAGGTCGATTTGGCCATCCAGAGAGAGATAGAGCAATTTCTGTTCGAGAAGCCGCATTGATACAGACATTTCCGAAAGACTATATTTTTGATACACCATTCATCGACCATGTCTGTGAAATAATCGGAAATGCGCTGCCATGTGATTTCGCTGAAGTTCTTGCTCATCAGTGCTTTAAAGCGTTATCTCAGATAGATGAGAACCTGTCATAAGTAGGTAGACCTAAGTAATCAGCATACCGATCATGACACAGCAAGGCTTCTAGCAATTCAGGGCTACGTTTAATTAGCCTCACCTACTTAACTTGTTTAGACAGTGTTGCGATTAAGACAACCAGACTAGACGACCCTTGAACCAATCTACCGGCAAGTAACGCAAGTCTAGCTGCTCGAACAGGTTGTTTGACTCGTGGGGGATCTCAACGTGATCATTTCCTATCGTTAGAATTGAAGTCAAAAGTAGTTGCTTTCTTTCATCTTTCATGCAAATTGTCCTTCCTCCTGAACTAGAACAACTCATCCAACGCCAGCTCGCTGCTGGCAAATACCAATCTGCCCTAGAGGTCATCACAGCAGGCATACACCTACTCGACCAGCAAGACGATATCTATCAAGGGCGACTCCCCGAACTCCAGCAAGACGCCCAGATCGGCTGGGAAGCAGCCCAGCGCGGCGAACTCGTTAAAGGCCCCACCGCCATGGCCCAGATTCGAGAAAACCTGCGGTCTCGCCACGCCTCCGCTGAATAATGGCACCTCAGTTTTACCTAACCCAACCTGCCATTCAAGACATCGAGGCCATTGCAGACTACATCGCCGGTCAAACAGGGCTCCAGCAGGCCGAGCGTTTCCTTTCAAAGCTCGATGCCAAATTCGCCAGAATCACCCAATTCCCTAATCTGGGGCGGCCACGCGACGAAATCCTCCCTGAACTGCGCAGCCTCTCAATGGAGAGCTACCTCATTCTCTACACCGCAACCGAATCTAAAGTAGACATCTTGCGGGTCGTCAGTGGTTACCGCGACCTGACGAGCTTGTTCACAGACGACGAAGAGTAATCGATTTTTGGTAGACACGGTAGACGCCCGGTAGACACTCTGTCTACCGGGCAAAAACCTTTATCCACAGGCTATTCAGCCATTTCGGTAGACAGTAGACACTTTCCTCGCAATTCCCCATTGGCAAACCCTGTCTACTTGTCTACCGTTTCGCTATAACCCTTACCCATCAGCACTCTCAGCGGTAGACAGGGTGTCTACCGTTTCCTCAAATCTGTCTACCGCGTCTACCGTTGCCCGCCACCGCAGCCGATTCCCCATCCCCTGGGTTTCCCCATACCCCATCGCCTCCAGCTCTAAAAAATGAGCCCGAATCACCTCCACCCCCGCCTTCCGTAAACTGCGCTCATAATTCCGCACATCCTTCGCCCGCAGCCAGCCCCGCACCCGCGATAGCTGAATCAGCTTCGTATAGACCGGCTCCAGCGCTCCATCCACCGTATTCCCGTCCGCGTAGAGTAGCTTCACCTGGCCAATGAACCAGCGCCCCAGCTTAATTGCCGCCTGCATCTGGCCCGTATCCACCGCCTGGGTCGGCAAATGCCCCTCCACCGCCGCATTGAGGCAGTGCAGAATCAGCGCCAGCCGCCCCGTGTAGCCCTGCATCTTGGAATACACCGCCTGCAACCCTGGGTGGGTCTCCGTCACCCGCAACTGATCCAACTGGTCATACCAATCCGCAAACAATGCCTTGGCCTCAGGGCTGAGCCGATAGCACTGAGCCGTCAACCCCTCCAGCTGCTGATAAAGGCCATAGAGCCGCTCCGATATGTCATGGCGCACCGTCCGCCGAGGAAACGGCGCAGGCTTCAGCGGCAGCAGACACCACAAAAACCGCGCCCACTGGCCACTGGCATCCGAGCAATCCCCCATCATCTCCCGCAGAATATCGGGCTGAATCGTCCCCGTCAGGCTCAGGCTGGTGCGCGGCAAACTGATGCGCAAACCGCTGGCCCGATCCACCTTTAGCCCCGAGCCATCAAAGGCCGTCAGCAGCGACTCCTTATCGTTACCCCGGCCATTGCGGTACTGGTTCTGCCCCTTGAACAGACCCGCCAGCTCATCCGGCGTCACCAAAATGCCCCGCTCCGGCTGTTGGGCCTGGATGCGGGCGATCGCCTCCCGTGTCGCATCCGAGGTGTGATACTCCCGTGGCATCGGTTTTCTGGGTCGAATGCCCCTATCCTCCGCTCGGGTCTGCTCCCAATCCCGTAGATCAACTTCATACTCTGAGGCGGCATACTCATACTCCTGATCCGCCTCCGCCTGGAGTAACGAGAGCGGCCCCAAAATCTGTCGCTGAATCGGGCTCTTCTTGCTACCTGAGGGGGCTACCAGTCCTGTAAACACAATTGGCGGCACCGAGAACCCCATCCCCGTATCAATCTCCAGCTCCGTACCCACCCGCAGCAATGACGCCGCCACCGGCAGCAGCGTCACCAGCATCGCCGCTGGCGTCGCTCCAATCCAGGCAGCAATTTGCTCTAAGGGTTCTGCCAGGTCGGCGTGAAGATACTCCCCCAGACACAGCTGGTAATCGCCAATTTTGAGCAGCTGGTGAATCTCGGCCCGGCGATCATCCCGTTCCTCGGTTTGCTCCAGCTCCGCCTGCACCAGGGTAACCAGGTTACCGATATCCCTAGCCGATAGCCCCGTCTCCTGGTGCCATTGAACCACCTGCGCCGCCAGGGCTAGTTCGGTGGGGCTGATGCCCAGGTAGGTGCGAATCTGGTCTTGTAAGGCCTGCACCGACAGTCGCTCGGGGCCTTGAGTAGGGCTGGCCTCCAGCTGCCGCCGGTCTTGCACCGCCGCTCGAATCTGCTCCGCTGTGGCCCCGTCATGAATCCAATCCGCCACATCCAGCCCGCCATGCTTCGGCAGGTTATGCCAGCGCAGGCTATCCGGGTAGGGGTAGCACCACTGCGCCGAGGGGAAGTCCTGGGCGACTTCCTCCATATGGGCAATGCCGACCTGGTCGCGATCTGGACACAGCACGAGTTGGGCCGATTGCAAATCCTGACGGTAATCACCATAGCTGCGATACTTCTTCGAGCCCCCCAGGGTCGTGGTAGCGGGAATGCCGATCGCCCACAGAGCATCAGCGCAGCCTTCCCCCTCCACCATCCAGATGGGTTGACCGATGGCGATCGCATTCTGGACATCCCGGTAGCGGTAGATCGGCACCTGGGCTCTAATCTCAGGGGTCAGCCCCTTGACCCACTGCTGCCCATTCCAGTGGTACTGGACAAAAAACTTTGCACCGTTGCCCCGATCTACCCGAGTCACCTTCACCAGGGGCTGCCCAGTTCGGCTGGGATAAAAGTAATCCTGCCGCTGCTGGGGGCGAACTGGCTTCTCGGGTGCGGCGGTGGCTGCAAAGTATTGCCCCCACATGCCATCGGCTGTTGCGCCCCGATAAACGAAGCCGTCTACCGCCCCATCCTGGTCTACGTGGGTGTGACAGAACACCACCTCCTCATTCCAGCGGCAGTCTTGGTCTTTGATGCGTCCACAAATCGGACAGGGGAGCGATCGCCCTGAGTAAGTGTACTGTGCCATGGTTAGCTCCTGGTTTTAGGAGCCAGGCCACCACAATCAACCGGCTTTTTTAACCCTTAGCGGTGCTCAGTGTGGACATTTTCAATGTCTTTGCTATAGTGAGAAGACACCACTTCTAGCAGCAGATTAATGCCCTGGCTGGTTCGGCAAAAACCACATCAGGATGTTGATTGGCCTGGCTTAGAAAACAAACGAAAAGATTCAGCACCCTCGCCAATCAATGGCTGGGGTGTTTTTTCATAGGTTTTAGAGCTGAGATTTTAAGCCAGATTCTTAATCACAGACTTGATTGAGCTTGAAGCCCTCGACTTGGTTCAACGATCTTTTAATCGATGTCCAGATCGTTTATGAATCTTGCGCTGGTTGCTCAACAAACTGGCCTGGTAGATCTCAATGGCCCGTTGGTGAGCTACTGGGTCATGGCGGTTGTGGAGCCAGTCCTTGATCAGCTCTAAGTTGTAGCGAATGCAGCGACTATTCACTCGAACCCAGTGAACACCCTCGATCAACAGCCCCTGCACTCGATAGCGTCTCAAGGTGGTACCGCTGAGCTTCAGCGACTGGGTAGCTTCCTGCTTGCTGACAAATTGAACCATGGTTCATCCTTCCTCGCTTATACCGTTGAGGCCAAATCTCATGGGGAGGCAGGCCAAGTTTGCCCGCCACGACCTGCTCGATACGCCGAGATCGCTGTCGAGTCAAGGCATGGGAGACTGCCGAGGTGCCAATATTCAGTTCTTTTGCGATGCTGGTTAAAGTCCAACCCTGCTTGCGTAGAGCTGCTTTAATGTCTTCTACATGCATAGAATTGTCTTAGCTCCATCAATATATCGATGAAGTTAGCAATAAATAAATTGCATGTCAAGTGTTATAATTTGCATCTGCGATTAATGTAACTCTATGACTAATCCATTACCTGATGAGGCGCAGGCGGATGCCAAGGAAGTTGACCAGTTTCCAGTCCGCTTGAAGCAGGCGGTTGGCGACAAGAGCATTCGAGGCTTTGCCCGAGCCTGCGGCTTTTCTGACACCGTGCTCCGCCAATATCTCAATGGCCAGAGCGAACCCACCCGACCAGCGCTGCTCGCTATAGCCCGCACAGCACAGGTCAGCGTCGAGTGGCTGGCGACCGGCCAGCCTGTAGCGGGGGCTAAGGATTCGTCTAAAGCGTCAGCCGAAGATTATGTTTACAAGGATCCGCTGGCCTTTGAGACGGGCTGGCTCCGAGCAGAGTTCCCCAGTGCCTCTGAAAATTTGCTGCTCACCCAAGTGGTCGATGAAAGCATGGAACCGACCCTTCACCAGGGGGATTTAGCATTGGTGGACACCAACGATCGTGACTTAGAAACCGTGAGTCACGGTATCTACCTGATCAAGCTCAATGATCGACTGTTGATCAAACGCTTGCAGTACATAGCCGATAACACGCTGAAAGTGCTCAGTGACCATCCAGCCTACGAAGCCTTCTCAATTCAAATATCTGGGTCACCCAGTGGTCTAAGTCTGATGGGGAAAGTGGTTTGGTTCGGGCGCAAACTATGAAAGCAAGGTTATTAACCCAAACCTTAGCCTGCAACTATTCCCCCACGCAGTTAATCAAAATTCTGGCACTTCGAGTTTGCGCTTTTTGCCTGCATAGTATTTATAAATAACTTCAGGAGAATTGCCGACTAGCCTAGCAACATCCTTTGCATCCAGTTTGCCCGTTTCAAGGGCATGGGTAATGAATGTATGGCGGGTTTGGTAAAGTTTTCGATACTCAATTCCCAGTCCTTTGAGAACAGTGCTCCAGGTACGGTTCCTGAAGTTATTAAGGTCTATAAATTTATTTTGAGGAGAGGGAAACACTAATGTTTCTGATTTCGCCTCTTCAGGTTTAATTGATTTCAGCAGCGCTCTCAAGGATTCATTGCATGGGAAGCTGCGCTTTTCCTGTGTTTTAAGGCCTTTACGGATACGTCTTCCCGTTTCGGTCAAGATAACAGCCTGAGAAAAGTCGATCTGCTTGTAATCACGAGAAATGTTTTCCCAATAGAGCGCTGCTGCCTCTGACGGACGACAACCTGTCGCGAATAGGAATTTAACCAGCGGTGTATAACGACTGTGCTTATAGGCTGAACGAGCTGGGCAAAACTGATCCGTCTCGATAGCTTGAATAATGGCATCTCGCTCCTGTAGCGAAAACGGATTGATATCATTCAGTCCATCTGTCGCTACTGACTTAGGCTTTTTGATCTTGCCAGCCATACCAAGAAACGGATTACGATCAATCATATCCGCTTCGATGGCCCAATCGCAGCAGGCAGACAAACGGGTAATAAAACGCTTACCGGCATCTAGCGGAATATTGACCAGCACATAATCTCTAATTTCTGTGGCACGAGATAAATCATAGGTCGGTAATCGATCAACATAGCTCGAAAACGGCCCATCATAGGTAGAGCGCATGGTGTTCGGCGAACATTGGGGCCGCTTGTACTCCACAAATTGCTCCCAGATGTTCGCGAGAGGAGCATCTGTTTGCGCCAAGGGAGCTTGATCCTTCCGAGATTGAGGCCTGTACTTATCCAAGGACGGATCTAGCCTATCGAAAGCCATATCAGCTTCTATAAGCTTGGCCTTGGCCTCGGCAATCCTTCGATTAACGACCGTGTCAGGCAGCTCAAGGCTTAGGTAGTGACGCTGCCCACCATAGGAGAAAACCAGTTGCAAGCGGTTATTTGACGACTTGACCTGAACGGTTCCCTTGGATGCTTTGCGTTTCTTAGGGGAGCTAGTCATGGGCATCTCCGCAAAATCAATGCATGTGTACTACTTTTGGCCATCTCAACTCTACCCCAAACTTACCCCAATAATGGGCTTAAAGTGGTGCAAAATGACCTAACGCCTACCCCAATTTTCGACGATTTTGAGGGTTGGCGAGTTCCATCAAGAACTTGAAGAGCCCTCAAAACAACCGTTTTCAGGGCTCTTCAGATTAAAGCGGGTGATCGGACTCGAACCGACGACATTCAGCTTGGGAAGCTGACGTTCTACCACTGAACTACACCCGCAGGAGTGCCGCTGCGGCTCTAAGCCACCAACGGACTCCTATTATACGGCTATTTGCTCAACGTATATTCCTTGGGCGAAGTTTCTGGGGCAGCGGGCGGGGTGGGGCCGCCGTCTTGGCCTCGGAAGCGGGCAAACAGCTTGGCGATCGCACCATTCAGCTGCTCAATGTAGGTAAACAGCACCGGCACCACCACCAGGGTCAGCAGCGTGGAGGTGGTAAAGCCGCCGATCACGGCGATCGCCATCGGGCTGCGGGTTTCGCCCCCGGCCCCCAGTTCCAGGGCAATGGGCACCATCCCCGCCATCGTAGAAATCGAGGTCATCAGAATCGGGCGCAGGCGGGTGACTCCAGCCTCCATCACCGCTGTCTTGCGGGTTTTGCCCTGCTGCAGCGCCATCAGGGCGTAGTCCACCAGCAGAATGGCGTTTTTGGTCACCAGACCCATCAGCAGCACAATGCCGATCAGGGCAAACAGGCCCAGGGGCTTTTGGAAAATCAGCAGCCCCATCAACGCCCCGCCCACGGACAGGGGCAGCGCCGCCATCACCCCCATCGGGTAGATAAAGCTGTTGTACAGCAGCACCAGCACCGCAAAGATCATCAGCACCGCCGTGCCCAGGGCCAGGAAAAAGCGGCTGAAGATGTCGCGCATGATTTCGGCGTCGCCCGCGGGCTGCTGGGTGACGCTGGCGGGCAGGTTTTGCAGGGTGGGCAGCTCGTCCACCAGGGCCAGACCCTGGCCCAGGGTGATGCCCTGGAGGTTGCCGCCCACGGTCACCTGGCGGGAGCGGTCAAAGCGGTTGATCTGGGCCGGGCCGCTGCCAAAGCGCAGGTCGGCCACCGCCGCCAGGGGCACCAGCTCGCCGCTCTGGCTGGGCACCCGCAGGGTCTCCAGCAGGGTGGGGTCGTCGCGGAAGGCGGGGTCGATCTGCACGCGGATGGGAATCTGGCGATCGCCCAAATTGAAGTCCGCCAAGTTGGCGTCGCTGGCCCCCAGGGTGGCCAGGGAGGCGGTGGAGGCGATCGCCTGTACCGTCACCCCCAGGTCCGCCGCCCGCTCCAGATCCGGCACGATCTGCACCTCGGGCCGCACCAGGCTGGCGCTAGAGCTGACATCCACCAGCCCCGGCACGCCGCGCATCTCCCGCGTCAGCGCGTCCGACACCTCCCGCAGGGCCACGGGGTCGTCGCTCTTGAGCACTACGCTCAGGTCACTGCTTTCGCCCCCCGCCCCCCGGCTCTGGAAGGTGATGCGGGCACCGGGCACCTCGGCGAATAGAGGCCGAATCTCCTGCTCAAACTGGCCCTGGGAGAGGTCGCGCTCGTTCCTTGGCAGCAGCCGAGCGTAGACCGTGGCCTGGTTGACGCCGTCCTCGCCGCCCTCGGTGGTGAGCACCGAGGCCACCGAGGGGCTGGTCCGCAGCCCCTCGCTGAGCTGGGCGGTCACTCGCTGGGTGTCCGCCAGGGTGGCCCCCGGCGGCAGCTCCACGGTGATGGTGGAGAGGCCCGCATCGCTGGCGTCGAACAGGTTGGTGGGAATGAAGGGCACCAGTTGCAGGCTGCCGATGAAAAACACCAGGGCGATCGCCAGGGTCAGCCCCCGGTGGCGCAGCGCCCAGCCCAGCAGCCGTCGGTAGGGGCCAGGCCGTCCGGTCAGCGCCTCCATCGACTCGCCCTCAAAAATGGTGCGGGGCTTGGCCTTCAGCAGGTAGGCCGCCATCATCGGCGTCACCAGCCGCGCCACCACCGTGGAGAACACCGTCGCCGTTGCCACCGTCACCCCAAAGGGCTGGAAAAACTGCCCCGGAACCCCGCCCATGAACGCCACCGGCAGAAACACCGCCACAATGGTAGCCGTGGTGGTCAGCACCGCCAGGCCCACTTCGGCAGTTGAGTCCAGAGCCGCCTGGAAGGGTCGTTTGCCCATGCGAATGTGGCGCTCAACGTTTTCGATCTCCACGATCGCGTCGTCCACCAGGTTGCCCACCGCCAGGGTCAGCGCCAGCAGGGTCATGCTGTTGAGGGTGTAGTCAAACCAGTTCAGCACCAGGAAGGTGGGGATGATCGACAGGGGCAGCGCCGTGGCGGTGATCAGCGTCGCCCGCCAGTCCCGCAGGAACACGCCCACCACCACCACCGCCAGCACACAGCCCAAAATCAGCGCGTCGATGGAGGCCTGGTAGGAGTCGCGAATCTCCGTGGCGCGGGTGAAGATCAGGTCAATGTTGACGTCCTCGGGCAGGGTCTGGTTCAGCCGCTCCACCGCCGCCGTCACCCCGTCCTCCACCGACACCAGAATGCTGCCAGTGCTGCGGAAAATCTGAAACGCCACCACCGGCTGGTCGTCGAGCTGGGCCGATTGGCGGGCCTCGGCGTAGCCCAGCTCTACCGTTCCCAGGCTGGTCAGGGGTACCGTGGTACCGCTGGGCAGCACAATCCGCGCCGCCTGGAACGCGTCCACCGTCTCGGCGCTGCCCAGGGTGCGGAAGCTCTGCTCCTGGCCGCCCAGGGTGGCCCGGCCGCTGGGCAGGTTGATGTTGAGGGCGCGGATCTGGTCATTGACCTGACTGGCGGTGATGCCCAGGGCGTCCAGCCGCTCCGGGTCCAGGTCAACGCGAATCTCCGGGTCCACACCGCCCACCCGGTCCACCCGCGCCACCCCCGGCACGGTCAAAATCTCCTGGCTAATGGTGCGGTCCACCAGGTCGCTGAGTTCCTCCACCGATCGCTGGGCAGAGGTCACGGCGTAGGTCATAATCACGCCGCCGCCAAACTCCAGCCGCCGAATCACCGGCTCCTGAATCGTGCCGGGCAGGTCCTGGCGAATCCGCGTCACTGCATCGCGCACATCGTTGGTGGCCCGGTCCACGTCGGTGCCGAGAATAAATGAGATCACCGTGGTGGAGGACCCGTCCCGCACGGTGGAGCGAATTTCGTCGATGTCCCCTAGCCCCGCCACAGCGTCCTCGATGGGACGGGTCACCTGGGTCTCCAGCTCCTCCGGCCCCGCCCCAGTCTGGGTGACGGTGACGGTGATCGCCGGAAACTCAATGTTGGGGTTCTCGTCGATGCCCAGTTGCCCAAAGGCGACGAGCCCTCCCAGGGTAAGCACCAGGAAGAGGACGATGACGGGAATCGGGCGACGGATGGACCAGCCGGAGAGGTTCATGGGGAGAGGTAGTTGGGTGGGCGGGTGGATGGGTGGGCGGGTAGATGGGTAGGTGTGAAGGGTGAAGAGGTGAAGAGGTGAAAGGGTTCGTAGGGTGCATTAGGCCGGAGGCCGATCAATGCTCCAAGCAATGACTCCCGGGCTGGCCGTAATGCACCGCTGCGAGCAGTTAGGCCTAGGTAATAGGGTGACAAGGGGCACAGTGCAAATTAGGCCGCGTCAGAGTAAGGACAATAGCCCCTTTTTTCGGCTTGGCCGTAACGTCCCAAGGGTAAGGGGGCACGGCACGGGTGGGGGGTGCATTGGCGGGCGGGGATTGAAAGGGAAGAAGCAGGGGTGAGGGGCTGCCGAATGTAGCCTACGAATCCCATCCACCCATCCACCCCCCTACCCCTCACCCATTACCCGTCCACCACCGTCACCACATCGCCATCCTGCAAGAACCCGACGCCAGAGGTGACTACCTGTTCCCCAGATTGCAGGCCCTGGAGAATTTCGACCCGAGCGGCTTGCTCACCGTTGGCGGCGATGCGGTTGCCCAACTCCACCGTGCGGGCCTCGACCACAGCGCCTTCGCCCAGCACAAACACCTGGGTGGTGCCGTCGGGTTGGGGCTGGAGGGCGCTGGCGGGAATGGTCAGCCCCTGGCGGGAGCTGGTGGTAATGTCGCCGCGCAGGAACATGCCGGGCCGCAGCAGCTCGTTGGCGGGCAGGGTGACGTTGACGGTCGCCACCCGAGTGGTCGCATCCACCACCGGGTCGATGGAGCTCACCGTACCCTGGAGCCGAATGCGGCCATCGGTGGTCGAAGTGATGGCCACCGGAGCCCCGATCGCGATCTGGCCCAGCTGGGCCTGGGGCACCTCCGCCGCCAGCTCCAGCTGGTTGTTTTGGATCAGCGTCACGATCGGCGTGCCCGGCGAGGACACATCGCCAACGGTGGCCAGGCGCTCGGCAATCACGCCCGCCACTGGAGCCCGCACGGTGGTCTGAGTCAGCTGGGTTTGCAGGCGATCGATGGCGGCCTGCTGCGATCGCACCCCCGCCTCGGCACTCTGGACCTGGGCCTGGGCCAGCCTCACCGACTCTCGGGCGTTGGCAGTCTCGGTACCCTGGCGGGTCAGCTCCTGCTGGCTGACTGCCCCGCGATCGGCCAGCGTCTGAATGCGAGCGAGGTTGGCCTGGGCCTCCGCCAGGCTGGCCTGGGCCTGAGCCAGGCTGGCCTGCTGTTGGCCCACCTGGGCCTGGGACACCGACAGCTGGGCCTGGGCCTGACGCAGGTCCGCCTGGAGGGTGGCATCGTCCAGAACCGCGATCGCCTGGCCAGCGCTGACCGGGTTTCCTTCCCGCACCAAGATTTGCCGAATCTGCAACCCGCTGGCCTGGGGCGCTATGGAGAGCAGGTCGATCGCCTGCACGGTGCCGTTGATAGCCAGGGTGTCGGCCACGGTCGCTGAGGCAGCAGTGGCCACGGTCACCGTCTGAGTCGCTACCGTTGGGGGTGGCTCAGCGGTCTCTGGTGCCCCCTCTCGCCCGCCCAGCAGCCGGGTGCCCACCAGCGTTAGCAGTACCCCAGCGCCCAGCCCCAGCAGGAGGCCCGACCATTGACGACGTTGTGGGCGGCCCGAAGCGGCCTCGCTATAGTAAGTCATATCCTGTTCAACCGATGAAGCAGCCGCCTTCTCCGAGGGAGTAGCGGACGGGAGATCTGGCACGAGCACACCCTCAGAGATAGCGTTCGACAAGTTACGAAATGTTTATTTTTCCATTATGGCTTAAACGATCCCATCCTTGGGATCGCTTGATTTGTCGATAGAATTGCCCTTTTCCCCCGGTTTAGACCATTAACTTCAGCGTTTTCACTGACTTGCATCACACCCTGAACCGGGAAGGTTTGGTCTAATAGCAAGATATCCACCGCGTGAGCTTTGTCTACCCCGTCGTCCCTGATCCCTCACGCCAGCGACTCGACTCTCAAAAAGGCAGGTCTTGGGAATGTTTAACGCCACCGAAATCCTCATCAGTGACTTTGTAGAGAAGCTGCGGGTTGGGTATCACCGCACCTACGGTGGCCAAAACCCCGACTACGAAGACATCATCGCCTGGGCTGGCAGCATGGCCCTGGAGAATATCGCCAACAGCGATGCCCTCTACCACAACGTCGAGCACACCGTTCTAGTAGCCCTGGTAGGTCAGGAAATTCTGCGGGGCAAGCACATTCGCGAGGGCGGCGTCACCTGCAAAGACTGGATGCACTTTGTGATCTCCCTGGTCTGCCACGACATTGGCTACGTCAAAGGGGTCTGCCGCAACGACCAGGACCGCAACCACCTCTACTCCACCGGGCAGGGCGACGAAATGGTGATGCTGCAGCCGGGGGCCTCCGACGCCTCCCTCACCCCCTACCATGTCGACCGGGGCAAGCGCTTTATCGAAGAGCGGTTTGGCGGCAACCCCGTGATCGAGGCCGAAGCCATCAAGCGCAATATCGAGCTGACCCGCTTTCCAGTGCCCAAGGAGGAAGACCACCAGGACACCCAGAACTTTCCGGGGCTGGTGCGGGCGGCGGACCTGATCGGTCAGCTCAGCGACCCCCGCTATCTGAAAAAAATTGCCGCCCTCTACTACGAATTCGAAGAAACGGGTCAGAATAAGTACCTGGGCTACAGTCATCCTGGCGATTTGCGGGCCAACTACCCCAAGTTCTACTGGAATGTGGTGCACCCCTACATTCAGGACGGACTGCGCTATCTGTCGCTCACCCAGGAAGGGAAGCAAATTATTGCTAACCTCTATTCAAACGTGTTCATGGTGGAGAACGAGCAAACCGTCATCCACACCTAGTACTGCTGTGACCTACTGCTATGACCTGGTGGCGCAAGCTTAAAACGAATCGCCTGGCCCAGGTGGGGGCCATTCTGCTGATTGGCCTCTACGTGGTGGCCCTGGGAGCCGATTTTTTCGCCCCCTACAGCCCCTACGAATCGCAGCTCAACGGCTCGCTGCTGCCCCCGACCCAGGTGTACTGGCGCGACGCCGAAACCGGGCGGTTCTTTCCCCACGTCTACCCCACCACCCAGGGGCCCGTGGATCTGGAGACCGGCGAGCGCGAAATTATCGTCGATCGCACCCAGCCCTCGGCCCTGCGGCTTCTGCACCGCAACGACCAGGGGCGGCTCACCCTGTTCGATACCGCTGGCCCAGCCCGCATCAACCTGCTGGGCACCGACGAGCAGGCCCGGGACCAGTTTAGTCGCCTCATCCACGGCAGTCGGGTCAGCCTCAGCGTGGGCCTGATTGGCATCGCCATCTCCTTTCCGCTGGGCATGCTGGTGGGGGGGCTGGCGGGCTACTTTGGCGGGGCGGTAGACGCTGTGCTGATGCGCCTGGTGGAAGTGCTGATGACGATTCCCAGTATCTATCTGCTGGTGGCGCTGGCGGCGGTGCTGCCCGCAGGCATCTCCAGCACCCAGCGGTTTCTGCTGATTGTGCTGATCACTTCGCTGGTGGGCTGGGCCGGGCTGGCGCGGGTGATTCGCGGCCAGGTGCTGTCGATCAAAGAGCAGGAGTTTGTCCAGGCCAGTCGGGTGATGGGCGGGCGACCTCTGTACATCATCACCCGCCACATTCTGCCCCAGACCGCCACCTACGGCATTATTGCCGCCACCCTGGCGATTCCCGGCTTCATTCTGGCGGAGGCGGTGCTGAGCTTCATTGGTTTGGGCATTCAGCAGCCCGACGCCTCCTGGGGCAACATGCTCACCCTGGCCACCAACGCCTCCATTCTGGTGCTGCAGCCCTGGCTGGTGTGGCCCCCGGCGATTCTAATTGTGGTGACATCGCTGGCCTTCAACCTGCTGGGCGACGGTCTGCGCGACGCGCTGGATCCCCGCACCCTCAAGCAATAGTTCGCCGTTGACCGGAGCGGCCGCTCTACCGCCAGAATCTCTGTCTGCCGCTAGAGGCGGGGGACCACATCTGGCGCTACGCTTCTGGCTAACCTGACGTTGGACGCTGCGCCTGTGAACCTGCTTGAGCTGTTGGTTTTGCTCGTTGTGGCCGCCATCTGTGGCGGCATTGGTCAGTCGCTGGCGGGCTATTCAGCGGGGGGCTGCCTGACCTCGATTGTGGTGGGGTTCATTGGCTCCTACCTGGGGGTGCTGCTGGCTCGCAGCCTTGGTTTGCCCGAGTTTTTTGCCCTTCAAATTGGGGGCCAGGCCTTTCCCATCATCTGGTCAATTATTGGCGCTACCATCTTCACGTTCATTCTGGCGGCGATCAATCGCGCCCTGGTGGGCCGTCGCCGGCTGTGAAATCGTTGGGACAGCAGATACATCTAACCTAAGCTTTCTCCCGGTCTCCCCAGGCAGTAGCCTGGAGATAGATGGTTTAGCCAAGAAATCGGCAGAGAACGGTAATGGGAAATCGAGCATTTCAGCCCGCACGCATTCTGATCATTGGAATACTGTGTTTCTGCCTGGGCAGCTGTGGCCTGGTTAACCCCCGACCGCCCAGGGCCGTAGTCGAAACAGCGATCGCCCAAAAACTCTCCCAAACCCAGGCGGTGCTCTACCGGCAGTTGGATGCCACCACGGCCCCCGGCGACCTGGCCCAGGTGGGCCGAATTCGCATCACCGACCACCACTGGACGACCCTGGCCAACCAGCCCGCGGTGGAAGTGGCGGGCACCTACCACCTCAGAGGAGGGGCACTCACCGCCGCCCAGCGCCGCCAGACCAGAAACTTTGACCTCTACCTCCGGCGCGGCGACAGCCAGGACCAGTGGCTGTTGCTGGAGCCCGTCCTGGGGCGATCGAGCGAAGTCCTGCGCTGGCAGTCCACCCCGCTGTTCCAGCCCGAAACCGATAGCCCCGCCTAGCGTATCGCTGCACCATCGGGGTTTTAGCTGGAATTGATGACGGCCCCTAACGTTGGTCAACCCCATTGCGGTCCAAAATCAAAGTCACAGGTCCATCGTTGCGAATCTCGACCTGCATCATGGCCCCAAATTTCCCCGTCTCTACCCGCAGGCCACTGGTCCGCAGCAGGGCCACAAACTCCTCGTACAGAGCCTCGGCCTGGCTCGGGGAGGCGGCTGCGGCAAAGGAGGGCCGTCGGCCCTTGCGACAGTCGCCGTAGAGGGTGAACTGACTGATCACTAGCAGATCACCGCCAATGTCTTGAACCGAGCAATCCCAGCGATCGCTGCCCGGAGCCGAAAACAGGCGCAGGTCCAGGCACTTGCGGGCCATCCAGGTCAGTTCGGCGGTAGTGTCTGTGGGGGCCAGGCCCACCAGCAGATTTAGCCCCCGGCCAATCTGGCCTACGATCTGGCCATCGACGGCCACGCTGGAGGCCATTACCCGCTGGACTACGACTCGCATTTGGCTGGGGGGGCAACCCTTTGTCGCCACACCGCTCGAATTTGCTCAGCGGCGGCGGCCATATCAGCCTGGGACGGAGGTTTACCCAGGGTACGAAATACCTGTAGCTCCAGGCCCTTGAGGCCAAGTTCCTCGGGATGGTGGCCGTCGGGGTAGCGAGGCTGCAGCACGAAGTGTACGTGGTAGGGGGGCTGGTCTACCCAGAGGCCGACGTAGACCCGCTCCGCTCCCATGGCTAGGGCGATCGCCTCTGACATCTGCTGCAAAAACGGTCCCAGGGAGGCCGACTCCGCCATCGATAGATCCCACAGGTTTTCGCGGTGGGTGCGGGTCTTGATCACGACCGCCCCCAGCCCGTAGGGGCCAACGCAGTGGTCGGCTACCCACCAGGGGTTCTCGGCAATGGTGCCGCCGGGTACCGTCTGCGTGCCAGCCAAAATCTGGCAGGCCAAACAGTCGGGGTGAAGCTGAGTGCCAGGGTCAGTCATGGCGCCGGGAGGAGAACATACCGATGGGGGCAGTGGAGGCAGGAACGAGTTCAGGGGGGTAAGGCGCAGGGGTTAACGGGGCCCGTCGGCGGTCAAACCCTCACCAGCACTTGATCGCCGTCAACCCTGGCCGCAAAGGTAGCCAGAGGGCGCGGTGGCGGGCCAGAGTTGACGGTGCCATCGGGGTTGAAGCGACCGCCGTGGCAGGGGCAGGCAAACAGGCCCTGCTCTCTGTCCCAGGGAACTGTACAGCCCGAGTGGGTGCAGACTGCACTGAGCGCCAGGACCGTGTCGGGCGCGCTGGGATCGCGAATTACAACCAGGTTGTTGCCCTGGAGATTGCGATTGGCCAAAAATCCCTCCGCATCGAGGTCGGCCACCGTACCGATGGGCACAAACCCGTCGGCATCGGCGGCCGGGTCAGCCTCAGCGGCTGGCTCAGCCTGACAGGCGGCGATCGCGACAGGCAGGGAACCCGCCAGCAGGCCCAGGCCCAGCAAGTGGGCAAAGTCTCGCCGTTTCATGCCTTTGCTACTTACCAAAGCCCAGCCCTCGCTTGACAGTGGGCATGCCCAGGCAGGCATTCAGCTGCGATCGCAGGGTGTCGTGGTCCAGGTTTTGGCCAATCAGCACCAGCTGATTTTTGGGCGCGCCGGTCCACTCGTCATCGTCGAGGGAAAAGCGCTTGCCGCTGAGGTGAAAGATGTGGCGCTTGGGGCTTTCGTCAAACCAGAGAATGCCCTTGGCCCGAAACACCGACTCCGGCAGCTGATTGTCTAAAAAGTGCTGAAACTTGCGAATGGCAAAGGGGCGATCGCTGGCGAAGGACAGCGAGGTAAAGCCGTCGATGGCCAGGTGGTCCGAGGCATAGTGCCCGTGCCCGTGATCATGATCGTGCCCATGATCGTGGTCGTGCTCACAGTGGCCGTGGTCGTGATCGCAGTTGCTGTGGTCGTGGGCCCCGTGGTCATGGCCGTGATGATCGTGGCCGTGATGATCGTGGTCATGATGATCATGGCCATGATCATCGTGGTCGTGGGCGGCCTCGGCGCTGTCACCGCCAAAGTATTTGTCCGACTCAAACAGACCCACGCTGAGGATCAGCGGCAGGGGCACCTCGGATTTGGTGGTGCGTAAAATCCGCGCCCCCTCCTTCACATCGCGAATTTTCACCTCCAGCAAATCCAGGTCGGCATCGTCCACCAGGTCGGCCTTGTTGAGCAAAATAATGTCGCCGTAGGCGATCTGGTTGTGGGCGGCCTGGCTGTTGAAGAGGTCCAGGCTGTAGTTTTCGGCATCCACCACCGTCACGATCGAGTCCAGCCGGGTCAAATCCCGCAGCTCGGTGCCCAAAAAAGTCAGCGCAATGGGCAGCGGGTCGGCCAAGCCGGTGGTTTCAACCACCAGGTAGTCAATCTTGTCCTGGCGTTCCAGCACCTTGTACACCGCCTCCATCAGGTCATTGTTGATGGTGCAGCAGATGCAGCCGTTGCTGAGTTCGACCATGGTGTCGTCGCTGTTTTCGGTGGCGATCAGCAGGTCGTTGTCAATGCCAATTTCGCCAAACTCATTCACCAGCACGGCGGTTTTAAGCCCTTCCTGGTTGGCCAGAATGTGGTTTAGCAGGGTGGTTTTACCGCTGCCCAAGAAGCCGGTAATGATCGTGACGGGCAGACCATGTTTGGTGTCATCCATCGACTGGACGGGAGCAGCAGCGGTAGACATAGGTGCTCTTTGAACGCAAGGACATTTTCCATACTAACGATCAATTGCAGTCCTGGCGGACCGGGTAGGGATTGTTTAAGGAAGCAACCCAGGGATATCCGCGATCGCCCCGGCCATAGGTCAACCATCTGCCGCTCCGGCCAGTACAATTGCATTAACTTGCGCTCAAAAACGGCCTATGCCCCTTCCCTCCGACGATTTGCCCCGCTGCGGCTGGGTCCACGCCGACCCCATCGAAATCGATTACCACGACACCGAGTGGGGTGTACCGCTGCACGACGATCGCAAACACTTTGAGTTCATCCTGCTGGATGGGTTTCAGGCCGGGCTGAGCTGGATTACCATTCTGCGTAAGCGCGAAAACTTCCGCGTCGCCTTCGATGGCTTTGACCCCGAGGCTGTCGCCCGCTACGACGGGGCCAAACACCAGCACCTGCTGCAAAACCCAGGCATAGTCCGCAATCGGCTCAAGGTTGCCGCCGCCACCCGCAACGCCCAGTCGTTTCTCCAGGTACAGGAGCGCTTCGGCAGCTTCGATCGCTACATCTGGCAGTTTGTCGAGGGCGAAACCGTGCAAAACCGCTGGTCAACCCTGGCGGAGGTGCCGGTCCGCACCGCTGCCTCAGACGCCATGAGCAAAGACCTGAAGCAGCGCGGCTTTACCTTTGTCGGCTCCACCATCTGCTATGCCTACATGCAGGCCGCAGGCATGGTCAATGACCACACCCTCGACTGCTTTCGTCATCAGGAATTGGCCTAGCGAGAAGCTGGAGCCTGGCCCTTCTGCTCAGTCGGAGGCCTGACCGTTGCGCCGCCCCAGCTCGTACACGCCGCAGCCCATGGCTGAGATCACGCCCAGGCTCACCGCCCAGCTACCGCCCAGGGACAGGAGCAAGGCGTAGTAGACCAGGCCACCCACCAGCAAAAACGGCACGATGCTGAGCAGCGATGCCGCTGGAGACCCCGTCCCCAGCCAGCCTTCAAAGGTCGTAATCAGGCGATCGGCCCAGGGGGAGCCGCCCAGGTAGAACGCGATCGCCCACAGGGCTGTCCCGGCAATGGTCGCGGTGTCGAAGGTAGTGGGCAAAGGCGACAAAGCAATGACCGCAATAAAGCCAACAGATGAATAAAGAGAAGTAAATGGTTGCGATTCTAGAGCTGATCGCGATCGGGGCGGTATTCCCGCGGCGGTGGGCCGGGGTCAAGGCGGTAGCGATCGTTGTACTCGCTGCGGCTCTTGGGCGGACGACGACGGCGCACGCGATCGTCGCTGGGGCGGGGGGCATTGCCGTAGTAGGGCGGGCCATCGGGGCCGTCCATGGGACCGTTTAGCGGCGGGCGATCGCCCATTGGGGGGCGATCGATGGGGCCGTCGTTGGGGCGCATGGGGCGACCGTCGCCATAGACATCGGCGTTGTAGGGCGGGCGACCGCTCGGCTCACCGCGCCCCTCCAGCATGGGGCGGGGGCGGCTGTAGGGGTCGGCGGGGCCGTAATCGCGGCGGTCGAGTTCAGCCCGCAGGTTGGTGCGGTTGTCTGGCGCGTAGGCCGGGGCACGACCACCCCGACTAGGGGGGCGATAGCCACCGCCGTAGTCGCCCCCATCGGTCATGGGGCCGGAGCGCAGAGTGACCGGAGTTCTGGAGTTGATGTTTTGGATCATCAGCGACACCAGCATGCCCACCATCAGCATTTGCTGAAAGGAGGGGATGATGTCCATGGTCAGGTTGCCCAGCAGGAACACCCCTGACAGCAGAAATAGAATGGCGTAAACCTTATCGGAGTCGCGCTCGTAGCCGGGCTTGAGCCGGTCTAAAAAGAACAGGGCCACAGCGCAGATCACCATAAAGATGCCCAGCAGCAGGGGGACGGGGGTACCAAAATTCACGGCAAATTCCTCTCAAGACGCCTCTGCCAACCGAACACGTTAATTCTAGCCGACTTAACGAAAAAATCGGGAACACCGATAGGGTTCCCGACCGCAAAGCTGACAAGTTGTGCCCCCAGACCTATACCTGGGGGACAACCCCATCCCCTACTGGCGCTGGATTTTGTCGCGCTGGCTAACAAAAAACAGAAAAGCGCTGGCAGGGATCACGATAATCACGGCTCCAGCCACAAGGCTGAGCAAGAAGTTGGCTAAAGACGGTGTCATATGCCCTTGTCCTGAATAGTGATTTAGACAAATTGTTACTGACCATTATTGATCAAGTTATGTCCCCTGCCCATAGCTTCAGAGGCGCGATCGCACTATATTTGCCCCATTTGCCGTGACCCACTCAACTCCAGATCGGGCTGGGAGCAACCTGGGACGGGAATAGGCGGGGTAACGCTTTAGAATTGTACATATTGCAATGGCGTTTTTTGGAGGGCAACCGTGGCCGCAACACAAGTGCTGAACCTGGGCGTAGGTCTGCTGCTGGGGCTGATGACCCTGCTGTTTATTTTTCGCATTGTGCTCACCTGGTATCCCCAGGCGGACCTCGCCAAGCTGCCCTTTGTCCTGGTCGCCTGGCCCACCGAGCCGTTCCTGGCCCCCATGCGCAAGCTGGTTCCCCCCATCGGCGGCGTCGATATTGCCCCGGTGATCTGGGTGGGCATTGTCACGCTGCTGCGCGAGATTCTGGTCGGGCAGCAGGGGCTGCTGCGGATGCTTGGGTAGATTCGCCTCCGAGTCTCACAGGCTCCCTGGAGGGTGGGTTTAGGCCCTAGACCAGTTCTGGCTTAGCACTCCGGCTTTTGGCATGGCCGTAACCCACCACCGCTTTGACAGGGCGAACTCTCATCCGCAACCTGGGCCAGGACAGGCCTGCAAACATTTGCTATTTTCGTGCGCGGTGCGTGACGGCGGGAGTCAGCTCAGCAATTTACTGTCGAGGAATTTGGCTGCCCAACGCACCCTGCCGTTATTCCCGTTTAGCTATTTAATCGCCATCATCTCGACAACAAAATTGGTGTAGACATCGCCGCTGAGGAAGTTGGCGTTTTCCAGAACCTTCTGGTGAAAGCCAATGGTGGTGGGCAGGCCGGTGATGGCGCACTCGCGCAGGGCGCGGCGCATGCGGTTGATCGCCGTGGGGCGATCGGGCCCCCAGACAATCAGCTTGCCCACCAGCGAATCGTAGTAGGGCGGAATTTCGTAGTCGGTGTAGACGTGGGAATCCATCCGCACACCCATGCCGCCGGGGGCCAGGTAGCCGCTGATACGACCGGGGTTGGGGCGAAAGTTGTGGTCAGGGTCTTCGGCGTTGATGCGGCACTCGATCGCATGGCCGCGAATTTGAATATCTGCCTGGGTGAAGGGCAGCTTTTCCCCCTGGGCAATGCGGAGCTGGGCGGCAATCAGGTCGATCCCTGTGATCATTTCGGTGACGGGGTGCTCGACCTGAATGCGGGTGTTCATCTCCATAAAGTAAAAGTTGCCCTGGCTATCGACCAGAAACTCCACGGTGCCCGCCCCCACGTAGTTGATCGATTGGGCGGCGAGGACGGCAGCGGCCCCCATTTTTTCGCGCTGAGCGGGGGTGAGGCGGGGGCTGGGGGCTTCTTCCAATAGCTTCTGGTGCCGCCGCTGGATCGAGCAGTCGCGCTCGCCCAGGTGCACCACGTTGCCGTGGCTGTCGGCCAAGATCTGAAACTCGATGTGGCGGGGGCGATCGATGAATTTTTCCATGTAGACGCCGGGGTTGCCAAAGGCCGCCTGGGCCTCCCCCTGAGCCGCCATGAAGGCTTTGATCAGATCCGCCTCGCTGTTGACCAGGCGCATGCCCCGGCCGCCGCCGCCTGCGGTGGCTTTGATCATCACCGGGTAGCCAATCTCGCTGGCCACCTTGTAGGCCTCGGCCTCGTCAGTCAGCAGGCCACCGCTGCCGGGCACCGTGGGCACCCCCACCTTTTGCATGGTCTCCTTAGCGGTCGACTTGTCGCCCATTTTGCGAATGGAGTCGGGGGACGGGCCGACAAAGACAATCTGGTGGTCGGCGCAGATTTCGGCAAAGCGGGCGTTTTCAGCCAAAAAGCCGTAGCCGGGGTGGATGGCGCTGGCGTTGCGGGTCAGGGCGGCGGCGATGATGTTGGGAATGTTGAGGTAGCTTTTTTGGCTGGGGGCCTCGCCAATACAGACGGCCTCATCGGCTAGCTGTACATGCAGGGCGTGGCGATCGACCGTGGAGTGAACCGCAACGGTGGCTATGCCCATTTCTTCACAGGTCCGGAGAATGCGTAGCGCGATTTCTCCCCGGTTGGCAATCAAAATCTTGGAAAAGCGCATGTACGTAGGGCAAATAGCGAGAGACCATTGAGTTTTGGCGTTAGCAGCCTAGCTAAGCAATCCCAGCCCACTAGTGCAACCGACCACAAACAGCATCATACGATGACGACGGTCGCTGATTCTATCATGGTGTTGGCCCGGAGCCAGCGCGATAAATATTGCTGCCATGTGCTCTTACAATGCGGCCATTATGGTTTACTCTTATATATCTGAGCTGGTGCTCGGGAGCCGCTTTCCTCAGGCTGCCCGGTCGATACCGCTCAGAACATCACCAGCGGATGTGGTGGAATTGGTAGACACGCACGCTTGAGGGGCGTGTGGCTTACGCTGTGCGAGTTCGAGTCTCGCCATCCGCATGAAAATCAGGCCCACCTTTAGCAGGTGGGCCTAATGCTTTGGGCGTTGCTGAATTGAGGCTTCCCGCAGGGGCAAGTGGCCGTTTGCCCCTGCGGGAGGCGCTGATTTTTTGATGTGCACCTTTGTTTAGCCGCCTGCTAGTCCACCTTTTGTTCGACCCCAAACCCAACCAGCACCAGGGTGTCCAGTGCCTCTCCCTCGGCGGGGCGCTGGTAGTTGAGAATGCGGCGAATGCGCATGTTGGGGTTGATCAGCAAAATGGAGTCAACCGAAATGACCTTTGTGTAGGGGGTCGTCATGAGCAGTTCACGGTTGCTCTGGTCGTAGGTGAAGCTGGACACAATCGGGCGGTCCTCTTCGTAGGCGCGATCGCGCAGGTAGTCGCCACTCAGCACCGTCCCTTCCTGCTGCTTGGGCACAAACAGCGCCCGCAGCTCCTGGGAGACTTCTTCACCCCGGTCCGAGACCGTGTGAAAGGCGAGCTGAAAGCCGGGCAACTGGTCAATGTTTTCAACCGGGTCGTAGCCGTTGTCGGCCAGCACCTTGCGCCGCAGCTCGGGGGTGATGGGATCGACCCGAAAGTCGGTGTGCGATCGCTCAATCTCCTGCTGAGCGATGTAGTGGTAGGTGCGCTCAATCGACCACTGCCCCATGCAGCAGTCAAAAAAGTAGGTGATGTCGGCCAAATCCATCGTGTTAGCCCCAGGGAAGCTCGCTTTTAATACGGTACCAGGGTTTGAGAAGGGCCTGACCAGATGTCGCAGCGATCGCCCCCGTTGAGTATTCATGCTTACAGAATCTTGCAGCCAACCGCGTAGGATAGGCGGCAGCCAAACTGAAATGACCCGCGCGGGCGTTGCCGCAGCCCGGCCAGCCGACTATGATGTAGAAACTCAAAATTAAGAAATCTAACAAATTCAAATCTTGAGTTGACTTTGACTACCCCATGCCCATTGCCTGGATGAGTGACTATGCCTTTTTCCGCCGATACCGCCCGCATTTTAGCTGAACCTCTGGTCCAGGCCTTCTTTCGAGACACCGCCGGAGACTGGCGATCGGAGCGTCGCTACTACACGCTCAAGAGCGGCGAAACCCAGGAGGTCGTCAGCCAGATCTCCATTCAGTTTCTGGAGACGGGGGCTCCTCAGCTACTAGACCTGGCCCAGATGCACCAGCTGGACCCCGCCAAGCCGCTGATCTGCGGCACCACTGTCACCTGGGAGAGCGACTACGTGGGTACGGGCAAAAAGCCCGTCAAGGGCAGCACCATCTTTGGGGTACGGGGGCAGATTCTGTACCGCGATCGCGGCTTTGCCACATCCAAGCCCGTCACCGCCCAGTACCACTTCAACGACAACCGCACCCTGGTGCTCAAAACCCAGTACAACGACTCCAGCTTTGAGGAAGAGCTGCGGCTGATTGGCCAGCGCTACCGCACCCGTCAGACCGTCATCTCCCGCGCCGGGGAAGAGATCATGATCGGTCAGTACCTAGAAACTCGGGTCTAACCCGCCCAATCTAGCGTGATCGAGGACTCGGGTTTCTGGGCAGCCGCTGTAGGGTGGGCACTGCCCACCATTTGGGAAATTGTTTTTCAGAAGCACGCCTAACCCTAGACCGCTCACCGCTCACCGTAGACCGCTAGCGATAGAACGCCAACCGCCCTACTGCCGCGCTTCCAGTACCACCGGGCTCACCAGCCCCCAGTGGGGGGTGCCTATTCCGGTGGTCAGGCTGACCCAGCCCAGGCCCTGGCTGGTGCCGGCCCAGATCTTGTTGCCGGTGTTGGGCGAAAGGGCCAGAATTTGCCCCGAGGGCAGCGAAGGCACCTGACCCAGCAGTTCGCCGCTGTCGGCTTTGAGCTTGAACAGGCCGCTGGTGGTACCGGCCCAGACGTTGCCGGTGCGGTCAAACGCGACGGTTTGCACGTTGCGGCCCCGCATGACCGTGACCGATCGCACCAGTTCGGACCGCACCGGGTCTACCACCAGCAGACTGCTGGCGGTTCCCACCCAGAGGTTGCCCTCGGGGCCCAGGGTGAGCGACTGCACTGCGCCGCCCGGCAGATTGCCCACCTCGCGGACAGGAAAGGCGCTGGCGGTGTTGATCTGCACCAGGCCGCTGAGAGTGCCGACCCAGAGGTTGTTATTGCCATCGAGGGCGAGGGCGTTGGCGCTGACGCCGGGGAGCCGCTGTACGGTGGTCATCAGCAGGCCGCGATCGGGGCTGATCATGACCAGGCCGCGATCGGTGCCGGCCCAGAGGAAGCCGCGACTGTCAATTAATAGCGACAGCACCCGGTTGGAGGGCAGCGTGAAATTTTGGGCGGTGATGGCGTTGGTGCGGGGGTCAACCCGCACCAGCCCGTCGAAAGTGCCCACCCAGATCCGCCCTACCCGATCCTGGGCCAGGGCTTCCAGGGTGCGGCTCGGCATTCTGACCCGCTGTAGAATCCGCCCCGTTTCGGGGTTGATGCGGGAAAGCCCTGCCCAGGACCCCACCCACAGGTCGCCGGTAAAGTCTGGTTGAAGAGCGGTAACGCGGTAGTCGCTGGCGATCGGGGCCTGGGCCAGTGCGGCGGGGAGGGGGAGGGGCGTCGGGTGAAGCGTTGACGGAAGCGCGTACGTCCCGGAGGACAGGGTCAACGACGAAAGAACCAGCAGGCTTAACATAATCTTTCCCCACGGTTTACGGTGGCTGCAGCGGCCCCGAATGACTTGCCCTCAAAAGCGTTACGGCGCTTCCGAGCGTCTCAAGCGTTACAGTATATCGACAATTTCAGCGGTTGGAGCCTCCGCCCCAAGTTTGTTGACCAGCATCCTTGGGGCGCTATGGACGGACTGCTTTAGAGAACTTGAGAAACCCTCACCTTGGTTCACCTTGATTTATAACTTTTAGTTATGAATGTATACAGATCTTCCAAAATTAAACTTATCCAATCGCTGATAGTATGCTAAAGCATAAGGTAATGAAGGATACCTAAAGCGCTTGCAAAACAGCTGTTTTGGGAGTTGCACGGGTAGTTCCTATCATCTCAATTTGGCGTGGACTGACCGGGGCTTAGGCTGGGCATGGGCTTCCTTCATTTAAGGGAGCTTATTTGTGTGCGGCTGGGCTACAGGGGTTCGCTTGAGGGATTTCTTAGATTCACAGGAAGGGAGACATGTCTTACTCTCAGACAACGACTCAATCAAAAGCCGGATACAGCGCCGGGGTTAAGGACTACAAACTGACCTACTACACCCCGGACTACACACCTAAAGATACGGACATCCTGGCGGCGTTCCGGATGACCCCCCAGCCCGGCGTACCGCCCGAAGAGTGCGCCGCCGCTGTGGCCGCAGAATCGTCCACCGGTACCTGGACCACGGTGTGGACCGACCTGCTGACCGATATGGATCGCTACAAGGGTCGCTGCTACGACATCGAGCCCGTGCCCGGCGAAGACAACCAGTACATCTGCTACGTGGCCTACCCCCTCGACCTGTTTGAGGAAGGTTCGGTCACCAACCTGCTGACCTCCCTGGTGGGCAACGTGTTTGGTTTCAAAGCCCTGCGCGCCCTACGTCTGGAAGACCTGCGCATTCCCGTGGCCTACCTGAAGACCTTCCAGGGTCCTCCCCACGGCATCCAGGTCGAGCGCGATCGCCTCAACAAGTACGGTCGTCCCCTGCTGGGCTGCACCATTAAGCCCAAGCTGGGTCTGTCGGCTAAGAACTACGGCCGCGCCGTGTACGAGTGCCTGCGCGGTGGTCTCGACTTCACCAAAGATGACGAGAACATCAACTCCCAGCCCTTCCAGCGCTGGCGCGATCGCTTTCTGTTTGTGGCCGACGCTATCCACAAGTCCCAGGCTGAAACCGGCGAGATCAAGGGTCACTACCTGAACGTGACCGCTGCCACCTGCGAAGAAATGCTGAAGCGGGCTGAGTACGCCAAAGAACTCGGCATGCCCATCATCATGCATGACTTCCTAACCGGTGGTTTTACCGCCAACACCACCCTGGCCCACTGGTGCCGCGACAACGGTGTGCTGCTGCACATTCACCGCGCCATGCACGCGGTGATCGACCGCCAGAAGAACCACGGTATCCACTTCCGCGTGCTGGCCAAGTGTCTGCGTATGTCCGGTGGTGACCACATCCACACCGGTACTGTGGTGGGTAAGCTGGAGGGCGATCGCGCCGGTACCCTGGGCTTCGTTGACCTGCTGCGCGAAAACTACATCGAGCAGGACAAGTCCCGCGGTATCTACTTCACCCAGGACTGGGCCTCCATGGGCGGCGTTATGGCCGTGGCCTCCGGTGGTATCCACGTGTGGCACATGCCCGCGCTGGTGGAAATCTTCGGCGACGACTCCGTGCTTCAGTTTGGTGGTGGTACCCTGGGGCACCCCTGGGGTAACGCGCCCGGTGCAACCGCTAACCGCGTGGCCCTCGAAGCCTGCGTCCAGGCCCGTAACGAAGGCCGTGACCTGGCCCGCGAAGGCGGCGACGTCATCCGTGAAGCCTGCAAGTGGTCACCCGAACTGGCTGCCGCCTGCGAACTGTGGAAAGAAATCAAGTTCGAGTTCGACACCGTGGACACCATCTAAATCGGCGGTCAGGTACTCCGGTACCTGCCTGAGAGCGGCTTAGGGCAGGTTGGTTCGCCCAGGGATAGGCGGGTTCTCAAAATCACTTGGGAATGCTGCTTAAGTTACCGAATCTTTACACCATTCGGGCTTAGATTCAGGGCTACCAACCCTCCCTGATGGGGTCTGCGTCAATCGTTCGAGAGACACCGATGGACCTTAAGCAAACGGCTAAAGACACCGCCAAGGTGCTCACTAGCTACCTGACCTTTCAGGCCGTGAAAACGGTGCTGAACCAGCTAAAGGAAACCAACCCCGCCCGCGCCTATTGGCTCAACGCGTTTTCAACCAAAGAAACGCTTCAGGATGGCGAAGCCTACTTGAGCGCTCTGCTAGACGAAAGCGCAGACCTGGCCATTCGAGTAATGACTGTGCGGCAGCACATTGCAGAGGGTATCTGCGAGTTTTTACCCGAAATGGTGGTCACTAGCATCCAGCAAGCCAATATGGAACACCGCCGCCAGCATTTAGAGCGCCTGACTCAGCTTGGCGATGCCGAACACGCCGTAGATTCAAATTTTGTTGAGGACGCCGATGTCCCGCAAAAGTCCACGGCTGACGCTGACCCCTCCCCTGAGTAGGCTATTGCTCAGCTCTGTTTTGCTCACTCATTTAGTCCACGGCATTAGCCGATTGCACCCTAGTTAACCTAACGAGGACCTATGAAAACTCTGCCTAAAGAGCGTCGTTTTGAAACGATGTCCTACCTGCCCCCGCTCTCTGACGCCCAGATTGAACGGCAAATCGCCTACATTCTGAAGCAGGGCTATTTCCCCGCTGTGGAATTCAACGAAGCCTCGAACCCCGAGGAGTACTACTGGACCATGTGGAAGCTGCCCCTGTTCAACGCCTCCTCCACCCAGGAAGTGCTGAGCGAAGTGCAGGCTTGCCGCTCTGAGTACTCCAACTGCTACATCCGCGTGGTGGGCTTTGACAATGTGAAGCAGTGCCAAATCGCCAGCTTCATCGTGCACAAACCCGGCGCTAGCAGCAGCGGCTACCGCTACTAAGGTCTTTCCTGTTAGAGGTTAGACAACGAGACAAAGGGCGGCGAGGAAATCCTCGCCGCCCTTTGTGTTTCGGAGTTCTGCTGAGTTGAGTTAGGCCTTCAGACCAGCTAACACCATAGCGATCGCCGATTCAGTAAATCGCTCAATCGCCGCGGGCGTAAACCACTCAAACTCCGGCTGTACGTTGCGCATATTGGCCTGAGCATTGAAATAAAACGTGCAAATTCCCATCGTGTGGTTGACCGCTAACCAAGGGTCTACCGGACGAAAGATGCCCGCTTGGATGCCCCGCTCTATGACTGCGACCACGCGATTGATAGGGTTAACCCAGCCAGTCAGCTTAAAGTATTGGCCCTGGTGCTGCATCGCTTCATGCAGCAGCACCTGACCGTAGTGCGGGTGGCTGATTTCGTGGGCGATCGCCACCTTGATCACCGTTTTTAGCGCCTCCTCGGGTGGCATGGTTTCCAGCTCCAGGTCGCCAAAGGCATGGGTGAAATCTGCGGCGGGCCGCTGGATCACGGCTTTGTAGAGTTCTTCCTTGCTGCCGAAGTGGTAGTAGATCATGGCCTTGGTGACGCCGGTTTTGGCGGCGATCGCCTCCGTTTTAGCCCCGTTAAAGCCAAACTTGGCAAATTCTTCCTCCGCCGCATCTAGGATCTCAGCCTTGGTGGCTTCAGAATCGCGGGTTTGCCGGGGCGAGGTTCGATCAACTTTCGTGGCCAAGGGTATCGGGGGGTTACACCAATCTACCCATCCAGCATACAGCGCCAAACTGGGGCACAACCACAGCACGCACGCCAAGCCTACCAGAAGATTTTGCCAACTAACAAGTTAGTTAACTGTTGACACGAGTCAGCATGGGCGCTAAGCTAACTAACAAGTTGGTCAGTTAAGTTTTCTGGCCAACTTGCCCCAAATAGCGCAGTTGCAGGCCAGAGACAGGCTCTTCTACTTCGGAAGGTGCCGTGCCCTATAGTGCGCTGGTTCAGGGCAATTTTTGCTGTTTTTTGTGATCTAAATACTATGACGACTACCTTGCAGCGGCGCTCTAGCGCCAGTCTGTGGGAGCAGTTTTGCAACTGGGTCGTCAGCACCGAGAACCGACTTTATGTGGGTTGGTTTGGCGTGTTGATGCTGCCTACCTTGCTGGCTGCAACCACCTGCTTTGTGATTGCCTTTATTGCCGCCCCTCCGGTAGATATCGACGGCATTCGAGAGCCTGTGGCGGGTTCACTGCTCTACGGCAACAACATGATTTCCGGTGCTGTGGTGCCGTCGTCGAATGCGATCGGCCTACACTTTTACCCGATCTGGGAAGCGGCCTCCCTCGACGAGTGGCTGTATAACGGCGGCCCCTACCAGCTGGTGATTTTTCACTTTTTGATTGGGGTGTTTTGCTACATGGGGCGCGAGTGGGAGCTGAGCTACCGTCTGGGCATGCGCCCCTGGATCTGCGTGGCCTATTCTGCCCCCGTGGCCGCCGCCACCGCCGTGTTTTTGATCTATCCCATTGGTCAGGGGTCTTTCTCAGACGGCATGCCCCTGGGTATCTCGGGCACCTTCAACTTCATGCTGGTGTTTCAGGCGGAGCACAATATTTTGATGCATCCGTTTCACATGCTGGGGGTCGCTGGGGTCTTTGGCGGGGCGCTGATTTCGGCCATGCATGGCTCACTGGTGACCTCTACCCTGGTGCGAGAAACCACCGAAAACGAGTCGCAAAACTACGGCTACAAGTTCGGCCAGGAAGAGGAGACTTACAACATCGTGGCCGCCCACGGCTACTTTGGCCGCTTGGTGGGGCGCACCAATGAGATTTTGCTCGGGGTGAATGCCAACAGCCGCAGCCTGCACTTCTTTATGGCGGCCTGGCCAGTGGTGGGCATTTGGTTTGCGGCTCTGGGCATTAGCACTATGGCGTTTAACCTGAATGGATTCAACTTCAACCAGTCGATTCTCGATGCCCAAGGTCGAGTGATTGGCACCTGGGCCGATGTGATCAACCGGGCCAACCTGGGCATGGAGGTGATGCACGAGCGCAATGCCCACAACTTCCCGCTCGACCTGGCGGCAGAGGGTGAGGCAACCCCAGTGGCGCTAGCAGCCCCTGAGCTGGTCAGCTAGAGCGTTTGTCCTTGGCCCTTGGTATTTATGTAGAGCAGCCGCTGCGATCGCTCGCAGCGGCTTTTTTAGCTACGACATCCCATAACTACTGCCCTGCTGCGAAGATCTGGTCAGTTGTTAATCGCAAGTTGGGAAACCCTGGCGAGATGATGGTGTCTCCCCGACGAAAAAGCTGGATTTCATAGACGCCATCGACCCAGTGGCAAATGGTGATGGTCGGCTGCTTGGGATTGCCAATGTAGCGCCGCCCGCCTAAGCCCAGGTAGTCCACAATCCAATATTCACCGATACCCATAGTCTCGTAGTCTTCAAACTTACGGGCATAGTCATCAGGCCAGTTGGTTGAGACAACTTCCACTAAGAGCTTGATCGAACTGGCCAAGGTAATCACCGATTCCCGTTTCCACAGCGGCTCTTGGGTTAGAGCAGCGGTATCCACCAGCAGCACATCGGGCTTGTAGCCGCTCTCATAGCCCAAAGGCTGCACCAGTACCGTATTAGGAATGAAATAGTTGAGGTCTTCTTGCTCTAGGAGAAAATTTAACTTGCGGTTTAAGAGACCTACTACCTGCTCATGTGCCCCGGTTGGCTGCATTTCAACCACCACTCCATCGTGCAGCTCGTAGCGTCCGGTTTCTGGCAGCCAGGCCAGAAACTCCTGCAAACTCATGTGCGGCTGGGATAGCGCCTGAACCATTGATTTTCCCCTGGGCGTTGCTTGAGGAGGCCAGCGATCGCGATCGCTGGCCTGCCCTGACCTGATTCTACAAGCCCACCCTTCACCTAGCGATTGGTGCAAGCGGTCAACAGTTGGTGATCGAGGGATGAGAGCTGGGCGATCGCATGTAGACCGTCCAGTTCAGCTGGGGCGGCTGCTCCGCTGGCGCTGGCCACGGTGGCATCTCCCACCAGGGCGATGGAATAGGGCGTTTCGCTCTGATCGTAGGCATCGGTGATGATCAAATCTAGCCCACCGTTGGCCACGGTGCCGCGTACGCAGTCGAAGGACGAGGAGGGCTGGTACACCGCTCCGCTCAGGTGACCTTCTCTGGCTTCGAACACAAAGTAAACGGCCCCAATGGTATCGGCTACGGGCGACTCGCCGTAGAGGTAGGTGCCGTTGGGTAGGGCGGGAGCGCTACCTGCGGCGCTGCCTGCGATGGCAGACAGCCCAATCACCGCCGCCGCCGCGGTGGCCAGACGGCCAAGGTTAGTCTGAAGGTGATTTCCCCAGGTGAGGGTTGCGGTTGAAGTCGAGAGGGGGGAGGAAGAAGCCATGACGGGGATTTCACGCGACACCCTTAATATCCCTCAAGGGGCAGATGCCCGTGGTGATAGCCCCCTCCAGTCATCGTGATGCTGGTAAGGTGGACCTGTGATCTAGATCAGTGCCCCAAACCGGTGTGGGTTGGCGGTTTGACGCCAAGCCCCAAAAGCAGAACCATAAAAAAGCAGAGCCATAAAAAAGGGAAGGAGCAAGCTCCTTCCCTGGTGAAATGTTTAGGGGTTGAAATCAAATCTGGGGTTAGACTTCCTCAAGGCGAGCGTAGAAAACGCCCTGAACTTTAATGTCTACGGGCTCAGCCGTACCCATATCGGTATCAGAGGGCTGCTCGGCCTCGAAAGTACCGCCAATTTCGCCGGTGGCGCCGTCAATTTTGGAAACCCGCAGGGAAATGTGGCCTTGGCCTACATCGAAGGCCTTGGTATTTTCCTTCACGTACTCTTCGCTGTCGCCGCTAGCGGGCAGAGCCACAGCAGTGTCGTAGCCGGTGGCCAGACCACGGCCCTTCGGATCGAGGAAATTAGACGTGCGGTAGGAGGGTACCTTGTAGTCGCCCTCAAAGTCAGTGGAGGTGGTGAGGGCGTTTTGGCCCGGCTGAGAGGTCGCCTGCAAGCCCTTGACGGTGAACAGGAACGGCTCTTGCTGACCACCGGGCAGCTGCACAGTGATGGCCTGGAAGTCCATACCGCCAGTCTCGGAGAACAGCAGGCTGCCGTCGGAATTGAGGGTTAAATCGCCGCGCACCTGGTCCAGGCTGGAGGTGTAGCGGGTAAGCACCTTGCCGGGTACATAGGTGGCATCTTGGCGCTTAGAAGCTTCTTCTTTGACGAAGTAAGCGGTGGGCTCGATGCACATCCCGACGAGTTGATAGGTTTTGCCGTTTTCCAGGGCAATGCTGCCCCGGGTCATTTCAGAGAGCTGGGGGCACTTGTTGGCCAGGCCCGTGTTGCGGATTTGGTCGTAGGTCAGGGGCACACTACTGGTGGCACTGGGCGCTTCGCTACAGGCTGTCAGTACACTCAGGCAAATGGCCAGGAATGCAACTAAGAGGGCGCGATACCTCATGGTCTACCTCAAAAATTAGTTATGTAAAAGGCGCTGTCAAACTACTCAAATAATGCGACAGCCGTTGGCTCTGGGCTTATGGCGCTGACCAGAATAGCCCTGGCGCGATCGCCCGTGGGGGCTGGTCTAGCTCCTCCGGAGAGGCTGCGCCAATGACCATTGCGAGCGGCGGGAGTAATTTGCTCCTGAAGCCCGGCAACAATGCTGGGCCTGCCCTCAGCCGAGTAAAGCCTCAAGTAAGCATTCTACATGGCTCTGCGCCTCTTTCCTAAGATTTAGACACCCCTGGCCAGGACAGGGGGCAGCTGCTCCGGTTAAGGCTCCAACCCCAGGCAGGGCGGGCTTTACAAAAAACTGACGTGGCTTTTGCCGCCGGACCGCTAACATTAAGCTATTTAACAGATGTTTGGCCTAGCCCCATGACCGACTACCCGCTTGGCGATCGCCGTGACGGTTTACCAGAAGACCTCTATTCCCTCTCGCAGGCGATCGATCGGGCTGCGTTAGCCCGTCGAGGGCAGAGCCTCAACCTGCTGGCCCTGCTGCGGCTGCTGGAGCAACAGCACCGGGACATCTGCGAAACGCTCTTTCGCGATGCCCTGCCCGACAACCGCCAGCACCTCTACGCCCTGCTCAGAGATATTGAGGTCAGCGGCGGCTGGCCCTACATTCAGCGCATGAAGCTCCAGGCCCTGCTCGCCAACGTGCCCGACCTGGACGTCGATACGCTGTTCCCTGCTCCGGTGCCAACCATTGAGGACGATCGGTTTCCGGGGGAAGAAAAGTAGATCGTTTTTTCGTCCCAAGGGTTACCCTAGGGGCTGTCATCGATTAGCTTTTGAAGGTCCAAGAAACAAAGGTTACAGCCCCTGGCCTGCGATTTGGGTCGGGCATAGCAACGCTGATGGTAGACGGTTTTAGCCAGAATTGATGACAGGCTCTCAACGTCGGTACGCAATACCTCCTCTCGCCTATGGTCAGCCTTCTTTCCACTGCTCGGCTCCGGAGTTCTCTGCGACGGCTGGCAAAACCCTTGTTTTTGCCCAGTGTCGCCCTGGTAACGGGGCTGGCTGGCCTGGGTGCGCTGCCGCTGACCAGCGCCGGGTCCGCCCTGGCCCTCAATGCCTACTGCCAGGTCACCCAGGCCGAGGCCCTGGCGAAGGAAAACCTGCGCAAAGCCGCGATCGCAGGTGATGGAGCCGCCCAGCAGCAGTACCAGGCTCTGGTGCGCCAGCACACCGAAGCGCTAAACCAGTGCCGCAGTCGCACCTGGCCCCAGCGGCAGGCCGTGTGGGTGCGCCTGTATCCCTGTGACCTGCAGCCCGGCATTTTAGATGCCCTGTTCGATCGCGTGGTCAACCTGGGCTACAACGAGGTGTATATCGAAGTGTTCTATGGCGGCCAGGTACTGCTGCCCAAGGCCGACAACCCGACGGTATGGCCCTCGGTGGTGCAAACCCCCGGCTACGAGCGCCGTGACCTGTACGCCGAGGCCCTGGAGAAGGGGCGTCAGCGGGGTCTCAGGGTCGATGCCTGGGTATTTGCCCTCAACTTTGGCTATTCCTACGGGCTGAGGAGCGATCGCACCGAGGTGCTGGCCCTCAACGGCCGTGGCCAAACCACCTACACCTACGCCAAGTCCGGGGCTTCGAGCAACCCCGACGAAGTCTTTGTCGATCCGTACAACCCGATTGCCCAGGCCGACTACAGCCGTATGCTGGGCGCTGTGCTGCGGCGGCAGCCCGACGGCATATTGTTTGACTACGTGCGCTACCCCCGCGGCGTCGGCCCCAATTCGGTGGTCGACAGCGTCGATGACCTGTGGATCTACGGCCAGGCCTCGCGGGATGCGTTTTTCCGTCGGGCGGTCAACCAGCAGGGGCAGGAGCTGATGCGCCGCTACATCAGCCGCGGCCACCTGGTCGATCGCGACATTCAAGACGTGCGCGACCTCTTCCCCAACGAGCCAGAACCGCTGTGGCAGAGCCGGATTCCCTCGGCTCCGCTGCAGCCGGGCCAGGCCCCACCCACCCCGGCCAGTGTGCGGCCCCGCCTCCAGGCCGAGCTGTGGCAGCTGAGCGTGGCCCACGCCGTTCAGGGGGTGGTTGATTTTGTCAAATTTGCCGGTGAGCAGGCCCAGCGGAGCGGCATTCAGCCGGGGGCGGTGTTTTTCCCCGAGGGCAACCAGACCGTGGGCACCGGCGGCTTCGACTCCCGCCTGCAGTACTGGGAGCGCTTCCCCACCTGGATGACCTGGCACCCGATGGCCTACGCCGTGTGCGGCAACACAGGCTGCATTCTAGACGGCGTGCGCCGGGTGCAGTCCATGGTGCCCAGCGGCACTGCGCCGACGATTACCCCCGCGCTGGCCGGCATCTGGGGCCAGGCCACCTACAACCGTCCGGCCCTGGAAACCCAGATGGAAGCCCTGCGGCGGGCCGCTCCAGAGATTACCTCGGTCAGCCACTTTGCCTACTCCTGGCAGGACCCGGAGTTTGACCGGGTGCGCAAGTTCTGCTCCCTCTGACGCAAGAGCCTGGCTCTAGGGAAGCGACTCAGCCCCAGTGAACTCTGCATTTCGAGCGCAACGGGTCTAATCAGCCTTCAAACCCTCAGGGCTCTGTGGACTCTCCTCCAGGTCGATCGCCAACAGGTGCAGAATGCGCCGCAGCGGAATTTTAACGTGGGTCGATCGCTCGACCAGTTCTCGGCCCAGGTTGTAGATGGCCTGCTCAATCAGGTAGTTGTCGAGCAGCACCTCTAGCTCCTGCTGGGTCTGGGGCAGAAAGCCATCGCGGGAGGCCGTCTCTAAATAGGCTTGCACAAAGGTTGTGCTGACCCAGCGGTACCAAAACTCGGCCCAGCGCTGCAGCTGATGGCGCTGCTCGGGCTGGCTGATGCCGCGCTCAATTTCATCGTCCAGGGCCACATTGACGGCATAGTAGAACGACTGCAGCATACCCGCCACGTCCCGTAGGGGCGATCGCTTCATGCGGCGCTCGTTCAGACTGCGGTTGGGGTCGCCCTCAAAGTCGATAATGAAAAAGTCTTTGCCGGTGTAGAGCACCTGTTCGAGGTGGTAGTCGTTGTGGCAGCGAATCCGCAGGGCGGTAATTTTTTGATCCAGGACCGCCTGGAACCGCTGTAGACAGACATCCTGCTGCTCCAGAACGGTCTTGGCCAGCGATCGCAGGTCGGGAGACAGCGTATTCAGCCGGTTTTTGAGCAGCAAAAAGACCTGTCCGGTCAGGTTGCGGCTGTACTGGTAGATCGACCGCTGGTAGAGCGACGTAAATGGCTCGGGCGCAAAGGCCTGGTCGGCGGAGGCATCCACCGTCAGGGCAATGTGCAGCTCGGCGGTGCGCTGCCCCAGCAGCTGAATGTTGGCCAGGTAGCTATTGATCGCTTTGCAGGCGGGAATTTGAGACTCCAGGGTGGGCAGCGGGCAGTAGGGCACCGGGAAGAACACGTCGGTGGGGCCGTCCTCCCCAGGGGCTCGGGGCTTTAGCACCAGGGGTGACCCCGTGGGCATGGGCGCTTCGGCCACATTGGACTGGTCCATGATCACCAAATCAAAGAAGTCGCGCAGATGGTCGAGGGTGTAGTCCCAGCCGCTGCGGGTGTCGGGAATATACTCCTGCAAAATGCCGACGGTGATTGGCTCGGCGGCGGGCCGATAGTAGGTCAGGGTGCCTGCGATCGAGGTGATATTGGTAAAGCGGTGGTGGTCGTCTAAGAACCGGCGCACTTCCTGGTCGGGGTGCTGCCCTTCGTCCACCTTCTGGAACAGCTTGAGGATCAGCCGATTTTGGGCCGCCACACCGCTGGCCCTGGCGTAGGCGATCGAGGTGTTGTTGTGAGCGCCTTTGATCAGGGTGGGCTCAAAGGGCGGGGGCGACTCATCGCCAGCGGCGGCATCGGGTTCCTCGCCGCTGAGCTGCTCGAACAGGGGAGTGGTGGTGGAGATCAGCCGACCGGTCGTGTTTTCGTAGATCTGGTGGCGGGCGATGCCGTCCAGCAGGGCCGTGAGAAATGACTTGTCGGCGATCGCGTCGAACAGCACCGCCACCTCATCGCTCTGGGCCAGCTTCAGTCGGGCCACGACGGACTGGGGGGTCTCGGACAGCAGGTGGAGCGCCTGATCCCCCTCGGCCACCGCCAGAAATAGGACGTAGGACTGCGGGTTGCCCTGAATGTAGTCGACGTGCAGCTCCACCATCTGGGCATAGCTGTCGCCGTAGGGGCCGTAGGGAATGGCAAGCGCCCCCCCAATCCGGGCTGCCTGCACCGTGCGGGTTCTGCCGCCAAACCAGCGGTGGTTGGCCAGGTAGTGGGGCAGCAGACTTTCTAAGCTGGCGGTGAACCTGCGGGTCTGGGCCGACTGCAGCCGGGCAAAAGCCCCGTGCCACGCTCCATCGAGGGCCAGGGTGGGCAGCTCGGTCTGCGGGTCGGTGGCGGGCAGCGGCACCGCCTGGGGCTTGAGGGTAAACCAGTAGACCGCGTAGGCCCCAATGCTGAGGAAATAGGGCAGCTCGTCGATGGGCGGAAACTCGGTGCGGCCAAAGATCTCCACCGGCATCCACCCCTTCAGGGCAACCAGATCGAGCTCCACGGTCTGCACAAAGCGCGACAGGTTGGCGACGACCAGAATTTTTTCGTCCTCATAGGTGCGGGTAAAGGCCAGCACCTTGCGGTTCTCGGGGTGCAATAGCTTAAAGTCGCCGCTGCCCAGAGCACGGAAGTGCTTGCGCATGGCAATCAGCCGCTTGGTGGCGTTGAGCAGCGAGGTGGGGTTGGCCCGCTGGGCCTCCACATTCACCGTGGCGTAGTGGTACTCAGCTTCGACAATCAGCGGCAGAAACAGCCGCTGGGGGCTGGCATTGCTAAAGCCCGCGTTGCGGTCGTAGTTCCACTGCATGGGGGTGCGCACGCCGTTGCGATCGCCCACGTAGACGTTGTCACCCATGCCAATTTCGTCGCCGTAGTAGAGCACGGGGGTACCCGGCAGCGACAGCAGCAGGCTGTTGAGCAGCTCGATCTGGCGGCGATCGTTGCCCAGCAGCGGCGCTAATCGCCGCCGAATGCCCAGGTTTACCCGCATCTCAGGATCCTGGGCGTAGACCCGATACATAAAGTCGCGGTCCTCGTCGGTGACCATTTCCAGGGTCAACTCGTCGTGGTTGCGCAGAAACAGGCCCCACTGGCAGTTGTCGGGAATGGTGGGGGTCTGCTGCAAAATGTCTGCGATCGGAAAGCTGTCTTCCATGCGCAGGGCCATAAACAGGCGCGGCATCAGCGGGAAGTGAAAGTTCATGTGGCACTCGTCGCCATCGCCGAAGTAGGCGGCGGCATCCTCGGGCCACTGGTTAGCCTCGGCCAGCAGCATGCGGTTGGGAAACTTTTCGTCGATGTGGCGGCGCAACTCCTTGAGGAAAGCGTGGGTTTCGGGCAGGTTTTCGCAGTTGGTGCCCTCGCGCTCGTACAGGTAGGGCACCGCATCCATGCGCAGCCCGTCGACTCCCATTTCCAGCCAGAAGTCCATCACGTCGAACACAGCCTGGCGCACCGCCGGGTTGTCGTAGTTGAGGTCGGGCTGGTGGGAGTAAAAGCGGTGCCAGAAGTAGGCGTTGGCCACCGAGTCCCAGGTCCAGTTGGAGGTTTCGAAGTCCTGGAAGATAATTCGCGCTTCCTGGTATTTCTCGTAGGTGTCGCTCCAGACGTAGAAATCGCGCTCGGGGCTGCCCTTGGGGGCCCGCCGGGCTCGCTGAAACCAGGGGTGCTGATCGGAGGTGTGGTTGACGATCAGCTCGATGATGACGCGAATGCCCCGCTGGTGGGCCGCCTGCATCAGCTCTTTAAAGTCGTCCAGGGTGCCGTAGATGGGGTTGACATTCATGTAGTCGGCAATGTCGTAGCCGTCATCGCGCAGGGGCGACGGAAAGAAGGGCAGCAGCCAGATCGCCGTCACGCCCAGGTCTTGAAGATAATCCAGCTTCCCGGTCAAGCCTCGAAAGTCACCAATGCCGTCGCCGTTGCTGTCGGCAAAAGCGCGCACCGGTACTTCGTAGATGATGGCGTTCTTAAACCACAGGGGATCATTCTTCAAGGTCAACGTCGTCCTTTACGCGCAACATCAGCCCCTACGCTAGCGGAAAGGGGCGAGCCCGTCATCGTCCCCAGGTAATAGCGATCGCGCCTTAACCTCAGCTTAAAAGGCCCAGCTTCAAAGGCTGCTGTCAGCCAGTTTTAGATCGGGAGTGGCAAGGCTTGGTATACCCGGCTTTTGCCCATAATTGATGACACGCCCTAGGGGGGATGCAGGCCATCACCCTTTTCGCCTATGACTATCGTGGCTAATTCCGTAGCACTTTTTTCGTATGAGTTTTCACCGTGCCAGTGGCGTTTTACTGCATCCCACCTCTCTCCCCGGTCGATTTGGCATTGGCGATTTGGGCCAAGCCGCCTACGCCTTTGTTGACTTTTTGGCCAGGAGTGGACAGACGCTGTGGCAGGTTTTGCCCCTGGGGCCAACGGGCTACGAGCACTCACCCTACATCATGAACTTCAGCACCTTTGCGGGCAACCCGCTGCTGATCGATCTAGAACAGCTGGCCGCTGAAGGGTTGCTGGAGGCTACTGAGCTAACGCCCCTGACCGATGTGGACCCCGATCGGGTCGATTTTGACAAAGTTATTCTCCACAAAACCCACTTTCTCAAGCTGGCCCACGATCGCTTCTTGAGCCAGCGATCGCCCGATCAGAAGGCTAGGTTTGAACAGTTTTGCCAGGAGCAGGCCGCGTGGCTGGACGACTTTGTGCTGTTTATGGCGCTGCTAGAGACCAACGAGGGCAAAAGCTGGAACCACTGGGACCCAGCCGTTGCCCGCCGGGACCCCGAAGCTCTAAAGGCCCAGCGAGAAGCCCTCAAAGACAGGATTAAGTACCATCAATTTGTGCAGTTCAAGTTCTTTGAGCAGTGGCAAAACCTGCGCCAGTACGCCAACGATAAAAACATCAAAATCGTGGGCGACATTTCAATTTATGTGTGCCACAACAGCTCGGACGTGTGGGCCGACCCGGAGATCTTTAAGCTCGACCCCAACAGCTTTGAACCCGCCTTTATTGCGGGGGTGCCGCCCGACTACTTCAGCGCCACCGGGCAGCTGTGGGGCAACCCGGTGTACAACTGGGATCGGATCGAAAAAACCAATTTTGCCTGGTGGATCAAGCGGTTTCAGGTGACCTTGCAGTACGTCGATATTGTGCGGGTTGACCACTTTCGCGGCTTTGAGGCCTACTGGCAGGTGCCCGCCGGGGAAGAGACCGCCATCAACGGCGAGTGGATCGAAGCGCCTGGGGAGCGCTTTTTTAAGGCGTTAGCCGAAGCCCTGGGCACGCTGCCGATCATGGCCGAAGATCTCGGCATCATCACCCCCGAGGTGGAGGCCCTGCGCGATCGCTTCGACTTTCCGGGCATGCGCATTTTGATGTTTGCCTTTGGCGACGACTCCCGCAATGCCTACCTGCCCCACAACTACACCCGCAACACCGTCGTCTACCCCGGCACCCACGACAACGACACCATCATCGGCTGGTGGCAGCAGGCCAGCGACAGGGAACGGCAGGCCCTGGCCCGCTATTTTGGCTACGACTCCCCGGAGGCGATCGAGGCAATCAACTGGCTGCTGATTCGGGCGGCGCTGTCCTCGGTGGCCGACCTGGCCGTCATTGCTCTGCAAGACCTGCTGGATTTGGGCGGCGAGGCCCGCATGAACGACCCCAGCCGCAACGACGGCAACTGGCGCTGGCGCTACCGCAGCTCCACCCTGCTGACCCAGGCCCTCAGCGATCGCCTGCTGTCGTTGACTCAAACCTACAGTCGCTAGAGCACTGGTTCAGTATGGCCGCGATCTCGAATCTGCCACTGCAGGGTCTACAGATCCCTACCGATTCCTTGGCAGTACAAAGGTTTAAACCGATGATCGATCGCTCCTTTCCGTCGGGTCCAGGGCGGCCAATAGTTGTATTTGCGCCCCAGTAGGGGCGACGCCCCTGGTCGTAGGCCAAAGGCCGTGCGAAGCGGGGGGTCTGGGGCCAGCGAAATGGCCCCAGTAGCACTTTTGGCTTACTGCCGCAGTTGTGGCTCGCATGCCCCTAGCCCCGCTACAAAACAGATACTGTACCGACGCTCTAGTCGTGCGTCCCGTCCCGATTTCAGGTGGCTTCTGGAAAACAATTTCCCCGCTGGCGGGCACTGCCCACCCCACAACTGGCTGGAGTTAAGGTGCAGATTGCCTGTCGTGTTTGGCGATTAGCTCGTTGAGGTCGCGCTGCATCTGGTCGCGGACGCGGTGGTAGCAGGCCTCGACGTAGGGGCGATCGCGGGCGGCCTCGGTACCGTAGCGCTCGAAGTACAGGGGTTTGCCGACATGGGTGGCGATCGGCTGGGGCCAGGGAATGTTGGGCACCGGGCCAAAGGCGATGCCCCAGGGCAGGCCCAAATACACCGGAAACACGTCTGGATCGATGCCCAAAAACCAGGGCATGCCCCAGTCGTGCAGCTGCGTCATCAGGGGGTAGATGTCGGCCAGCACCAGCAGCGTGGCGTGGGCCCCCCAGGAGACCACCGGCACAATGGGCAGGGAGCGCTGGAGGGCGAGTTTGACAAACCCCTGGCGATCGCCCAGATGAATGCGATCGCGCTGGCTGTAGGGGCGAAAGACATCCTGCGCGCCCCCGGGATAGACCAGCAGACTGGCGTCGCAGTCCAGGGCCGCCAGCGCCATCCTGGGATGCGCCGCGATCGCCCCGGCCCGTTCCGCCAGACTGGCCAACGGCGGCGCTGCCTGCCACACCTTGGGGTGCATCAGGCCGTAAACGGGGCGATCGGGGCCAAAGCGCCTGACCCAGTCGTAGATCATCATGAACATGTCGGGGGCGGCCAGTCCGCCGTTGTGGGAGCCCACCAGCATCACCTGCCCCGCCGGTATCCGCTCCCACCCCTGGGTCTGCACCCGAAAGTAATGGTCGTAGAGCCAGCCCCACAGCGGCTGAAAAGCTTGAATAAAGTGAGGATCGCGACGATCCAGTGACCAGCCTCCGCGATGGGTCGCCATAGAGCCGCAATAGTCCAGTTAATGGGCAGTTTTAACCATACTCCAGAGCCGTCGCCTGGGTAAGCACCCCCGCAGGGGTGACACCGGGGGCGGGGCAAAACCGTTCGCGACGGTTCACGACTGAGCCCTGGGGCGTTTTGCTCTATGCCTTTTACCAGATGTCCCGGCCGATTGCCCTGAGGTAGGGTGGGGGCGCTCGCTTTGGGTCGGCCTCCCCTCTATGAAAATGGATTTCAGCACCATTCTGAATCAAAAGCGCGACACCATTATTGATCTGTGGATCAACTCTGTTTTCAACGATCAGGAGATTGAGGCGACCAACGAATTGACTTTTAATGCCGTGCGCGACAGTTTGCCCAGGGTGCTCGAATCCCTGGCCGATATGCTGGCCCACAGCGATCCAGAAAACTATCAAGTCATTGATGAGGCCAGTCTAGAGCATGGCCTGATTCGGGCTGAGCAGGGGTTTGAACCGGCCGAAATTGCGCGGGAATATCGCCTGCTGCGATCGGTGATTTTTTCAGAATTGGAAGCCGATCTGGTGCAGGCCTCCCCAGCCGATGTGCTGTGGGCCATTCGACTGATCGATACCGTGGTGGATGAGGCGATCGCCCGCTGTTTTGACAGCTATACCCAGAGCCGCATGGAGGAGCTAAATAAACTCAGAACCCAGATGCAGCTCACCAATCAAGAGCTAACTCGCCTGGTGCGGGCCAGCCACGACAACATGTCGAAACTCACCCACGAACTTAAAACGCCCCTCACCTCAATTATTGGCTACGCCGATCTATTTCTGCGGCAGCAGCAGCAAGCGGACCTGGACGAGTCTTACACTCATTTAGAAAGCATTGAGCGCGTGCTGCGCAGTGGACGGCTGCTGCTGCGGCTGATTAACGACACGCTCCAGCTCCAGCAGGGGGATGGCCAAATCAAGCTAAAGGTGGTGGCCATTGCCCCCCAAGAGTTGATCCAGTCGGTGATCGAAATTGTCGAACCCCTGGTGCGCGACAAGGAGTTAGACCTGCGGGTTGACTGCGATCGCGCTCCTCAAACCGTGCAAACTGACCCCCTGCGCTTGCAGCAAATTTTGACCAACCTGCTGAGCAATGCCGTTCGCTACACCGACCGGGGATTTGTCGCCGTCACGGCAGACACTCTGCCCGACAACCGCTGGTCGATCGAGGTCAGCGACAGCGGGATTGGCATTGACCAGGGGGAGCAAAAGTACATTTTCGAACCCTACTACCGCATTCACCCCACCACTACCACCACCGAGCAGGGCACCGGGCTGGGCCTGGCGATCGTCTCCCAGCTGGTGGAGTTGATGCAGGGCGAAATCGTTGTGTCATCGCTGGTCGAGCAGGGTTCCAGCTTCACGGTGATCATGCCCATCGAGCTGTCCGGCGTTGCGCCCCTGAGTTCTCCCTAGGGCGACCGCTACAGGTCGTTGACCGCCTGACCCTCGGGCGACGATTCGCGGCTGCCCCCGGGCGTCACCGGGGGAGCGGCCTTAGGTTCATTGACGGGCAGCTCGTTGTTGCGGCGGGCGGCGCGATCGCTCAGGGAGGTCAACCACGACGGGGCCCAGGCGGAGTGGCTGTCCCGGCCAAAGGCCCTGGCGTCACCGTCCTCGGTTGGCCCCGGCAGCAGCCAGTTCCCCCAGCGCAACAGACTGGCCATCACCCCTGGGAACACACCGTAGAAGCGGGCCATGAGCAAGATAGGCAGCGGCACCACCACTTCGGCCGCCCCCCGACGCAGTCCGGCGATCGCCTCCCGGGCCACTTTTTCTGGGCTGGCAGAGAGCAGCGGCAGCGACTCGCTAATGCTGAACCAGGCGTACTCTTTTTGGCGCTGGCCCTTGAACAGCGCGTGATCGTTGACCCCTGTGTAAATCAAGCCGGGGCAGACGGTGGTGACAGCAATGCCCGCCTGGGCCAGTTCGACCCGCATGCCTGCGGACAGCCCGGTGAGGGCAAATTTGCTGGCACAGTAGGCCACCATGTGCGGCGACACGACCTTGCCACCAACCGAGGAAATGTTGACAATGCGGCCAGCGCGGCGAGCGCGCATCTCAGGCAAAACTGCGTAGGTGGCGTAGAGCGGTGCCCAAAAATGTAGCTGCATCAGGTCGTCATAGTCCTGCATGGCCATATTTTCGAATGGCCCCACGATATCGGTACCGGCATTGTTAATCAAAATATCGATCGCGCCAAAGTGCGCGCTGACCTGCTGCACTATCTGATCCACCTGGGCCTGGTTGGTCACATCGCAGATCAGCGCCAAAACCTCTCCGCCCCGCTGCGCCAGGTCGGCCCGCGCCCGCGCCAGCTCGGCCTCATCCCGGGCGCAGATCGCCAGCCGAGCCCCAGCATCAACGAGCTGGCGCGCCATCACCAGCCCTAGCCCACGGGAGCCGCCAGTGATCAAAACCCCTTTGTCTTGGAGGTCGTACCCCTGCTCTCGCCAGCAACGCAGAAACCCGAGCAAACCGAAACCCAGGGCGATCGCGATCAGCCCCAACACAATTACCGCTGTAAGAGTCATGCCTTGCCCCCTAACCTGTGGCTTTCACTGTAGGCGGGGGGCGGGGGGCAATGCTCCGTCGCAGGGAGTGCCTGCCCCGGTCGATAGGCTGTTTTTTGAGGCAACAAATCCGGCGCTAGTCGCGTCCCTGGGCGGCGATCGCATGCCCCGCCAGCCAGCCCGTGGTCCAGGCGTTCTGAAAGTTAAACCCGCCCGTGATCCCGTCGATATTGAGAATTTCGCCCGCCAGGTATAGCCCTGGGCAGCGGCGGCTCTCCAGGGTTTTGAAGTTAACCTCGGCCAGGGGAATGCCGCCGCAGGTGACAAACTCGTCTTTGAAAACGCCCTTGCCAGCGATGTTGTAGTCGCCCCGAGTCAGCTCGTTCACCAGCACCTGGAGCTGCGCCTTCGACAGGTCGGCCCAGTTCAGCCGGGGGCCCAGGTTGGCCCGGCGCTGGGCCAGGTACTGCCACAGCCGCCGCGACAGCTCCGGGAAGGGCGAAAACGCTGCCACCTGGCGCTTGCCCTGATCTTGCTTGAGCCTCAGCAGGGTCTGCCGCACCTGGTCCTGCTTCAGGGCGGGCAGCCAGTTCACCGTCAGGGTGGCCCGGTAGCGCTGACGGTGCAGGCCCACGGCCCCGTAGGCCGAGAGCTTGAGCACCGCCGGGCCGCTCACCCCCCAGTGGGTAATCAGCAGCGGGCCGCTCTGGGTCAGGGTGGGGGCATCCTCCAGGGCCAGGTGCAGCTGCACGTTTTCGACCGAGACCCCCGCCAGCTCGCGCAGGGCCGGATCGGGCAGGTTGAAGGTAAACAGCGAGGGCACGGGCGGCACCAGGTCGTGGCCCAGCTGGAGGGCCAGCCGGTAGCCATTGGGGCTGCTGCCGGTGGCCAGCAGCAGATGGTCGCAGCGCCACTCGGACCCGGCCCGGGTGGTCAGCCCAAAGCCGGGGTCCTCGGCTTGAATGTGGGCAATCGCCTGGCCGGTGTAAATGCGAATGCCCAGCCGCCGGGCTTCCCCCAGCAGACAGTCCACAATCGTGCCCGAGTCGTCGGTGACCGGGAACATGCGGCCGTCGGCCTCGGTTTTGAGCCGCACCCCCCGCTGCTCAAACCAGGCCACCGTGTCCCGGGGCTGAAACCGGCTGAAGGGGCCGCGCAGGGCGCGACTGCCGCGCGGGTAGTGGGTGACCAGCACGGCGGGGTCGAAGCAGGCGTGGGTGACATTGCAGCGCCCGCCGCCGGAGATTCGCACTTTGGCCAGGGGTTCGCGGCCCGCCTCGAAAATATGAATGGATGCCCTGGGGTTGGCCTCGGCGCAGGCGATCGCCCCAAACAGCCCGGCCGCACCAGCGCCAATCACGATTAGCGAAGCGGACTGGGGCAGCGAAGCGGACTGGGCGGGGGGGCGGGGGCGATCGCTCACGGCAGCTGCCCCGGCAAAAAGACCGTGGAGCTGATGGTGCCCTGGCGCAGGGCGCGGCGGTGGAGAATTTCGAGCTTGCCCCCCGCCTCCTGAAGAAACGCCCGCTGACGGCGGTATAGCCCCTGAAACAGGTTGGCCAGCAGCAGCGCCACCAGGGCCACCACCAACCCCGCCGCCGTTGAGGTCAGCGCTTCCCCCACTCCCGAGGTGACGCCGCTGGCCGCTGGGCCGCCGGTTTCGCCCAGGCGCAGGGTCGCGAATACCTGCATCAGACCCAGCACAGTACCCAGTAACCCCAGCAGCGGGGCCACCCCCACCACCGTTTCAAACAGGGTTTGGAACCGTTTGAGCAGGGGCAGCTCAGCCTGGGCGGCACTCTCCAAAGCCAGCCGAAACTCCTCTGGGGTGGCATCGCCGAGGCTGAGCGCCGCCAGAAAAATTCGCGCAATGGGCAACTGCTGGTGCTGCTTGAGCTTGGCGATCGCCCGCTGGGGATTTTGGCTAAAGGTGTTCAGCACCTGGGTTACCAGCCCCCGCTGCTGGCGACTGATCTGCAGCCAAAACCAGCCCCGCTCCACAGCCAGAGCCAGAGTCAGCAGCGAACACAGCAGCAGCGGCCACATCACAATGCCCCCCGCCACAAACCAGTTACCCATAATGCCGATGCCCCAACCTAAGCCCCACCTATAATACGGCCTGGCTGAGTTTGCGGCTCAAGGCACAGGGTATAAGGCCACCCCTTGAACCGTAAACCTGAAACCTCGCCTGAAACCTCTAAACCATGCCGGGAAAATGCTCAATCTGGGCATAGCCGCTAAAGACCAGCTGTCGGCCCTTGGTTTCGAGCCGGTTCACCCGCAGCAAGACACCATCCAGGTTAAAGCGCTCCAGGTCCACCATGCGGTTCAGTACCTCGGCAAACCCCCTGGTCAACGTGGCCGACAGCGGGATCATGTCCTCGGAGATGCCCTCCGGCGAAAATTCAGCGTCGGCAAAAATAATTCGTCGCCGCTTTTCCACCGTGACCTTAGCCAGCAGCTGAATGGGCACATCCTTGCGGTTGGGCAAATCGGTCTTGGCGGTAATCTTGACGGCCTGCTCAGGCAGCAGGGTAATGTGGATATCCCGAAAAGTCACCGGGTCGCCCCCGGAAAGGGAGGTCACCGCGTCATCGGTAACCCCCTCCAGGTGCTGGCGCACCAGCTCGGCCTCAAAGGCGCGGTTGATGGCGTCTTCGTTGAGGACCACCTGGGCCACGGCCTGGGTGGGCTGGCGCAGGCGAATTTTGCCGCCGATCGCGGAGCCGACATCGATCGCCACCGCATCGGTCTCGAACATCATCTCCGCCGCCTCAAACTCTTTGCGGATGACCAGGCCACGCCCCTCCATCCGAAAGCTGTCAATCGTGCCCTGCAACAGCTTGCTGGGCGGCGAACAGCGCACCTCCACCTCCACAGCATCACTGCGGCTGAACAGGTGCCGCAGCGACTGGGTAGCCACAGAGTTGATCATCCGTTCGCCAAAGTCATTGGACCCTTTGGATTGAAACCCGGTAAAGCCACCGAACATAGAGGTTAATACCAACCTAAATTCCCCTATTGTTGTAACAAAATATGAAGCTCAATGACAGCGACCATTGCTAATGCCTTCCATTGGAGATGCTGATAGCTGCCCTTAGAGAGGCCAGCAGCGGTGCTGATAGCCCAAGAATCAGAGCTTACAGCTTCCACCCTGGTTTTTGAGATCGGCCGTGACAACGCTGATGGGATAAGGGGTGTAGCCAAAATCGATGATACACCCTAGTACCCTGCGGCATCGGTCAGCCAACCGTTCCTGAAACCTGAAACCCAGTACCTGAAACCCTCAGCAATGGTTGCCCTATGTCTGCCCGCCAGTACTAGGCCGCGATCGCCCCTGTGCCAACCTCCAGCGCTGCGGGCGCAGGAACTAGGCGACGCCCCAAGGCCGCCGCAATGGGTTCGAGGCTACGGGCTAGCCGGACCATCTCCTCCAGGGTAAGGGCCTGGCGGGCGTCTGACACCGATTCATCGGGCACTGGGTGACATTCTACAATCAGCCCGTCCGCCCCAGCGGCGATCGCGGCCCGAGCCAAATCCGGCACCAGCTCACGCTTACCGGCGGCGTGGCTGGGGTCCACCATCACCGGCAGATGGGTGATCTGCTTCAGCGCCACCACCGCGCCCAAATCCAGCACATTGCGGGTGTAAGTGTCAAAGCTGCGAATGCCCCGTTCACAGAGAATCACGCTGGGGTTGCCGTGGCTGAGGATGTATTCCGCCGCCATCACAAACTCCTCCAGGGTGGCCGCCAGGCCCCGCTTCAGCAGCACCGGCTTGCGGGTGCGGCCCAGAGCCTTGAGCAGGTCAAAGTTCTGCATGTTGCGGCTGCCCACCTGCAGCACATCCACATAGTCGGCCATCAGTTCAATCTGGTCGATCGCCATCACCTCCGAGATCACCGGCACCTGAAACCGCTGGCGCAGGTCAGCTAAAATTCGCAGCCCGGCCTCGCCCAGCCCCTGGAAGGCGTAGGGCGACGTGCGCGGCTTGAACACCCCGCCCCGCAGCGCCTGCACGGGGGCAAAAGAGAGCTGGCGGGCCACCTGCTCCATCTGGGCGGCGCTTTCAACGGCGCAGGGACCACCCACAATCAGCAGAGTTTCGCCACCCACGGCGACGGTGTCGGAGAGGGCTACAACCGAACGGTGGTCAGGGTCAGATTTACGGGTCAACGCGGCATCTTTCATGGTGAGCAGAGGAATAAAGGACTAGAAGACAAAGCCATGGAATGGGCAATAAAAAACCCGGAGCGGCTGGCTCCGGGTCAGGGAAAGGGCGTAGGAGAACCTAGCGCCAGCCTGACCCGGCGGCGTAAAAAAAGGCGTAGTACCAGCTAGAGAGGGGCGAAGGGGACGGGGTGTGCATCGTCATCAGGGCAGAACTAGGGCTAGAAAAAACAAAACCGCAGAGGGTAAGCTCCACGGTTCACAAGGTTGGCAACACAAAACGTGCTCACGGCCTGTGAACCGGGGGCTGCCACCAAAAATAAAAAGACTGGGCCGAAGCAATCATGGCTGCGGATCGAACAAAAACATACCTGCAATCTAGCAGGGCTTTGGGGAAGCGTCAACCAAGGCCAACCCGCAGGGGCAAACGGCCCATGCCCTGAACAAACGGAGGGATTCAACCCCATAGGGTTCAGGCCTCCCGAAATTCACGGAAACTCAAAGTTCATGGGTTTCCCGGAGTACATCCCAACATCGTAAACCTAGGATGAAGACACCTGACCAACCAAAATTGGCAGGCCGTCAGCCCCTCCGCGATTGGGAAATAGCCACCAGGGAGATCGCTATGGTTTGGGAACTCTGTATCCGCTATGCCAACGGCAAAGAAACGGTTTTGGACGTCTTTCAAAGCCTCGAAATAGCCCAAAATCGGGTGGACAAGCTCTATGCCGAAGGCTATCCCATGCATTTTGCCTACTTTGTCAGGCCGGGCTGCGTAACCTAGGGGCTGTCATCACTTAGTTTGTATGACACGCCCTGGGCCAACGGATGGCTGACTGGGCTACACGGTCATAATGTCTTTTTCTTTAGCGGCTAGGGCTTCGTCGAGCTTGGCGATGTACTTATCCGTCAGCTTCTGAATTTCATCCTGGGCATCCCGCGACTCGTCTTCGGAGATATCGCTGGCTTTTTCAAGCTTTTTCACGGCGTCGATGCCGCCGCGCCGCTGGTTACGGATCGAGACGCGACCTTCCTCAGCCACTTTGCCCGCCGTTTTGACAAACTCCTTGCGGCGCTCGCTGGTCAGCGGCGGAATGTTGAGGCGAATGACTCGTCCATCGTTGTTGGGGGTGAGGCCCACGTCCGACATCGAAATGGCTTTTTCGATGGTGGTCAGGCTACCGGCGTCGAAGGGCTGAATCATCAGCGTGCTGGCGTCGGGGGTGGTGATGTTGGCCAGGGACTTGAGCGGAGTCTGGGCCCCGTAGTAGTCGATCTCGATGCGATCGAGCAGAGAGGCATTGGCGCGACCCGTGCGGATGGTGTTGAAGTTGCGCTGGGTCGCCTCAACAGACTTCTGCATCTGGTCTTCGGTTTCGAGCAAAATATCGTCAACTGACATCACAATCCTCTCCTACAATCGTGCCGATAGGTTCGCCCATCAGCGCTCGCTTGATGTTACCGGGCACCGACAGGTCAAATACCATGATAGGGATCTTGTTGTCCTTGCACAGGGCGATCGCGGTGCTGTCCATCACTTTCAGGTCGTGCTTGAGCACATGGCCGTAGGTGAGGGTGCGGTAGCGCTTGGCGTCTGGGTTTAGTTTAGGGTCAGAATCGTAGACGCCGTCAACTTTGGTTGCCTTGAATACCACTTCGGCGTTGATCTCCGCTGCGCGCAGGGCGGCGGTAGTGTCGGTGGTAAAGAATGGGTTGCCGGAGCCAGCCCCAAAAATAACCACCCGGTTTTTCTCCAGGTGGCGAATGGCGCGGCGGCGGATGTAGGGCTCGGCGACCTCCTGCATGGCGATCGCCGTCTGCACCCGGGTGGGCACCCCCATGCGCTCCAGCGAGTCCTGCAGGGTCATGGCATTCATCACCGTGGCAATCATGCCGATGTAGTCGGCGGTGGCCCGGTCCATCCCCGAGGCCGACCCCTTAATGCCCCGAAAGATGTTGCCCGCACCGACGACAATGGCGATCTCAATTCCTTCTTTGGTGACCTCAGCAATTTCGGCGGTAATTGCTTCTACAACGCTCTGATCGATGCCGTAGTCCATATCGCCCATCAGGGCTTCGCCGCTCAGTTTTAGCAGTACTCGCCGATAGGGTTTTTCCATATAGGTTGCATCCATAGGAAGCTGGTGTAGTAAGGTCTAGAAGTTCCATCCCACTATACTTGCTTCCCCTGCCATGATGGCTACTGCGCTTGTGCAAATCGGACTGGTAGCTGCCTGGCTGGCGGTGGTCGGGGGAGCGGCTGAGGGGCTGCGCCGCACCGCTAACCTCGACGCCGAAATTACCCGCAAAATTGTCCACATTGGGGCCGGGCACGTGATTTTGCTGGCCTGGTGGCTAAACACCCCCGCCTGGATGGGAATAGCGGCCTCGGTGGTGTTTAGCGGGGTGGCGTTGCTGTCCTACCGGCTGCCCATTCTGCCGGGCATCAACGGCGTGGGGCGCAACAGTCTGGGAACGTTTTTCTATGCCCTCAGCATTGGGGTGCTGACCGCTATCTTCTGGCCCCTGGGGCTACCTCAGTACGCCGCCATTGGCATTCTGGTGATGACCTGGGGCGACGGTCTGGCCGCCCTGATCGGGCAAAACTTTGGCCGTCACACCTACAAAATTTTTGGCAATCAAAAAAGCTGGGAGGGCAGCCTGACGATGGCTGTGGCCAGCTTTCTGGTGTGCTTTTTGGTGCTGGGTTTTACGGCGGGGTTTACCGGGGTGGCCGGGGGTACGGCCCTGGGCGTGGCGATCGCCTCCACCCTGCTGGAAACGCTGTCCTTCTTCGGCCTCGACAACCTGACCGTGCCCCTGGGCAGCGCGGCGCTGGCCTATGGGGTGATGGGGTGGGTGGGGTGAGGGGGTGGGTGGGTGTCGGGTGGGCGGGTGGCGGGTGGGCGGGTGGGTGATACAGAGGGAAAGCGAGACCCGGTAGGGGCAAACGGTTGTTTGACCTCAACCAAATCGCGGGTGGCCAGGCAGGCTTTCGGATTATGTAGCTTTTGAAGTCTTTGATTTGGCCTTTTGCCGCTTGGGGTTGGGGTTAGCGGTTTTCCCGACGCCTGGACTGCGGCGAGGTTGCGGCCCATCGCTGTTGGAGGACTCCGCCGGGGCCAACCCCTGGGCTTGTGCCCCCGGCTTCAGCAGCGCCAGCCGCAGCCGCTGTCGTTGGGCGGGCTCTAGGTAATGCTGCTGGTAGCCCTGCCACTGCTGCCAGGCGGCGTGACGGCGATCGCCCAGCAGAGCAAACAGCGTCGGCATTTGGCCCCTGGCGTTGGGTACCACCTCGCCAATCCAGTCTTCCAGCACGGTGCTGTCCTGCAGGTCCCCCAGGGTGTCCTGCATGGCGCTGAGTCGCTCGATGTCGGCTTCTAGCGCGCCGGGATACAGATCGCTGACCAGACGCAGCTGGTAGCGCACCCGCTTCACCTGTTTGCGCAGGCTGTGCAGGGTTGGTCCCCGGTCTGCGATCAGCGCATCGGTTTCGGCCTGGGTCAGGTGCAGGTTGACGATCAGCCCGCCAGGGTGGGCTGTGGTGCCCACCCACCAGCCGGGGTGCAGCCACAGCTGACTCACCAGCGGCAGCACCAGGTCGGGGACCACCTGGTCGGCGGGTAGGGCTGCGATCGCGCCATAGATCGGGTTTTTGACCCAGCCGGTGAGGGACTGCTTGAGCTCGGTGTAGCGATCGCCCCGGAGCAGTTTTCTGACCCGCTTAAAGGTTTTGTGGCGCTCTTTGGCCAGCTTCAGCAGCCCTAGGCCCAGGCGCTGTTGCTCAGGGCTGGGCAGGTGGGGAGCATAGCGATCGCGCAGGATGGCCCAAATCACATCCAGGTCGCGCAGGCGGCCCAGCCTGCGCCCCACCGCAGCAATATTGGCTTCGCGCCCCGCCTTAGGCAACTCCAGGCCAACCTCAAACACATGCACGGCGGTCCGCAGCCGCCTGAGCCCCACTCGCATCTGGTGGAGGGGCTCAGGGTCGGTGTCGGCCAGCACTAGCGGTTCGTAGGCCACCACCTGCTTGAGGTACTTGGCGATCGCCCCGTGGGCCAGATCCCCTAACGCAATCTGTCTCTGTGCCGTTGCCATAGCTGTTCTCGGGTAACGTAACAATCAGCTACTACTCAATCAGTAACACGGTCCCCTGAGGGGTGCGTTCGGCGTTGGTTTTTCGTAATATCAGGTAGTACAAGTTTTCTGCTTCCACAGTTGCCCAGGCCAGATCAGGAGTTGCTAACCCGTGAATGCTCCCCCGTTCTCCCCGCTCGAACTCACCGATCGCGTGCTGACGATGGCCAAAACCGGCGTCTACCGCCAGTCGGTGTTTGAAGCCCTGGGGCCAGTGGCCACCCAGCGCCAAATTCGCGCCGCGATCGCCCAGGCCAAGCAGTTTGGCCTCTACACCGTTGCCGCCCTGCGCGACGAAGACTTGGGCACCTACTACCAGGTAGAACCGGCCAGCTACGAGTCGTTTCAGGCCGCCGCCAAGGCCCTGGCCGCAGGTTCCCCCCCGGATAGCTTGGCCGACCAGGTGGTGGCCACCCACAGTGCTCTGCGGGCCATGTTGAGCGCCGTGGCCAGCAGCACCCTGGGCCTGGGGCTGTTAGGCGGCTGGTGCCTGCTCGACGGCCACACCCAGCTGGGCCATGGCCTGTGGCTGGGAGCAGGGGTCGCCGGGGGACTGTGGAGTTTGCAGCGGTGGATTGCGCGGCGGGCGCTGGGGTGAATGGGTGGATGGGTGGGAGGGTGGATGGGTGGGAGGGTGGCATACCAAAACTGGGATGCATGACCTCAATTTCCAAAAGGCCAATCGTTGATGCAGCTCAGCCGTAGGCTTTATTGCATTCGCTCAGAGTATTCGGGACTCACACCTAACCCTCTTACCCATCCACCCATCCACCCCTCATCGGCGGGCAAATTCGTCCGTCGCCTCGATCAGCGCATCGGTAATGCCCGGCTCCAGGGCGGAGTGACCGGCCTCCTGCACCATCACAAACTGGGCTTCGGGCCAGGCCCGGTGCAGTTCCCAGGCGGTGGTAGCGGGGCAGACAATGTCGTAGCGGCCCTGCACAATCACGCCGGGAATGTGGCGAATGCGGTCCACCTGGCGCAGGATGTGGTCATCGGTGGCAAAAAAGCCGCGATTGACGAAGTAATGGCACTCAATACGGGCAAAGGCAACGGCAAACTCATCGGCGCTGAAGTGGCGCAACAGGCCGGGGTCTTGCAGCAGCTTGCTAGTGCTGGCCTCCCACACCGCCCAGGCGCGGGCCGCCACCAGCCGTTCTTCGGCACTGTCGCTGGTGAGGCGACGGTAGTAGGCAGCCACCAGGTCATCGCGCTCGGCCTCGGGGATGGGGGCGAGGTAGTTCTCCCAGGCGTCGGGGTAGAGGTAGCTGGCCCCCTGCTGATAGAACCAGCTAATCTCGCGCTGGCGCAGGGTAAAAATGCCGCGCAAAATCAGACCCTCGCAGCGATCGGGGTGGGTCTGGGCGTAGGCCAGCGCCAGGGTGCTGCCCCAGCTGCCGCCAAATACCGTCCAGCGATCGATACCCAGGTGGACGCGGATTGTTTCGATGTCCTCCACCAGGGCCCAGGTGGTGTTCCCCTCCAGCTCGGCGTGGGGAAAACTCTTGCCGCAGCCCCGCTGGTCAAACAGCACCACTCGCCACCGCTCGGGGTCAAAGAACTGGCGGTAGGTGGGGTTGGTGCCGCCGCCCGGCCCCCCGTGCAAAAACACCACCGGCTTGCCCTCCGGGTTACCCACCTGCTCCAGGTAGAGCCGATGCCGATCTGAGACGGACAGATACTCGGTGTGATAGGGCTCAATGGGCGGATACAGTTGGCGCATGGCAAAGGTAAAAGGCATCCCATCTCGGGGGAGGGTGAGCCACACTATAGCCCAGCTACCCTGGCTCTAACATAGCCAGGACAGATGTTTCTGCTCTCTATCGAACGGGGGTGGCAGGAAGAGCCATTACCCCCGGCCCATCGGGTTGCAGCGGTTGAAAGGTTGTATCCCCAGGAGTTACTGCCGACTCCTGGGGCGAGTCTTTACCACCTGCCACTCTCCGGTGTGGGGGTCGCGCTGGGTGGTAAATGGATTGCCTTTGAGGGGTTTGCTGCAGGGGTTTGCCATAGCACGTACGGTTGCAGAGCTGCCCCCATGGTAAGAAATGTCACACACTCCACGGGTGACTCCCAGGGAGCCTTGAGGTGATGTTGCCCCCTCCTTCCCGTGATTGAGATCACAGAGAGGGAGGCCAAACCTCGGCTAACGCAAAGTTTGAGAAAGAGTGATGCGGTTTTTAAAATCTGCGCTAACATCCTCAAGGCATATAGAGAGGACGGCCAAATAGGGCATTCATGCTTGACCGTCTGCCGGTTCACCCAATCAGTAATGGGCAGGATTCGTGATGGCAATGCAAAAAAAATTAAGCGGACCCCCAGGCGGATCTGAGCGCCGGGAGCTAGGGCAAGGGACTGACCCTCGGCCGGTTGAGTCCGGACGTTCCGCCAGGGGAGCTACGGCGATCGCGCTGCGCCGCGTAATTCCGGTTGGAATTGCCGCAGCCGTCGCGGTTTTGGGTGTGGCCCCTGGGTTTACCCAGGGCTTCGAGGCGGTGCCGCCGCTGCCCGCAGGGACAGTGCCTGTGCCTGGGACGGCTCTGCCCCAGGTGCCCACCACGGCTCTGCCCCAGGTGCCCACCAGCGGTCAGCAATACCTGATTTACGTCAACGACACCAGCGATCGCACCCTGAGTCAGGTGCGCCTGGTTGAGCCGACCGCCTTTCGCACCCGATTTCAGGGGCAGTCGGTAATTCAGGCTGGACGGTTCAACCTGTCCGCCAATGCCCAGCAGCGCATGACTGACCTGGCGGCCCTGGGAGTGGCGTCCCAAATGGCCCAGGTAGCTGCCGCCGCTCCCACCTTCGCCCAAACCCCCGCCATGCCAAGCAATGTCTACGCGTCCAACGGCGACCTACCGCCGTTGCCCGATGCGGCGTTTCCCCAGGCAGCCGTCACCGCAGGGGTACCCGTACCCGCGCTGCCCCCTGGGGTAGCCCAGGTGCCGCCCGCCCCCGGCAATGTGGAGTTTGGCCAGGAGCTGGACTATAGCGTACCGCCCGCCCCCAGTGGTGGGGTCTCCATTCCGCCCCCGGCTGGGGCTCCTCCGGTGAGCCAGTCTTTCCATGCCCCCTACTACGTGGTGATTCCGACCGACGCCAGCAATTTGGGCAACCTCAGCAGCCAGGTGATTCAACTGGGCACGCCCCCCGATCGCGTGCAGCAGCGCACCGCCCCTAGGGGTCCCCACGTGGCGGTCGGTCCCTTTACCGATCGCGGGTTGGCCAACCGCTGGAATGATTTTTACCGCGAGGCGGGCCTGGGCAACAGCCGCGTCTTCTTCCAGCGGTAGAATGCTGGCAACGGTAGAGACACTGCCTTCGCTGGGAAGGCCCCAACCTATGCAACTTGAACATCAGCCCGCCACAGGAACCGTCACCGGAGCCCTGGGCGGGCTTTTTGACGGACCGCTCGACCCGGTGGTCACCGCGGCCCAAATGCGGGCCATTGAGGGGCAGCTATTCGCCGCCGGAATGCCCGTGGCTGCCCTGATGGAGAAGGTGGCGAGCCGCATCGCGGTCTGGATAGTGCGGCACTTTCCGCTGTCGCGCTACCCCCGCGTTGCCGTGGTGGCGGGGCCGGGGCACAACGGCGGCGATGCCCTGGTGGTGGCGCGGGAACTGGCGGCCCAGGGCTATCAAGTGCAGGTGCACAGTCCGATCAGCCGCCTTAAGCCCCTCACCGCCGATCATCTGAAATATATAGACTACCTGGGCATTCCGGTGGCAGAGACGGTCGCGGACCTTGGCCCCTGTGACCTGCTGATTGAAGGGCTGTTTGGCTTCGGCCTGGAGCGCCCGATCGAAGGGGCGATCGCCGATCTGGTGTCCGCCATCCATGACCTCGACTGTCCGGTGGTGAGTATCGATCTGCCCTCCGGGCTGCACACCGACAGCGGGGCCGTCCTGGGGACGGCGGTGCGGGCCACCCACACCCTCTGCCTGGGCCTGTGGAAGCGGGCCTTTTGCCAGGCGGGGGCGCTGGCCTACCTGGGCCAGTCCCACCTGATCGACTTTGGCATTCCCCCCCAGGCGATCGCCGCCGAGCTTGGGCCTCTACCCCTGGTGCGGCGGGCCACCCTGACCACCGTGCGGGCCAAACTGCCCCTGCCCCGGCTGCCCGACACCCACAAGTATCGGGTTGGGCAGCTGTTGCTAGTAGCGGGGTCACGGGCCTACGGGGGGGCGGCTCTGCTGACAGCCCTGGGGGCCAGGGCCAGCGGCGTGGGCATGCTCACCCTGGCGGTGCCCGAGTCGCTGCGGCTGATGGTGGTGGCCCAGCTGCCCGAGGCGCTGGTGGTGGGCTGCCCCGAGACCAACAGCGGCGCGATCGCCCGCCTCCCCGACGACCTGGACCTGAGCCGCTACGACGCGATCGCCTGTGGGCCTGGCCTCAGCCGCCAGGCTCTGCCCGCCGTGGAGGCGGTGCTGGGAAGCGAGGCCCCCCTGCTGCTCGATGCCGACGGCCTCAACCTGCTGGCGGAGTTGGGCGGTGGCGAGGCCCTGGCGGACAGGCAGTCCCCCACCGTTCTCACCCCACACCGGGGGGAATTTAAGCGGTTGTTTCCCGATCCGCTGACCGCCAGCGAGGATGCCGGGGCGGCGGCGGTGGCGGCGGCCCGCCAGAGTGGTGCCGTGGTGCTGCTGAAGGGGGCCTGCACCGCGATCGCCCACCCGGACGGCACCCTGTGGTACGTGCCCGAGAGCACCCCGGCCCTGGCCCGAGGCGGCAGCGGCGACCTGCTGACGGGCCTGATTGGCGGGCTGCTGGCCCAGACCGAGTCCTCCAGCAGAGAAAAATCCAGGGCCACATCCCTCGACCTGGCCCTGGATGCGGCCCTGGTTGGGGCCTGGTGGCACGGTGTCGCCGCCCGCGCCGCCGCCTGCGATCGCACCGTTCTGGGAGTCGATGGCCCCCAGCTGGCCCAATACCTGAATCCGGTGCTGGCCCAGGTGCTAGCCTGAGGAACGTACTGTCGCTTGCACCCCTAGCCTTGGCTTTCTTTGACTCCATCACGCCGCCCGAGGGCTTTCGTCAGGGCATCATGCTGCTGGCCTACCTGCTGGCGCTGATGTGGGCGATCGCCGTTGCCGATTTTGTCACCGGACGACGGCTGCTCACTCCGCTCAGCATTCGGCCCCGCCGTCTGGAGGGGCTGCCGGGCATTGCCATCGCCCCCCTACTCCACGGCGGCTTTGGCCACCTGGCCGCCAACTCTGGACCGCTGGCAATTCTGGGCACCATTATCCTGCTCCAGGGGCTGGAGGTCCTGGCCTTGGTGACGGGATTTTGCTGGCTGTTTAGCGGCGTGGGCATCTGGCTGCTGGGCCGCCCCGGCACCCGCCACCTGGGGGCCAGCGGCGTGGTGTTTGGCTACCTGGGCTACCTACTGCTGCGGGGCTATTTTGAACGCAGTCCGGGGGCGATCGCCGCCGCCGTGGTGGTGGGGCTGCTCTACGGCGGGGCCCTGTGGGGCCTGCTGCCGCTCCAGCGAGGCAAGTCGTGGGTGGGCCATGGAATGGGCTTTGTGGGCGGGGTGATCGTGGCCCGCAAACTGCCGATCATGCTGGAATGGGTGCGCTACAATTCGGGGTTTTAACCGCCGCTGCTGCCCCAGGGGTGTTGCTGAATGGATGCACAAATTTGGGTAGGGCAAACGCCGTTTGCCCCCACGGCTGGCACGGTCTCGTTAATCCCAATCCAAAATTCCCAATCCAACATGTCCGACTCCCCTTCCCACTTCACCCCCGAAGAACTGGCCCGCTGGCGCTTTGGCCTGGCCCAGGCCAACCTCAACAACATCCTCTGCCACTGCCGCGACTGCGACGAAACCTGGATGGCCTCGGACGACGAAAACCTGGTCTGTCCCTGCGGCAGCCGCCGGGTCGAGCACATCGCCTGCTGGCAATTTCCCGACGGTTGAGGGGCGATAAGAGGATGGTGAGAAACCGGGTTTCTGCTCAGGTTTGTGGATAGTGGGCTAAACCCCGCCAGAAACCCAGTTTCTGGGGGATGGGGATGCTCTGCGGGGAGATCCCAGGGTTCTTGAAGAACCCTGGGATCTGGTCACTCGTTGCTCAGGAGGGCTTGCAGGGCGGTATTATTTCAGGACGTAGATCTGACGTCAGTACCAGTGCCTTGGCTTGTACGTCTGCGGAAAATTGCACTTGAAAAACTGCTGCCAATCAGTACCTGGCTCTTGGTAGTAGCGCTTGACCCAGGCGCTGGCATCAAGGTAGTCAACCCTCAACGGCGTTCCTCGATTAGCTGGGCAGAAGCGGTTGGGCCTTCAGCGTGGATGGGAGTCACACTAGGGAATACGGGCAAGGTCTGGGAGGGAATGAGAAAGGTAGGATTTTCTGCCAGCTGGGCCAGGGCGGGGGCGACGGAATTGTGCCAGGTGTTGATTAGCAGTAGGAGTTTGCTGCACTCGGGGTCGCTAAGGGTGTCTATAGCTTGGTGAAGGGCCAGTCTGGGGCTCATGGCAGGTCAGGAGTTAAGGCTGGAATCTGTTTCTATTGTGGTTGAAGAAGCCTGGAATCGCGGAGAGATCCCAGGGTTCTTCAAGAACCCTGGGATCTGGTCACTCGTCGCCCAGGAGGGCTTGCAGGGTGGTAGGGTCGGCAATGCCCCGGAGAATGGCGCTGACGATCATGGAGCCACTAAGGCTAAGGGGATCGACGAGGGTGGCTTCATTGCGATCGCCGCTGAGAATGCGGCAAATGGCGTTGGAAAGACCTGGAATTTGATCTTCCAAAGCGCTCAGCAGTTCGTCAAGCTGCCTTCTAGCCTCTTGATTTGTCAACGCTGAAACGGCCAGCAAAATTAATGGCCCCAACTGCCGCAACTCCTGCTGGGTACCTGCGAAGGCGGCTCTGGCATGCCGTGCCTGCTGCCGATAGGCCTGTGCCTGATCGGCCTGATCCTGCTGGTCAGCAATCTCGGCCAGAATGGTATATGTTTTCCAAATTTCAGCAGCGGCAGGGTCGAGGGTTTGTTTAATGGCCAGGGCCGCTTCAGCGTGGTGGCGGGCGGTGGCCAGGTCGGCGTGGCTGGGGTGGGGTTGACTTTGCAGAAGAGCGGCGAGGTTGCTGAGGGTACGAGATACAGTAAGCCAATCTTCTGTGGCTTTGCCCCCTGCGATCGCTTTCTCGTACCAGGCGATTGCCATCTCCAGCCGACCCGACAACTGATTTACAATCGCCAACTGATTCCAGGTTTTCACCGCACCATTACTGCCCCCAATCATTTCCTGGGCTTCCTTTAGTCGTGCCGCCTCCCGGTAGTGCCGCTCTGCCGCCTCCCACTGCTGTGCCTCCTCGTACACCCTGCCTAGTTGATGCCAGGCCACCGCTTCGCCAGCCGGTTCCTCCAATCGCTGAAACGTAGCCAAGGCTGCCTGGTAGCGGGTCTCCGCTGTCGCCAAATCACCCTGTTCCAGCGCCAGCATCCCGATGCTGCTCTGCACAGCCGACTCCTTTACAGCATCGCTAAGTTCTTGAGCGATCATCAGAGATGCCTCGTAGGCCGCCTGCGCCTCTCCATAGTCCCCCAATACCGTCAGTACATTCCCTAAATCAGTCTGCAGCAACCCCCGCAGCTGTTTCGCATCGTTGTTCTGCTCCAACTGTGCCGCCTCGGCAATCCCCACCCGAAAGCACGCTGCCGCCTGGGCCGCCTGCCCTTGTGCTTCTAAGCAACGGCCCATCCTCCCCAGCGTCGTACACCGATCATAGCTACGCATGTTCCCCAGCCCTTGCAACACATCAGCAAACACCTCCAGCGCCTCTGCTACCCGCCCCGTCGCCAGCAACACCTCCCCTTGGTTGCTGCGGGCCAGGTACCACGCCTGCGACCCCACCTCCCCCTGGAGCGACTGAAGCAGTGTCGCCAGGTCTTCCCGGTCCTTACTCAAGCCAAAGTTGTTGAGGAACTTGTTGACGTACTCCCCAAAGGCCACCGCATCCCCATCCCCTGCGGCAATGGCCCAGTTTACCGCCGCCATCAGGTTGGGCAGTTCGCGGCGAGCAATGGCCCGCGCCTCATGGGGTTTTTTAACATCTTCGTGGTACAGCCATCCCGAAAGCTGGTAATAGCGCTGGCGGTGGCGGGTTTGCAGCTCGGCCTCGGCGGCGGCGGGCACCTGCGCCCACAGCACTGGGGCCAGCGTGGGGTGAAACTTCAGGTAGGGCGGGTCGATGTTGGGGAGATATTCCGCCCGGATCAGCCCCGTATGCTCTAGCTGGGCTCGGATGGGTTGCCACTCGGCCTCGGTAATTTCGGTAATGGCAAGCAGATCAGGCTCCATTGCCCCTCCCTGGAACACCCCCAGCCTGGGCAACCACTGCCGCGCCTGATCATCCAGCCGATCCAGCGACAGCAGCAGTGAGGCTACCAGGGGGTTTGGGGGTTCCCCCGCCTGTACTGGGCTACTCTGCAATAGCTCCGCCAGTCGTGTCCCCACCTCGGCAATGCGCCGGGTCTTGAGCTGCCGCGCCAGCAGGCCAATGGAGAGCGGGTGAAAATCCACCAGGGCAAACAGCTTCACCAGGGCGGCGCGCTCTGGGGTGGGGGTGGTGGCGGCGGGGGGCAACGCCCACAGCGCCCTAAAGTAGGCCAGGGCATCGTTGGGGTAGGCGGTGCTGCCCAGCCCCCGCAGTGGCAGGGCCAGGTGCTGGCGGCTGCCCTCGGTGGGGTAGGCGGGGTGGGCAAAACTGGGCTGGCGGGTGGTCAGCAGCACCCGGCTCTGGCCCGCCTCCGACCAGGCTTTGGCGGCCTCCAGCAGGCGGCGCTGGGGCTCGGGCTCCAGCGCTTCCAGGTTGTCTAAAATCACCAGGGTGGGCGTTTGCCCCAGGTGCGCCGTGGCGACGGCGGCATCCAGCAGGCTGTGCCCCAGCACCGTGGCCAGGGTGCTCACGGCGTAGCTCACCGGGTCCAGGCCCTGGTAGGCGGCATAGTCTACAAAGGATACCCGCTCAAACATCCCTGTCTGGTACAGCCAGCGGCCCGCCTCCACCGCCAGGTAGGTTTTACCCTGGCCGCCAAACCCCGTAATGCTCAGGCGGCGCGTGCCCCCCACAAAAGCCCGCTCGATCTGCCACAGCTCCCAACTGCGGCCCCAAAAGCCCGCCTCCTGCACCTCCGGCAGGTTCTCCCCACCACCCTCACCATCCTCACCACCCTCACCCTCCCCACCGCCCACCAACAGCGGCACATCCCCCCCCGCCTGATACAGCGCTGGCAAAAACCAGTCCTGCAACCGCAGGGTTACCTCCTGCTGCTGCCCCCGCAGGCGCGTTCCCCGGTCGGTGTTAAAGAACAAATGGCGGCGGGCGTTGTCCAGGGCTTCGCCCATGCCCTGGCCCCGGCCCAGGTTTTGGTAAAACTGGCCAAACAGCGCCTCGGTGGTGGTCACCAGCACCGAGTGGGTCATCGCTAGCACCGCCGGAATGCCCCCGTGGGTGAGCCGCGCCGCCACGCTGCCCATCACCCCCGCCGTGGGGTCGGCTGCTTCGTCGGTGGCATCGGCGGGCCGGGGGCTGCCCACCATCGCCGATTGGCAGGCCGACAGCACTACCAGCCCCACGGTTTGCTCGTTCAGCAGGGCCGCCAGCTTCTCCGCACTCACGATCGCGCGATCGCCCCTATCATCCTCAAACAGCAGATAGCCCATCTCCGCCGCATCCTGGGGGCTCTGGCGGGTAGGCGACAGCCCCTGGTGGCGGCGGGCTTCCTCAAACAAAGCGCCCGTGGCGTCGTAGACCCCGTGGCCATCGAAGTGGATCACGTCGATGGGGGGCAGGCGGGTATCATCCAGGCGATCGCGCAGCGCCTCCACCGTGGCTGGCCGCAAAAACTCCACCTCAAACCGCCCCTGCCCCGCCTGCTCCAGTGCCGCCAGCACCGCCTGGGCATCGCTGCGGGGGTCAATAAACCCCGCCCCCCGGGGCCGACTGACAATGAACAAAATCCGCACCCGCTCCCGGGGCGGGCCGGGGGGCACATTGAACCCACCCGTGCTGTTGAACTGCCGCTGCACCGTAATTCGGGGATTGCTGTTGAACACATAGCTGCCCTGGGGCACATGCAGCAACTCCCAGGGCAGCGCCAAAATCTCGGGATGGCTGGCCCCGATGATCAACCGTCGCTCCTGCTGCCGCTGGTTGTAGAAATTCATAAACGCCGCCTGGGCCGCAAAGTTCCCCAGGGCCGCCTCAAACAGCACCGTCCCCCACTGGGGCAGTTGCGCCTCAATCGCCTGGGCCTGCCGGTCGTCCTCTTCCGCCGTGTACTGGGCCGAATAGGTCTCCAGATACCAGCGGATCGCCTGCAAATCTTCGGCGGTGAGCGGGTTGGCAAAGGGCAGGGGCTGGGTGGTTCCCGTCGGCGACTGCACCGTGACGTGGTGCGGGTCAGGAAAGACAAGGCGCAGCTCTAGGCCCATGGGTAAAGCGACCGAGGAAACGGCGGGAGTTGCCCACTACTATAGCCCTGTAGACTTTGCCTGTCCCGTTGTGTTGCGAGTCATGCCAGGGTGAAAAGTACCGACTACTTTCGTAACGTTGTGCCCCACAAGCATCCTGACGTGCAGATAGAGTGGGTGCAGCAATCGCAGCTTTTACCGTCGTCAACTCAGGGGAGAAGAACCTCGATGAAGCTCACCTACTTCCCCGATACCGACACTCTCTATATCGATCTCGCCGACCGCCCCAGCGTCGAGTCCGAGGTGGTCAACGACAATTTGATCATTGACCTGGACGATACAGGCCGCCCAGTGGGTATTACCGTAGAGCACTATAGCCAGACCGTCACCACACCCACCATTGAGGTCAACCTACCCAAGGAGCTGGTGTCCTAGCGGCTGTAGGGTGGGCACTGCCCACCATTGCTTTAGGCATTGGCTTTGTTATTGAATCCACTGGTCAGGGCTGCTCACAGTCGGGCGTCCGGGGGTGGGGGAGAATCCCCAAACTCCTCGCAAAAGGCCTTCAGCCCGATGTGGATGACGATCACCCCCACCGCCACCACCAGGGTTTCTAGCAGCACGCCGCTAAACCCCATCGCCACCAGCACCGGGCCGAAGTTTTTCACTACATCGCCGCTGGCCAGGTCTTTCCACTGCTGCCACTGGGTATAGAGCACGCCCCCCTCCTGGCAGAGGTCTGCTTTGGCGGCTTTTCGGAACTGTTTGAGAAACGTCACCGGCTTTTCCTGGGTGATGCGCTCGATTTCTGCCGCCTGTTTGGCCAGAGGGGCGTCGGGTTCCTCCAGGCTGCGCTGCACCGCACCGGTGGGTCGGCTGTGCTCAATGCCCGCCAGCTCGCGATCGATTGCCGTTGCTAGGGTCTGTACCTCTGGGTCAGAAAAGATGGTCGCCATGGCAGAGTATTAAGCTAAGAAATTCACCAGCGCCTGCAGTTTCTCCCAAGCGGCCCCGCTGGCGAGAATGTCCTTGGCCAGGGCAATGCCCTCGGCGATCGCGCCCTCCAGCGAATCGGCCTGTACCTGTTCGCCCACCTTCAGGGCCAGGGCCGCATTCAGGGCCACCACGTCCCGCTGGGCCTCGGTGCCCTTGCCCTGGAGCACGGCGGTGAGAATGGCGGTATTTTCCTCCAGTTCGCCGCCGCGCAGGGCGCTGAGGGGAGCCGCTGCCAGTCCCAGGGCCTGGGGATCGATCGCGGCGCTAGTCACCCGACCCTGTTCGACCACCGACAGGTCGGTCTTGTCGCCCAGGCCCGCTTCATCGAGCCGCTCCCGCCCGTGCAGCACGATCGCCTGGGGCAGGCCCAGCTGGTTCAGCGCTTCGGCCATTGCAGGCACCACCGCCGCATCATAAACGCCAATCACCTGACCAGTGGGCTGTAGCGGGTTGACCAGGGGACCCAGCAGGTTAAACACCGTGCGCACCTTGAGGGTGCTGCGCAGGGGGGCCACCGCCTTCATGGCCGGGTGCCAGCCTCGGGCAAACAGAAACGTCACGCCCACCTCGTCCAGCGCCGCCTTGGCCCGTTCTGGCGCCGCTCCCAGGTTGACCCCCAGGGCCTCCAGCACATCGGCGGAGCCCACCTTACTGGAGGCAGAGCGGTTGCCGTGCTTGGCCACCCGCACCCCTGCCGCCGCCGCCACAAAGGCCACGCAGGTCGAAATATTAAAGGTGTGCGCCCCGTCACCACCTGTGCCGCAGGTGTCGATGCAGGGGGTGGGGTGGTGGATTTTGCCTTCGCCCCCCAGGGACTGCCCCTGCAAGACCCGGGCCATACCCGCCAGCTCACTGGCTGAGACGCCCTTGGCCTGGAGCGCCGCCAGCAGCCCACCCGACACCACCTCGGGGATAGCCTCCTGAAGCCAGCCGCGCATCAGGGCTTCAGCCTGATCTTGGCTGAGCGATTCCCCCCCGATCAACCGCTGCAAGAGGGCTGACCAGTCTTGCCAGTTTTGAATGGGGGCAGCAGGCATGGCTTGGGTCACAGCGGAGGCTCCTTGGGCAACGGGGACAACTCAAAGCATAGTCTCCCTATTTTCTCCCAGAACGTTCCCCAGAGCGCGTTTTTGGGCTGAAGGCGCGATCGCCTCCCGAATACCACCCCAGCTCAGCGACTGGCGCCAATGCCAGCTTTACATTTCATGCAGGAGCCAGAGCCCATTCATAAGCAATACTACTCATTGTTCAAACCAGGTTATTCAGCTCCAGCCCAAATAGAATAAGCGTTTCAGGCTGCAAGCAGCCGGGGAACATTGAAAAGCCTCGACCACGCATATAAATTTGTCAAATGCGCGATCGCTAAACATTTCGTAATCTTTTGTTACGGTAGAGCTGTGAAGGCAAATTGTTCACTCCTTGGAGGTTTCCATGACCTACACAACAACCGCTCCGGCGATCGCCTCTCTTGGTACCGTGACTCCAGTTGCTAGTGCAATTGCGGCCTTCCAGGGCTTAGCGACCGATGAGCAACTGGGCTTGCTCTGGGTACTGTACGACAACATGGGCCGCGCGATTACCCCCGCCGCCCCCGGTGCCGCCCGCCTGCAGTTCGCCGAAGGGCTGCTGGCCCAGGTGCGAGCCATGGCCCCGACGGAACAGCTTCAGTTTATGCGCGACCTGGTCGAGCGCAAAAATACCCCGGCCACCCGTGCCTACGGGGTGCTGACCAACAACACCAAGCTGGCCTTCTGGTTCCAGCTGGCCGAAGCCATGCGCGCTGGTGCCGTCATTGCCGTGCCCGACTACTACAAGCTAGGCGGCGACGGGATGGCCGTGTTCGGACAAATTTCCAAGCTCGACTTCAACCAGCAGATCACGGTTTTGCGCCAGGCCGTAGTGGCCATGGGCGTTGACCCCCTCGCCTAAACCGGGGAGCTAAAGGCTGATTAGACGCCGAGTTTCTGCCAGGGGCAAACCTGAGGGTAGCGACCGCCGCTACACAGGAACTCGGGGTCTATGACTCCTTTCCAAGGGCTCTTCTGGCCCAGGGCTCTCCTGTCCCAGGGTAGACGCCCGGCCAGAACCAACCCCCTATGCTTAAACTATTTGCGTTGGAAAGATGAGCCTATCTACCCGTGTGGCCAACACAACCCCAGACCTGGCGGCGGTTTCTGCCGCTGTCGAGCGCTACTTTGCCGGCTTCAACACCGAAGACTATCGAGCTGTAGCGACGCTGTTTGAGACCGATGGGGCGCTGCTAGCTCCCTTTGAGGAACCAATCGTCGGTCCGGAGGCCATCTACATTTACCTGCAGGCCGAGGCTCTCAACATGCGGGCCACGCCGGTTCAGGTAGAGGCTACCCCCCACCCCGACGGTGGCCAACAGGTGGTGGTCAAGGGCCGGGTCAAAACCCTGCTCTTCACTGTCAACGTGCGGTGGACGTTTGAACTGACGGCAGCGGATACAGTGCGGTCTGCCGAGATCAAGCTGCTGGCCTCGCTACAGGAGCTGATGCAGCTGGATCGGGGTTAGTGCCGCCGCGCGGCATTCAAACGGTAAAGTTCAAAGAAAAGGCGTTGCTGAATTGATACATGATTTTGGGTAGGGGCAAACGGCTGTTTGCCCCGATTAGGGGCGTTGGATGATTGATTTATCCCTGTGTTCAGCAACGCCAAATGATCGTGCAGGCTAAGCTGCCTTGGGTACCGAAACCTGGCCCCAGGCGGCAGTCAGCAGCGATCGCCCCAGGCTCAGGTGCTCGGGGGCACACTGCCAGTCGGGATGGGCGGTGAGCAACAGCGACTCCAGAGATTCGGCATCGAACAGGTGCCACACCTCGGCCCCGGTGGAATTGTCGGCGATCGCGTAGCAGTTTTCGGCCACGCAGTAGAGGGTCATGCGATCGCTCATGCCAGCGGGCAGGGTCAGCTCCTCCCCAATCGCTAGCCGCCTGAACCCCTTGATGGCCTGTTTGAAGGCCTCTGTGCTCTGAGTAACCAGGCCCGGCAGCACCCGCATAGCTCGCTGATCGCCGTTGACGCAGATCCAGTAGCGGCGCAGGGGATCAATGCCCTTCAGCCAGGGAGATTCGTCGTCAAGGCGGTAGCGGGGGGCTAAGGACAGCTCAGAGAACATGACTTTACCGACGGGGGGTAAGCGACTCCTTTAGCATCGGGTAGTCACCCAGGTTTTCTCAATCTGTCGAAACAAAAGTATAGGAAACCTGATAGGTGACTTTACGTTTTTTAATGGACGACTGGGGAGGGTTGGCTGCCGAGGCTGGCGAGAGCGGCTGAAAAATACCCATCAGCAGGGCCAAACGGCTTCCCATTGATTTTTGTCTGCGAACCGCAACCCGGCTCAGTCAGTAAACTCGCGGTTCAGCGTCGTCCCCTGGACGGGCAGCAGGGTCTGCAAAATCTGGCTCTGGGCCAGGGGCATTTGGCCGTAGGTAAAGCCGTAGGGGGCCGAGCCAAAATGAGGCCGCAACTGCTCGAGGGCGTAGGGGCTACCGTAGATGACGACCCCCCGCAGGCAGTCGGCCTGCCGCAGGGCCTCCAGCCACAATTCGGCCCGCTCCAGCAGACCTTGGGTACCGCGAAACGGGTTGCCGCGCACAAAGATCTGCACCAGGCTGGGCCTCAGCTCGGGGGCATGGGGCAGCTGAATACAGGCCTGGGTATCGACGAGCTTGAGCTGGTAGTGGTGGTTCTGGGGCCAGAGGATCGCCGCCGCCGTGCGGTCTAAAAAGCGGCAGCCGACGACGTCATCGACCAGCACCAGGTTGTCGCCAGGGGCGGAGGCCGGACAGGGGGGCACCTGGCCCTGCACCGTCATCGAGGCGGTGAGCATTTCGGTGGCGAGGCGGCGGGTGGCGGGCTGGGCCAGGGCCTGGAGCTGAACCGGGGGCGGCGGCAGGTGCTCCCAGGCGTGGCCTGCCCCATCGGGGAGAAGAGCGGGGGCCGCCTTCTGCTTGGCCCGCCAGATCCGCTCCACGCTGGCCACAATGCGATCGGGGGTGAGGCGACCCCGGTGGACGGCCTCCACCACGGCGGCGATCGTCCCCTCGGGGTCGCCGGGCATGAGCAGCACGTCGGCCCCCGCTTCGACCGCCAGCACCGCGGCTTCGTAGGGGCCGTAGGCGTTGGCGATCGCCCCCATGATCAGGGCATCGGTGACAATCAGGCCGTCGAACCCCAGCTGCTGACGCAGCAGCCCGGTGAGAATGGGGGCGGAGAGGGTGGCCGGGTGGCGGGCATCGAGGGCAGGAATACGCAGGTGGGCGGTGATGATGGCGTCGGCCCCGGCGGCGATCGCAGTTCTAAAGGGCACTAGCTCCAGGGCTTCGAGGCGATCGCGATCGTGGGGCAGCACCGGCAGCTCCAGGTGAGAGTCCACCGCCGTGTCGCCGTGGCCGGGGAAGTGCTTGGCGGCACTCAGCACCGGCTGGGTTTGCACGCCGCGCAGAAACGCCTGGGTGAGGGCACAGACCCGCTCCTGGCTATCTCCAAAGGCCCGGACGTTGATTACCGGGTTGTCCGGGTTGTTGTTGATGTCAACCGTGGGCGCCAGCACCCAGTTGAGGCCAATCGCCAGAGCCTCGGTGGCGGTGGCGGCCCCAAAGGCTTCGGCATAGGCCAGGGCTGTGCCGAGGTCGCGATCGGCCACCGCCGACAGGGCCATCGGCGGCGGAAACCAGGTGGCACCGCTGAACCGCTGGCCCACCCCCTCCTCCACATCGGCGGCAATCAGCAGCGGAATCCGGGCCTGAGCCTGCAGCGCCTGGGTTTTGAGCCCTACTTCGGCGGCGCTACCTCCCAGCAAAATGACGCCACCCACCCCCAGCTCCTCTACGTATTGGGTGAGGGTGGCCTGGTCGGCCTCCCAGGTGGGGTAGCGAATTTCGTGGTCAAACAGGTGTCCCGAGGCCCGCACCACCACCATTTGAGCCACCTGCTCCGCCAGGGAAAGGCTCTCGGGGGCGGGCAGGCGGGCGGTGGCGATCGCCGGACTCACTCCTCTTCCCCAGCGGTCGGGGGTTCGGTATCGGGTTCCTCGCCGGTCAGGTCATGGCCCTCCCAGGCGGCCTCCCCCTCGTCGGGGAGTCCCTTTTCGGCCCGCTCCTGGCTGAGCTGGTTGATTAGCGACAGCACGCGGGTGCCGCGCTCAACCCCCACGTCTTCTCTAAAGATAATTTCAGGGGTGCGCCGCAGCCGCAGCCGCTGGCCCAGTTCGCTGCGCACAAAGCCCGTGGCCGCCTTCAGGCCCGCCATGGTTTCGGCCCTGGCCTCGTCGGTGCCGTAGATGCTGACAAACACCTTGGCGTGCTGCAGGTCACCGGACACATCGACATCGGTGACGCTGACCATGCCAGCCCCCACCCGGTCATCTTTAATGTCCAGCATCACCATCTGGCTGATCTCGCGCTTGATCAGCGACGCCACCCGCTCGACGCGACGACTGTTGGCCATAGCTCTGTACTCCTGAACGCAACGGCATTAACCCAGACCCAGCATGGCCCGCAGGGTAAAAGTAAGAAACAGGAACGCGGCCACCACCGCCCCAATCAGCGCGATCGCCGTGGTGGGTCGCTGCAGCAGCGGCACCAGGGGCTGGGCGGCATTAAAAAACACCCCCAGGGTGAAAGAAATAAAGTAGCGGGGGTAGCGAGAAACGTTATCAAAAAAATCTTTCATGGCGGCAGAGCGGGAGGAGTCGTCTTACATCCTAACCCACGATAAAACGCCCGCAGGCCCCCTTTTCCCCAGGACTGCCAAATCTGGCGTTACCGCCAGGGCGAGCTTTGCTATAGTTGGGGCATTCCTGGCCAAGTACATTTGATCTGAGACAACTGTAGGACGGTTTTGTGACAGCGGCACTTTCGGCTTCTACCTCGCTCTACCCGCGCCCGTTTCTCAAGTGGGCCGGGGGCAAGGGGCGTTTGCTCAGCCAGTACGAGCCGTTTTTGCCCCAGCGCATTGACACTTACTATGAGCCATTTTTAGGCGGCGGGGCAGTGTTCTTTCACCTGGCCGGGCGGGCTCAGCGGGCGGTTCTGGGAGATATCAACCCCGAGCTGGTCAACGTCTACTGCTGCGTGCGCGACCAGGTGGAACCGCTGATTCGCCACCTGTGGGATCACCAGCGCCGCCACACCCCCGCCTACTACTACGAGGTGCGCCAGCGGCAGCAGCTGCGATCGCCCGTGGAGCGGGCCGCCCGGCTCATCTACCTGAACAAAACCTGCTACAACGGCCTCTACCGCGAAAATTCTCGCGGCCACTTCAACGTGCCGATGGGCAAGTACAAAAACCCTACCATCTGCGATCCCTCCCTGCTGCGGGCGGCCTCGGCGGCGCTGCAAATTGCCGAGATTCAGACCTTCTCCTTCGAAACGCTATTGGAGCGATCGCTCAGCCGCCGCGACTTTGTCTACTTTGACCCGCCCTACCACCCGATCAGCACCACCAGCAGCTTTACCAGCTACAGCCGCTACGGTTTCACCGGGGCCGATCAGGAGCGGCTGGCGGCGGTGTTCCGTGCCCTGGCGGTCCAGGGACAGCGGGTGATGCTCTCCAACTCCGACTGCGCGTTCATCCGCGAACTGTACCAAGGGTTTGCGATCCACCCCATGCTGGCGGCGCGGGCAATCAACTCCCGGGCCGGGTGCCGGGGCAAAATCGGCGAGCTGCTCATTACCACCTGAGCAGAGGTTGCCATTATTGAATGTGCAGGTTGAATTCCCGTAGCGGCACTGGCCACTTTGAGGACCAGCCGTGGCACCGCTGGAGTAGACGGTGGGCCAGAATTGTTCACATCTCCTAGCCCAGGATGGATGCCGTCTGCTGCGTCGATGGTTTATTTGTAAAGAGATAACCCTGACGCGATCCAAAGGCCAGTCCTGTGACCACCACCCCACCCCCCAACTCCACCCCCAATGACCAGACCCGCAATACATTTGAAGCGGTCACCCAGGTGATGCAGGTCATTGTGCGCGTGCTGGACAACGCCAGCGCCAACACCGGCAATGCGGTGGTCTCCCGGCTGCAGCCGGTTCTAGAGCCGGTTACCACCACCGTTGGCAGCGTGATCGGCCCGATTGTCAGCCTGCCGTTTATTCAGTACGCCACCGCCCTGCCGGGGTTGCGGGTGCTGCTGGCGGCGCTGGGCCAGGTGAACGTGGCCGGGGTGCGATCGCAGGTGGATGAGCTGCGATCGCAGTATCCCCTGGACGACAAGCGCGGCCTGGCCCAGCGGGTGATGGCCGAAACCGCCCTCAAGGCCGCCGGGGTGGGCCTGGCCACCAACTTTTTGCCCCCCATTGCCTTTACCCTCACCCTGGTAGACATTGGCGCAGTCGCCGCCCTCCAGGCCAGCATGATCTACCGCATTGCCACCATCTACGGCTACTCGCCCACCGACCACGATCGCCGGGGCGAAGTGCTGGCGATCTGGCTGCTGTCCTCCACCACCGCCGGTATGGTCAAGTCGGGGCTCAGCATCGCCGAACTGATTCCCGGACTGGGGGCGCTGCTGGGCGTTGCCACCGACGCGTCGCTGATCTATAGCGTCGGCTACTTTGCCTGCCGCTACTACGAAACCAAGCGATCGGCCCCCAACGAAATTGTGGTGTAAGCAAGGTTGCTTGCCGTCGTCAAGGCAAGGCTGGTGGGGGTTTCAGGTACGGGGTTTCAGGTACAGGGTTTCAGGTCCCAGGAACGTTGCCGGGGTGCCCCCAATCCAAATCTCTACCCGACACCCGACACCCAACACCCAACACCGTTCCCCTAAACCAGCAGCTCAAACAACCCCTCGTCAATTTCGTAGCCCAGCATCTGGGTCATGAACTTGAGCCGGGTGTACTGGGTCACCCCCTGACTGCGCAACCAGGCGGCGATCGCAAAAATTTTCGCCATCATGAAAATTTCCAGCGCCTCGGGGTTGTAGCGAATGCCCTCGGTGGGGCTGAATTGGTGGGGTACCAGCATGGCGGCGTAGCGGCCCAGGTCGCCCGCCTCCCAGTCCAGCACCAGGGGTAGCCAGGGGTAGCAGGTGTCGAGACGAATAAACCACAGCCGCACCTCTGGCAGTTCCGAAAGTTCCCTGGGGTCGGCGGGGTCGCGGCTGATGTCGATTTCAAAGCGCAGACCACCCTCGCCGTGGGGAAGCTTGCCCTCGGCCAGCAGTGGGTCAATCACCCGCCGGGCCGGAGTCAGGTCCAGGGTTTGAAAATGGGAGTCTTGCAGAGTAATGGTGTGGGCCATGGGGCAATACCGCTCGTTGACAGGCGCTATTGCCCATTGTCTCAGAGGGTGGCCCTGGGCTGAGGGAATTTCTCTCCGCCGGGGGACGGCCACCGCCCAGCTGACCCGTGCTGCACGCGCTCCCCTCAACCCATAGTCAGGGGCCAGAGGCCATGCCATCATAGATAACGCTTTGGGCAGTGCAGCTCTGACACCTTGCCCAGCGGTCTGTTGTAGTGTTTTTGGCGGCGGCCCCATGTCTGACTCTTCCCTGCGCGTGTGCATTACCCTGGGCACTCGACCGGAGGCGATTAAGCTAGCCCCGGTGATTCGCGCCTTTCAGCAGGACCCGGCGATTCAAACCCTGGTCGTACTCACCGGACAGCACCGCGAAATGGTGGATCAGGTGATGGCGCTGTTTGACCTCAAAGCCGATGCCGATCTGGCCATAATGCAGCCGCAGCAAACCCTCACCGAGATTACCTGCCGCAGTCTGCAAGGGCTGGAGGACTGCTTTCAGGCCCACCGTCCCGACCTGGTGATTGTGCAGGGCGATACCACCACCGCCTTTGCCGCCGCCCTGGCTGCCTTTTACCAAAAAATTCCGGTGGGGCACGTCGAGGCGGGGCTGCGCACCGACAACATCTACAGCCCCTACCCGGAGGAGGCCAACCGCCGGCTGATCTCGCAACTCACCACACTACACTTTGCTCCCACCACCACCGCCGTCGGCCACCTCAAAGCGGCGGGGGTGGTCGGAGAAATTCACCACACGGGCAACACCGTCATCGATGCGCTGCTGACGGTAGCCGGGCAAAACCCCGACTGCCCCATCGACGGCCTCGATTGGGACCAGCACCGCGTGCTGCTGGCCACGGTTCACCGCCGCGAGAACTGGGGGGAGCCCCTGAACGACATTGCCAAAGGCTTTCTCACTGTGCTTGACCAGCAGCCCGACACCGCGCTGCTGCTGCCCCTGCACCGCAACCCCACCGTACGCGATCCGCTGACCCGGCTGCTGGGCAACCATCCCCGCGTGTTTTTGACCGAACCGCTGGACTACCGCCGACTAGTCGGCGCGATGGGCCGCTGTCACCTGCTGCTCACCGATTCGGGCGGGCTCCAGGAGGAAGCGCCGGGGCTGGGCAAACCCGTGCTGGTGCTGCGCGACACCACCGAGCGGCCGGAGGCTATCGAGGCTGGCACCGCCCGATTGATTGGCACCAGCGCCGAGGCGATTAGCCACCACGCCCTGGAACTGCTCACCGACGAGGCCGCCTACGGAACCATGGCCCGAGCCGTCAACCCCTTTGGGGATGGCCACGCTGCCGATCGCATTTTGGCCATCGTCAAAGCCCACGGGCTCAAACCAGTTCTACATTAACGGATGAAACCAGCCCGATCCACTGTCCTCAGCGCTGGCAAAACCCCCACTCTGATTCTGCCATTACGCCAAATGGCAGAATCGGCACCGCCCGTCAGACCGTCAGAATGGCCCAGCGGGGCATACTAACTTTAATCTGGGAGTAAACTTGGACTAAGGCTTAAGGGTGGATCCTGACACCAGATTGTTAGACATCGTATGAGGTTGGCCGTACGGGTGCTCGCGGCAGTAAACCGCTGTCTAAACACCATCTCCAACTTGGTAAAATGCTGAACCTTCATGGCCAATATCGCTAGTCCTTCCGATGCCCTATTTCCGGTTCGCGCTGGCGACCCCGCTCAGTCTGAGCCCCGCCCAGTCGAACAGACGTTTACCTTGACCTTTTGGGGCGTGCGCGGCAACATCCCGGCCCCGGGTGCCGATACCGTGCGCTACGGCGGCAATACAGCCTGTGTGGAAGTGCTGGTGGGCGGTCAGCGGCTCATTTTTGACGGCGGTAGCGGGCTGCGGGTGCTGGGGTGCCACCTGATGGAGCAGGGGCCACCTGTGGATGCCCACCTGTTTTTCACCCATACCCACTGGGACCGCATCCAGGGCTTTCCGTTTTTTGCACCCGCCTTTGTGCCCGCCACCCAACTCAATATTTATGGCGCCCCAGCCCTGAACGGGGCCTCCATCAAGCAGCGCCTGATGGATCAAATGCTGCGGCCTAACTTCTTTAAGCCCCTGCAAACTATGGCGGCCACTATGGCGTTTCACAATATTGCCGCCGGAGATTCGATTTGCCTGGGGGACGTGGTGGTCGAAACCTGGAGCCTCAACCGCCACACTGGCGCCCTGGGTTACCGGGTCAGCTGGCGCGACATTGTGCTGGTCTATGCCACCGACACCGACCCCACCCAAACCAGCCTCGATCCCAACCTGCTGATGCTGACTAGCGGTGCCGATGTGCTGATTTTTGACGGCACCTATGCCGATACCGCCTACTCAGATCCTAACGGTGCCGGGCTGGCTCCCTGGCACCTGGGGGTCGAGGTGGCTCGGGCCAGCCAGGTTAAGCATCTGGTGCTGTTTCACCACGACCCCTGCCACAGCGACGACCAGCTCGACCAGCTCGAGCGGCAGGTGCAGACGAGCTTTGCCCCTACCCGTCTGGCCCGCGAAGGCATGACCCTAGACCTGCTCCGGGCCAGCGGCTGTAATCTTGGTTAATCTCAGTTAGGGAATCGCTATCAGTCAGGCACAGCGGGCTAGTATTGGCGGGCAGAAATATAACAACCCTCGCTTTGGGTGTTGGGTACCGGGTGCCAGGTGTCAAGAATGGTTAGCCAACTTACGCCGCAGAGCACTAGGTCAAGTGGGCTGGAGCAGATCGCCACGGACCCAGCCCGTCGTGCCGTTGTGGATGACCTGGTACCAGATAAAGCCATCGGCGGGGTTGCCCACCCGGTCCAGCACATCCACCACCGCCCGGCGAGGGGCGCTGCCCAAAATGGTGCTCCCCAACCGCGGCCCCGAGCGCAGCCGAGCCGCTTCAGCGGAGAGCACCACGGCCGGGGTACCCGGTGCAAAGTTGTTGCCGCGAAAGTCGCTGACTCCATTGGCAACCCCTACCACGGTGTTGAAGCCGGGTTCTTGCAGCACCACATTGCCGTTGGCAGCGACGATCTCCAGCTCGGTTTCGCCCTGCACGTTGATGCGGGCAAAGCGCTGAGCCTCCCCTTGGGTGGTGGCGTAAACGGTTTGGTCGCGGGTGCTGGGAACCAGCTGGGCGGGCGCAGCCCGGACTTCAACCACGTCGGTAGCCTTGTTGTAGAGGTTCATAAACAGACGGCCACCGCTGCGATAGACCCGCACCGCCCTCGACGCGGTTTCAAAGTTGAGCACGGTTTCAACCGTAGCCGCCTGGGCCAGCAGGGTTTGATCGCCTGAACTGGCGAACAAGGCGAGAGAGGCGGCGGCCTGGAGCGGGGCAGTTAGCAACCCCAAGGCAGCCAGAGAGGCCAGACAAACTCGTTGAGACCGGTTCATAAGCACAGCGACCTGAAGAGACTGAGACAGGGCAAAGGCAGAGCTGGGAAGCCCTTGGGTTAACCTTACTGAACAATACCAGGGCTGAGCGACCTGGTAACAGCGGCTAGGCCAGGGGGGCGGACAGACTGGCAGGGCTGGCGTACGCGGGGGCCGACACTGGAGACAACGCTGGATACAGCCGCACCCGCTGGGGCGGCACGGTCAGCCGGACCCGACGGCCCACTGCGATCGCCGCATCCAGCGGCAGGCGGGCGTGGATCAGAGTGCCCTGAGGGGTCTGCAGGCAGTATTTGTACTCGCGACCCAAAAACTGGCGATCGCGCACCACCGCCGCCCCCGCAGCGTCCTCCGCCAGGGCGATGTCGTCCTGGCGCACCATTACGTCTCCGCGAGAGGCACCCTCCCCAGGGCCATCGACGGCAAAGCAGCCAATCTCGGTTTGCCAGCCCTCAGGGCTGAGCTGGGCGGGCAAAAAGTTGGCCTGGGTGACAAACTCGGCCACAAAGCGAGAGGCGGGCTGGCCGTAGACCACCTCCGGCGCATCGATCTGCTCCAGGTGGCCCTGGTTCATCACCGCAACGCGATCGGCCAGGGCCAGAGCCTCCTCCTGATCGTGGGTGACAAACACCCCCGAGGCCCCCACCCGGCGCAAAATATCGCGCACCTCCTGGCGCAGGTAGAGCCGCACCTGCACGTCCAGGTTGCTAAACGGCTCATCGAGCAGCACAATCGCCGGACGCGGAGCCAGGGCCCGCGCCAGGGCCACCCGCTGCTGCTGCCCCCCGGACAGCTCGTGGGGAAAGCGATGCTTGAGCGCCTCTAGCCCCACCAGCGCGATCGCCGCCGCCGTTTGCTCAGCCACATCCGCCGCCGTCAGTCCCCCAGAGGGCAATGCTCCCCGCTTCCCCTTGCCCCCCCGAGGCTGAAGCCCAAAGGCAACATTCTTTTCCACCGTCAGGTGCGGAAACAGGGCATAGTCCTGGAAGACAATGCCCACGTCCCGACGCTCCGGGGGCAGCCAGGTGGCCCCATCCACCGGCTGACGGCCAAAATAGAGGGTGCCGCGATCGGGCCGCTCGAACCCCGCAATTAGCCGCAGCAGGGTGGTTTTGCCGCAGCCCGACGGTCCCAGCAGCGCCAAAATTTCGCCCTGGTGCAGACTCAGGCTCACCTGATCTACCGCCGGGGGCAGCTGGGGGCTATAGCGTTTGGTAACGGTATCGAGGCGCAGAATATCCGGTGGGGTCATACCTGACAAAACACGGAGGGCGACAGGCCGCTAGCGGCAATGCGGGGCACAAAACCCAGCCTTATTGCAAATGCGACTCATTAACTATACCGTTTGGTGGGCTGCGGTACAGTCATCCCCACCAGAAGCCAGGGAAGCAGACGGGGCTTCCTGCCTTAGGTCATGCCCAGGGCGGTGGTAATAGTCCAGGCATCTACCAGCAGCAGCAGCAGGGTGAACCCCAGCAAAATGAAATACATCCAGGGTTGAGCCAGGGGCCTAACATCCTGCGTGTCAATGCCGCTGTAGGTTTCAACCAGCGTCACCAGACGGGCGAACCCCGCTACCCGCATGGGCAACAGGTAGGCCTCTCCCCCCTCGCCAACAAAGTAGTACACAATGCCCCCCTGCCCGGTAGAACGGGGTTTGAGCGCCTGCACCTGACGCCAGGGCAGCTGCCAACCGCCGCGAAACAGCCAGCGAATCCAGGTTGGATAGGTCACTTGAATCCTCTGGTCATCCACCTCGACTCGCTGGCTGAGGGCACCATAGAGGCCCAGCCCGCCCAGCCCAATGCCCACCGTCAACCACAGAGGGGACACCGCCGCCCGGGTGGCCTGGGCCAGAAAAGGCAGGGGGCCCATTAAGGCCAGGTACAGCAGCAGCAGCGTCAGACGAATTAGCGGAGAGATACCGAAAACCTGGCGCTCTTGGATAGCTGCAGAGGGCAATGGCGTGGATTCAACCATGGGGCATGGGCGCAGGGGTTTACAGCCGAGAAAAAAGCAGACCAATCAGATCAAGGCAAAGCACCTCGGTGGCCCAATCTGACGGAGACTACTCTAAGGTAAATACTTTTGCACCACCTGCCAACCTGAGAGCCCGGCTGCCGCCAGACCAAGGCCCAGCCCACCGTTCAGGCCAACGTGCAGGGGTCTGGCCCAGGGACGCTCTGGGGCGATCCGGCTGGCGCTCCAGGCCGAGGCTAGCACCAAAACCACCACCGAAAGCCCAAACAGCAGGTGCACGGAATGGCCCAGACTGCCGTATTCCCCCAGGGTACCAATCAAACCGATGGCCAGCAGAACCAGCACCAGCACCACCGCCACACTGCCAAGACCAATGTGCAAAGGTCGCAGCCAGGCTGAGCGCGGTTGCTTGTTAGTCCGGGTATAGAACAGCACGCCGCCCGTCAGCGCCAGCAGCGCGTAGGCCGTAAGCGTAAGCCCCATGGACCAGGCGGCAATGCGCCACAGCCACAAAAACGAAGGTAGGTCCACCATTCCCCCCAATCGACGCCATCGGCTTTGCCCCGGCGACATCGAACGGGCAGGTGACCTACCGTCATTCCTCTAATCACCGCAAGCTGCCAGAACCAAGGCTAATCGCCCCACTCCCTCACAGTGTAATCGTCTGCAAGGCCGTCGGCTTAGCTGGCAGGTGAGGCCACTACCGCAGGTGCTGGCTGTTCCAGTGTGTCGTGAATTGAGTTGGCCTCAAGCGCGGGGCTTGAGGCCGACTCAAAAACCGCTGGTTCTGGAGCATCGACCTGGAGGCGATCGCAGGGAATGCTGTCGGACAGTATGGCGCTGGCCATCATGCCGGTGTGGATCTCTAGAAGCGCTTTAGGAACGGTTTCAAAAAGCAATCGCTGCCCCGGAAAAACCACCCGCTCAAAGTACCAATCGGGCACATTTGTAATACGAGCAACCTGGATCTTACTGGTGGCGTTGACATAGCAGCAGAGAATCTGACTCTGGCCATCGGAGGGAAGGGGATCAAGGATTTGTGCCATTGATGCTTTACGGCAATACTGCAAGAATCACTGCGCAAAGCCTAACACTTCGCGATCCCCGGCTGCTGTAAAGGCGACTACCAACCCCTACAGCTGCTTCACTATTCAAAACAATTGGACACAATGCTTCAAGCTTTGCAACAGCCCTGGTTTGAAGCATTTTTTCCCTTACGTCCTGCTCGACCTAAAGCAGCGGAGCACGTAACTTGGGGTTCTCGATCCCGTCAGCGGCCTAAAAATTTAATTATATTTTTATACCATGCCCAGAGATATTTTCGGCTCTCCTAGAGAGATGTCCCAATTGGGATAGTTCACCCTCTGCCTGAGGGCTGAAATGCCACCACAACTTGTTCGTACAAAATCCTCCTGCCAAATTGAGTCTTATCTATAGTGCTGTGTGTGGGTGGGAGGATTTCTAGTTTGACCCTGCTCTGGCGAAGAGACGGTGCTATCGTGAAGATATATATCCAGCCTGATAAGCATGCCTTTTTCTACCACTGGCCAGGCCCGTGTGCTCTACGTACGGCTGCCCTGCAATCCCATTTTCCCGGTTGGGGTGGTCTACCTGGCTGATCACGTTCACAAGCTATTTCCCGACCTGGAGCAGCGCATCTTTGATCTGGGGGCGGTGCCTCCCCTGGACTACGGTGGCGCCCTCGATCGCTGCATCGACGACTTTCAACCCACGGTGCTGGTGTTTTCCTGGCGCGACATCCAGATTTTTGCGCCCGTGGGCGGTCGCGGGGGCAATCCGCTGCAAAACGCCTTTGAGTTCTTTTACGCCCGCAACCTGTTCTTAAAGGCCAGGGGTGCCCTGGGGGGGCTGCGCATGGCCACCACCTACCTGGCCGAACTCTGGCGCAACCAGGGACTGATCAAGCGCGGGCTCCGGCGGGCGCGCCGCTACCGCCAGGACGTTACCACGGTGGTTGGGGGCGGAGCGGTGAGCGTGTTCTACGAGCAGCTCCACAATCGGCTGCCCAAGGGCACGATTATCTCAGTGGGCGAAGGGGAAATGCTGCTGGAGCGGATCCTGCGGGGCGAAGATTTTTCGGACCAGCGCTGCTATATCGCCGGGGAGACCCAACCGCGCGATCGCCTCATCCACGAAGAGCCCGCTCCGCTGGAGAAAACCGCCTGCAACTACGACTACATTGAGGCGATCTGGCCCGAGTTCGACTACTACCTTCAGGAGCAGGACTTTTACATTGGCGTACAGACCAAGCGCGGCTGTCCCCACAACTGCTGCTACTGCGTCTACACCGTGGTCGAGGGCAAGCAGGTGCGCATCAACCCCGCCGATGAAGTGGTGGCGGAAATGCAGCAGCTCTATAAACGGGGCGTCCGCAACTTCTGGTTTACCGATGCCCAGTTCATTCCCGCCCGCCGCTTCATGCAGGATGCCGAGGAACTGCTGCAAAAAATCCTCGATGCCGGTATGGACGACATCCACTGGGCCGCCTACATTCGTGCCGACAACCTGACGCCCAAACTCTGCCAGCTGATGGCCGACACGGGCATGAACTATTTTGAAATTGGCATTACCAGCGGTTCCCAGGAACTGGTGCGGAAAATGCGCATGGGCTACAACCTGCGCACGGTGCTGCAAAACTGCAAAGACTTGAAGGCAGCCGGGTTCAACGACCTGGTCTCAGTCAACTACTCCTTTAATGTAATTGACGAACGGCCCGAAACTATTCGCCAGACCATTGCCTACCACCGGGCACTGGAAGAGGTGTTTGGCCGCGACAAGGTGGAGCCCGCTATTTTCTTCATTGGCCTGCAGCCCCACACCCACTTGGAGGAGTACGCCTTCGATAAAAACATTCTCCGGCGCGACTACAACCCTCTCGACATTCACCTGCCCTGGGTGTCAAAGAAGCTGCTGTGGAACCCGGAACCGCTGGGTTCGTTCTTTGGCGAAGTATGCCTGGAAGCGTGGCAGCGCAACCCCGATGACTTTGGCCGCGAGGTGATGGATATTCTGGAGGAACGCCTGGGGCGGGCCCCCCTGGAGGAAGCCCTCACCGCTGCGATCGCGCCCAAAGCCGCTGACCTCGCCGCCGCCAAGGAACCGGCGCTGAAGTAAAGCCGCAACTGGCTGAATCGGCTCAATTTCTGCTGCCTAAAACCCTTACTCAGTAGGCGCTGAAGTGCTGCGGAGGGCGACAGTTCTACGCGCCAAACTTTGAGCATCCGTCCACACTCGCTCCAGTGAGTCATCTGGGTATCTTATGTGAGTGATGAGGTTGAGAGTGGACAGTACGCATGATTGTCAAAGAGTTGGACCCCCTAGCTCCTGGATCCGGTCCACGGGTGCAGGCGGGTCGCCGGGCAGAGGAACAAATGGCATTTTACCTACGCCGGGCGTTCGCCGACGATCCTAAAATCGTTGTGCTGAATGGCCTGCGGGTCGAGCGCAAAGGTGAAATCGCTCAGGTTGACCATTTGGTTCTCAGCACCCACGGGCTGATTTTAATCGAGAGTAAAAGCGTCACTACCCAGATTCGCGTCAATGCCCAGGAAGAGTGGACCCGTCAGGTAGGGCAAAACTGGCAGGGCATGCCGTCGCCCCTGCTGCAGGTGGAGCGCCAGGCCAATCTAATCAGGTCATTGCTTAATGACCACGTCGATCTCTTTTTTCGCAAAGTGTTGGCTTTTCAGTTCACCTTTACCTCGGTGCCCTTTGACGGCTTGGTGGCCATTTCAGATACTGGAGTGATTGATCGCCCCAAGGGCTTTGCGGTCCGTCAGGTGCTCAAGGCGGATCAGGTCGTCCCCCGGATTCAGGAGATACACGCTGACTACCGCCGGGGCAGCAGTCTGTTTTCCCTGAGCCTCAAGGATGCGGGGGCCGAGTTTAGCGACAAAACCGTGCAGCGGTTAACAGAGTTTTTGCTGCAACGGCACAGTCCTCAACCCCTGCCGCCGTCCTCATCGTCTCCGCCCGTCCGCAAGCCTCAAAACCGCTCCGAAAGCAACTTTGGTAAGCCACGCTCCAGGGCCCCTGGAACTTCAGCCCATCCCCAAGGTGCCCCCTCTCCTCAACCCCCAAAAGTACCTGTCCAGAGCCAGCCCGATGCCAAAAAGGCCTGCCGCACCTGCGGGAGTGGTGACTTAACGATTGTCTACGGCAAGTACGGCTACTACTTTAAGTGCGGTGCCTGTGGCGGCAATACGCCCATCAAGGTCACCTGCGCCAATGGCGATCGCGCCAGGATCACCAAGCAGGGCCGAGAGTTCTATGTGGTGTGCCCCGACCGATCAGAACCTCAGCTTTTCTACGTCAACCCCGAAAGCACTTCCCCTGGTTCTGTTTGACCCTGGTCAAACTTAGAACTTTCTCGCCAAAATCAGCGCGGCACCGTCAGCGGCTGTAGGGTTGTTCCAGGCTCAAGTCTGAAATGACTCGATAGTGCTTCACATTAAACGTGCAAAGAGTGGCATTGCGACCAACGGCACAGGCTGCAACTAAGGCATCAATTAGACCAACCTTGTGAGACAGGTGATAACTTGTGAAGTTAGATAGGGCGCGAGAGTAGTCAGATGTGGTGGGCCAAACAATGTCTAGTGGTCTTACAAGTCGTAGCACTTCGCGCAACTTTTGCTTGTTTTGGGCTCCCTGTATTAATTCCATCACCACAAAACCAGGAATGCCGGGCGGCTCAGAAAGGGAGCCAAACCAGGCCCGTGCTGGTTTAGAACCCCGTTGGATGTCGATCATGACATCTGTATCAACCAGGTACATTCAACACCTAAGTCTGCTCGCGATGTTCAGCCTGGTCACGCAGTCTGCGTGCATACTCTTGGCTGTCATCAATATCGGGTCGGGAGTTAATCACCCCAACCTTTTCCCAGTAGGCAACAAGCTCAGCACCTGTTTTTGGAAGAGATTCGTCACCTTCTTGAATAGCTCTCTCGTAGGCGAAAATGTCCTCAAAGGCGGGGTCATCTTTAAATGCACTTTCGATATCCTGAATCCAACTGGCTGATTGTGAAGGTGAAGGCACAACCACTTTTTGCAAAGCGCTGATGGAGTCTTCAACATCTTGGAGACGCTTTTCTATGTCGGCTATATAGGCAGTCGATCCAACGGGTAAATCAAGAGAATCACCATTGGCTGCATCATTGTCATTTTGATCGTTTCTGCCAGTACTAGCAATGCTCTTTAGCGTCGTCGAAAAAAGACGTGCTGCTGCTCCAGCGGCACTCACGATACCTTCACTCAAGGAGGAGATACTGCTGCTTGTATTACCTGATCGGACTGGGTGAAAAACCTTTACTGGAACAGGATAACTTGTAGAGAGAGGCTGAACCATTAAGGTTCCACCTTGCCTACTAACAATCTTTACTAATTCTCCAACGTCTATAGGATTGGAGGTATTTGAAATTGCTAGCCACTCAGAACCATCCCAAAGAATTCTGCCAGGCTCACCTGGAAGGATCGGCGAAGTAACAGTAGCGGTTTGCCGACTCTTTGAACTCCTTAGAGCTGGACGCAAACCTTGAGCTTTGGGCTTGATTGGATCAGCCATATGCATTCACGGATCTACTGTACTTACTATGTTAGCTACTGAATCAGCGAAGCTTACAGTCCTTTTGCAATTTCTACATCCCCACATACTCCTGGAGAGACTTCACCTGGAGGGGGTGCTGTTGCAGGGAGCCGATCGCAGCGGTAGTCGCCTTTGCCCCCGCAATGGTGGTGATGATCGGCACCTTGTAGGCCAGGGCGGTGCGGCGGATGGAGCGATCGTCTTCGATCGCCGTGCTGCCTGCCGGAGTGTTGATGATTAGCTGAATCTCGCCGTTTTTGATCGCGTCTTCGATGTTGGGGCGGCCTTCGTGGACCTTCAGCACCAGGCCCACCTCCAGCCCTTCGTCCAGCAGTGCCTTGCGGGTGCCGCTGGTGGCGATCAGCTTCAGGCCCAGGCTGGCCAGTTCCTTGGCGACGGGGATGACGGCGGCCTTGTCGCGATCGTTCATGGAGATGAACACCGTCCCCGCCAGGGGCAGCTTTTGGTTGGCCCCCAGCTCCGCCTTGGCAAAGGCTTTGCCAAAGTCGGCGTCGATGCCCATGACCTCGCCCGTGGAGCGCATCTCGGGGCCGAGCAGGGCGTCGGTGCCCGCGAACTTGTCGAAGGGCAGCACGGCTTCTTTGACGGCGATGTGGTGGGGAATCACCTCCTCGGTGAAGCCCAGCTCTGCCAGGGTTTTGCCCGACATCACCCGCACGGCAATTTTGGCCAAAGGATGGCCGATCGCCTTGGAGACAAAGGGCACCGTGCGGGAGGCGCGGGGGTTGGCCTCAATGATGTAGACCTGGTCGCCCTTGACCGCGAACTGAATGTTCATCAGGCCGATCACCTTCAGGCGCTTGGCCAGCTTCATCGTCCAGTCGCGAATGGTGGCGAGGGCGGCATCGGGCAGGGTGATGGTGGGCAGGGAGCAGGCGGAGTCGCCGGAGTGGATGCCCGCCTGCTCGATGTGCTCCATGATGCCGCCGATCACCACCTGGCCGGTTTGGTCGGCGATCGCATCCACATCCACCTCAATGGCGTTCTCCAAAAACTTGTCGATCAGGATCGGGTGGTCGGGCTCCACCAGCACGGCGTAGGTCATGTACCGCTCCAGGTCGGCGTCGGAATACACGATTTCCATGGCGCGGCCCCCCAGCACGTAGCTGGGCCGCACCACCACCGGGTAGTCGATCTGCTGGGCAACGCGCAGGGCGTCGTTGTAGCTGCGGGCCATGCCGTTGGGGGGCTGCTTGATGTCCAGTTCGCGCAGGATGGCCTCGAAGCGCTCCCGGTCTTCGGCGGTGTCGATGGAGTCGGGGGAGGTGCCCCAGATGCGGGTGGGAGGGTGGGAGGGTGGGAGGGTGGATGGGGCGGCGGGTAGGGGCAGACGGTCGTCTGCCCTGGCAGAGGATTCTAGATTGGACAGATATTCCTGAAGGGGGACGGCCAGCTTTAGGGGGGTTTGGCCGCCAAACTGGATGATGATGCCCACCGGGTTTTCGGCTTCGATGATGTTGAGCACGTCCTCTTTGGTCAGGGGCTCGAAGTAGAGGCGATCGCTGGTGTCGTAGTCTGTGGAGACCGTCTCCGGGTTGGAGTTGACCATGATCGTCTCGTAGCCGTCGTCGCGCAGGGCGAAGGAGGCGTGGCAGCAGCAGTAGTCGAACTCGATGCCCTGGCCAATGCGGTTGGGGCCGCCGCCGAGGATCATCACCTTGGGGCGATCGCTGGGCAGCACCTCGGTCTCGTCTTCGTAGGTGGAGTAGTAGTAGGGGGTAAAGGCCTCGAATTCGGCGGCGCAGGTGTCCACGGTTTTGTACACCGGAATCACCTCCAGGCCCTTGCGGTAGTCGCGCACGGCGTCTTCGGTGGTGCCGGTGGCGTAGGCGATCTGGCGATCGCTAAAGCCTTGGCGCTTCACCGCCCGCATTTGCTCGGCGGTGAGGTCGCTCAGCTGGGTGCGCTTGAGAAACTTCTCGGTGCGCAGCAGGCCGCAGAGCTGGTTGAGGAACCAGGGGTCAATGCCGGTGAGGTCGTAGATATCGTTGACGGTGAGGCCCAGCTGCATGGCGTGGCGCAGGTCAAAGATGCGCTCGGGGTTGGGGGTGCGCAGCTTGGGGCGGATTTCGTTCAGGCTGGGCAGCTTTTCGGGGCGATCGCAGCCCCAGCCCGCCCGGCCCGTCTCCAGCGATCGCAGCGCCTTCTGGAACGACTCCTGGAAGGTGCGCCCGATCGCCATCGCCTCGCCCACGGACTTCATCTGGGTGGTCAGGGTGGGGGTGGTGCCGGGGAATTTCTCGAAGGCGAAGCGGGGAATTTTGGTCACCACGTAGTCAATGGTGGGCTCAAAGCTGGCCGGGGTCTTCTTGGTGATGTCGTTGGAGATTTCGTTGAGGGTGTAACCCACCGCCAGCTTGGCGGCAAACTTGGCGATCGGAAAGCCTGTCGCCTTGGAGGCCAGGGCCGAGCTGCGCGACACCCGGGGGTTCATTTCGATCACGATGTAGTCGCCGTTGTCGGGGTTGACGGCAAACTGAATGTTGGAACCGCCCGTCTCCACGCCGATCTCGCGGATGATCTTCACCGAGGCATCCCGCAGCCGCTGGTATTCTTTATCGGTGAGGGTCTGGGCTGGGGCCACGGTGATCGAATCGCCGGTGTGGACCCCCATCGGGTCGAGGTTTTCGATCGAGCAGATGATCACCACGTTGTCCGCCAGGTCGCGCATCACCTCCAGCTCGTACTCCTTCCAGCCCAGCAGCGACTGCTCGATCAAAATCTGCGACACCGGGCTGGCGTCGAGACCGGAGCGCGAAATGGTTTCAAACTCCTCCTGGTTGTAGGCGATACCGCCGCCCGTGCCGCCCATGGTAAACGCGGGGCGAATGATCAGCGGGAAGCTGCCGATCTGCTGGGCAATCTGCCGGGCTTCGTCCATGGTCTCCGCCAGCCCCGAGGGGCACACGGGCACGTTGATGCGGGCCATCGCCTCCTTAAACAGCTTGCGGTCCTCCGCCATCTCGATCGCTTCCAGCTTGGCCCCAATCAGCTCGACGCCGTGGCGCTCCAGCGCCCCATTCTTCGACAGGGCCACGGCAATGTTCAGCGCCGTCTGGCCGCCCATGGTGGGCAGCATGACGTCGGGCTTCTCCCGCTCGATCACTCGCTCCACAATCTCCGGCGTCAGCGGCTCGATGTAGGTGCGATCGGCGGTCTCCGGGTCGGTCATGATCGTCGCCGGGTTGGAGTTGATCAGCACCACCTCGTAACCCTCTTCGCGCAGGGCTTTGCACGCCTGGGTGCCGGAGTAGTCAAACTCGCAGGCCTGCCCAATCACAATCGGGCCAGAGCCAATCAGCAGAATCTTGTGGATGTCGTCGCGGCGAGGCATAGGGCGGGGTGCTCAGGGAAAATCCAAATTATTCTAAGGGGTATTCGCCCGATCCGACTGTTCAGATCGCGGCGAAACCGGGAGAGGTTGGGCGATCGCCCGATTGTCACGGTTTGGTGAACTTAAGCAAAACTCCCAAAGCGCCAGGGATCAGGGCCAGGTTTGGCGGGCCGCGATCACCGCTGGGCAGAGGGGCGCTGATGGCTGGGGGAAGGGGCGATTGTGCGCTGCATACGCTTTCTCTTGCAGAGACGCTCCGCCAACGCGAACGCCCCAATGCAATCTGCTAAACATGCAAAGGCAGGGGTGTGAGTTGGTCGTGTAGTGATTGTATCAATGGGCTGAAGGGCCTCATCGGAGCAGAATTTATGGTCGCCTGGCTCTACAGGCATTGCTTGACAAAAGCCCGGACTTCTTCGGCACAAACGATAGCTCGTTGGGCTTCTTGAGGGGTAGGTTCTTCCAGCTCGTCATCGGGATATCGCACGCCGGTTGCGTAGTCTTGCAGCTCTGAGGCGATGTCGAGTAGGTTTGAGAACTTGGGCTCTTGCTTTCCACAAAGGCGAGTGAGGTAGACCAACTCATGCACAAACTTAAACGGGATGCTGTGGGCAACAAGGTAGCCCTTAAGATATTTCTCGGCACATTGCTGGGCGTGGTAACAGACGATATCCAGTAGAGGGTTGTTGGTATTGAGCAGTAACTCAGCGGCTTGGAGATCAGCGTCTGCTTTGGCAAACCAGGCATCAGACGGGTTGCTTTTGGCGGTCATAGAGCACAATTCCTTCGGTAAGCACCTGGTGGGCAAAACTGCCGGGCACCTGCTCCCAATCTTTGTACGCTTGGGCTGAGCGAATGACAATGTCGATGGGTTCGGCGTAGTCTTGGGCCAGCATTTTGAGGATGGGTGCGCTGCGCTGACCCCGAGGGGGGAGGGTTTCTACAACAACAAGCAGGTCTAGGTCGCTGTGGGGGTGGGCTTCGCCACGGGCGTAGCTGCCAAAGAGGATGATTTTTTCTGGGCTGAAGCGATCGGCGATGCGATCGCTGATTTGCTGAATGGTGGCTTGGGTGAGCATGTCAGGTCGCCTGCAGGGGAAAGGCGTGGGGAGTGGCGTTGGGTGGCCTCACTATTGTATCAATGGGGGGTGGGGCTCACGGCGGGTAGGGCGATCGCCCCTAGGGCAGAGGGGGCACTGGTGGATGTGGGGGAAGGGGCGATTGTGCGCTGCACACGCTACGCGATCGCCCCAACGCAATCCGCTGAAGTTGCCTAACTTCTCTGTCTACTAACCAGCACAGCTAAAATTGATTGGCGTTCTCTGCGGCCATAGTCATGAAGCTGCCCAACGGAGCATCAGCGATTATTCCGATGGACAAGCTGGTAGGCTACTGCCTTAACCCAAACCATTCATCGGGCAAGCACAAAGCGAGGGTTTTTGCCTCGGCTCTGGGCATCAGGGCTGACAATGCAGAGGCTCTGCGGCAGTTGATTGCTCAAGCCGCTGTGGAAGGAGAGGTCGTGCAGCAAGGCTCTACAGCATTCGGGCAACTGTACAAAGTCGATTGGGTCATAATTGATCACGACTCTGTTGTCCTGCGGACACTGTGGGAGGTGCGCGCGGGCCAGTCTGTCCCCCATTTGGTTTCGGCGTTTATCAAATAAAGGCTATGGATTCTGTGACAACTCTAGATACCGTTGCCAACCTAAAGCCGATCGCCCGCGATCGCCTCACGCTGGTTGAGACCGAGTTCGAGGCGATTCAGCAGCTTCCTATGGGGCAGGTGGGCACTGTATTGGAGATCTATGAGGGAGAGGAGCTTTGCTATTTAGTTGAGTTTGCGGATTTGGCAGGTCGCGAATATGCAATGGCGGTGTTGACGCCGGATGAGGTGCTGCCACTGCGTTATGAATTGCTGTTGGCGAGCTGAGCCGAGAAGGTTGCTTTGGTGGGTAGCGCGATCGCCGCTAGGGCAGGGCGGGCACTGGTGGCTGTGGGGGAAGGGGCGATCGCCCCCATACAATTCGCTAAGCTTGCTCGTTTCCAAAAAAGATTGGGCTCAGACTATTGCTCGTTAGGATTCTCAATGATTAGCCCTTCGCTGCGGGCGGCGGCATTGAGTTCGTTGTCGGCTGAGACAAAAATTAAAGGTGGCAAACTGCTCGTTAGGCAAAGGGCATTGACGGCACAACCTGCGGCTAACTGTACGGCATCATAGCCTCGCAGCCCTTTTGCTTCGGCTAGAGCCATCCCTAGACTAATAATCTCTTCGGTAATTTCAATAATTTGATAAGTTGTCTGAAAGTCTTGCCTAAACTGAGCGCAGGCTAAAGCCGCATCGGCGGTTTTGATGCTACCGCTACGGGCACGTCTGGTAATAGCCGCGACAATTTCAACCCCTGCGATCGCAGCCACAAAGCAATCGTTGCCTAACTCTGGCGAAAACAGGCTTGCAACCCAATCGGTTCCTGTTTCCCGGATATACCGTTTAACCAGGGCGCTGCTGTCTAAGAAGTAAACAGCCACTTAGCGCCGCTCATCCAAGATGGTTTGGGATACGGCTTCACCTTGGGCAGGAATAGGCTGAAAGTTGTTTTGGGGGGTAACGGCGGGTGGGCGTACCGATTTTACTAGGCCAGATGCTTGTAGCGTCTGATGAAAGGTGGTCTGCGCCAGAGGCGAGGGCTGGCTAGATAAAGGGATCGCTTGGTCAGTTTCAGCGCTGCCTGCGATCGCTGACCACCAGGGGGTTGGCTTTTGCAGAAGAGCAGACAAAACCTGTTTGAGCTGTGCCAGTTCTTTTTCGAGGGCAGCAACTCGTGCTTCGAGGCGCTGCGATCGCTCTTCGAGTTGTTGGGATGTCATGTCAGCAGGTGTGAGGACTTGTGCCTATTATAGCGATCGCCGCTAGGGCAGAGTGGGCACTGATGGCTGTGGAGGGGGGGGGAAGGGGCGATCGCCCCAATGCAATCTGCTGACTTATCTGCTTTTAAGGAGGATTGGGCTAACTAAAGCAGCCTAAATTGAATTATAAGCTGTGCTATTCTACTTCCTACTGCTTGCTTGAATATCCTTTAATACAGAAAACAAATAATTTAGACTACGCAAATGATCTGTGGAGTCGCATCTTCTAATAAGAGCCTCAAGATACCATTTCTCTCCAATCACTTTCGGATTTTTCTTGGTATAAGAAAAACCATAGCTTTCCAAGTACCTTTTTAGATAATACTCGTGAAACTTAGCTCTATTTGAATAAGAGAATTCTTGAGGCCAAATACATAGAAGCTCAGGATCACTATTAATAACATCGTAATGTCTTTGAAGCTCTGAAAACACATCCAAAGACATTACAGGGGTATGGATAAGAGGGATCTCATGATTTCCCAGAGCCCATGTTTCAAGACAGCAATGCTGGACGATGATAAAGATTTTTTTAACATACTTTCCATCCAAACCGACCCTTACAATTGCTTCTTGAAGCTTTTTCCTTACCTCCTCAAGTCTGTCACCATAATCACACTCTTCCGAGTCAACGCAAATTAAAAAATAATCTATATTATCATAGTTTTTAATATCAAGGAGACACGCTTCTAGTCTAGATACTCCTGTGTAGGACTTTGGAGCGCTGACCATATTGGGGTAACCATTCCCAGGAACAATGCGACATGAGAATGTAGATAAATCTTCGGGCCTAAAGACAAAATCTAAATTTGGAAACAGGTGCGTCAACCATGCCTTATAAACTTTGGGCTCTGTTCTTTTGCCCTCAACTAGTAGAAGGAGATTCACGCTACGTCATCCTCATATTCAAGAAGATCAACCAATTGCGTGAACTTATCAAGGCTTGAGGCTGTATCAAGTTGAGGAATATTTTCGGCCTTCTTGGAAGTTATCTTGCCGTCAACTCTTGAAACAACTTGCCAAGTTTTCCATGGAATATTATTTATTATATAAGGATGATGACTCGTAAGAATGAATTGCAATCTTGGAGATCTTTCCAAGATAAAATCTGTCAATTCAGGCATACAGTTAATACCTAAGCTGTTTTCGAATTCGTCTATCACAATTACTGACTCCTCAGGAGCGGTCATAATTTCTACCAAGTATATTAAAGTTCGATACATACCGGATGAAATTCTTTGCTGAGAAATCCAGCTTTCATTAATACCTTCATTTATCTCAAAAATAAGAATGTATGAATTGTTTGAATCTCTATTGACTACAACTCTAAAATCTTTGACATTTGGAAATACATCAACATATGCTTCTCTAACCTCTCCGAAAAGAGAGGGTAAGAATTTTTGGAGGAGATAAGCTTTAAATACTGTTGGCGCATCTACAACAGATTCTTTGAATTGCTTTACTTTTTCTGCTTCTGAGACACCTCCTTCAAAATCTATTTCCACGTGTGCATTTTCAGGATTGAACGGAATTGTGACCACTGCTTGCTGAGGCGTTTCATTGAAAATAAATCTCTTAAAGGCTTCTGAGACAGGCTTTATTGAATCCTCTTCAGAAAGCAAGGTAATTGCACTCTCAGTTCTTTTTAATTTAGGTAAATTTTGATCCTTTAATCTTGACTCTCCCTCATTTCGATAAAGAATTTCTATCTCGTTGAAGCTCTCGCCACCAACCAAACTTTCGGATAGAATCTCTGCCTGACCAGGTTCACTTGAGAAAGCTTCGTCCACAGACTTAGATGTTTTAAGCTTCCATTCATAATTTTTGTTCAAATGTGAGAAAGAAATTGCCCACTCCACATCGTCCAGTTTTCGTTTCTTCCCTTTAGCCACATCACATATGAGATCTAGCGCTCTAAGTATTCTAGTCTTCCCAACACCTGAAGCTCCAACAAGCAAATTCAACTGCTCGAAATGAATCCCCTGAATGTTCCAGTCTTGACTATTATCCTTGAAACTGAAGCTTGTAATTTTCATCATCTTGTTCCTCAAAAATGCAGATCAGCAAGCTCAAGCCAAATAGAGCACGGTTAAATCATTAATCCTTAACAGAATTTCTTCTTTTCCCATCGACTATATTGGTCGCTAGTCATGAGTTAAAAAAGTTAGGCATCAATATTTTTTCTATCACCCTATTTAGGGTTAGCATCCAGCTTTGTGTCCATTTGAATCAATTAATCCGACTACTGATGGCATTCCTTGTCAAAGAAGCTTGCTGCATTTTGAGAGTTTCAGCAGACTTATTCTAGAGTGATCAATCTTCGCAGTTCAATTCATCCAGATATAGAGCCTTAAAGTCTTCTGCTGCTCTAGAGTCGATTTTATAGAGTGATCGAATTATTGCCAATACAGTTTCAGAGCTTGGATCACGCAACTCATTTGCCCATCTAAACACATTCGACGAGCCGATGCCCATCACAGTCGCTAACTTGCCTTGGCTGATCTCGTACTTTTCCAAGACAGTCTTCAGTACTTTGCCTGCTCTTCCCATACTCCAATCGTTACAGAAGCAAGGAAAAGCGTATACATGCCAATTGGACTGTGCTATCGTTGCATACATGCCAAATGGACTGTGACGCTACAAGGACAATTCCCCCATGCCTCAAGCTTTTCTCCCTTCAACCCTGGCTGACCCCGCATTGCAAGTCACCATCGAGCCTGCCGCCGAGCCGGGGCGGGAGGTGATTCGCATCTTGGTCATTGGCAGCGCCCACGGCGTCGATCGCATCGTCCACGAGCTGTACCGCCTTGGCTTTGCCGAAGTGCGCGAGTGGAGCAAAGCCCAGCCCACCGGGCGCATCAACGAAATCATGCGCGTCCTCACCCGCTATGTACTGGTGGAGTAGTTCCGTAGGGTGCATTCGCGCAGCGCAGCGGAGCAATGCACCACGCCGAGGTTTTTATGTTGTGTGGATTTCGCGAATGCACCCTACGGTTCTATGGAGGCGCTGCCTACGGCGTCGATCGCACCCGATCTACATCTGCCCAGCGAGGGGAGCGTTAGGCCCGATCGGGGGCGCAGGGGTTGGCGGAGCGCTGGGGGCTGATCTGGCCCAAAGCGCTGAGGTAGTCCTCCAGTTCGCCAAACTCCGTGGGGTTGAGGCGGTAGTAGATCCAGCGGCCCTCCTGGCGGGCGGCGATCAGCCCGGCCTCACGCAGGGTTTTGAGGTGGAAGGAGAGCTTTGACTGGGCAATGTCCATGCGATCGCGCAGGTCGCACACGCACATTTCCTGCGATCGCAGCAGCTCAATCACCGCCAGCCGCAGCGGGTCCGAGAGGGCCTTGAACTTGGCCAGGGTGGTGGCTGAGGAGTCGGTTTGCAGGGTGGGCGACATGGGCGTGGGCTGCACAAAGACTGACCTCTAGCGTAGCAGAGCGAACCAGGGCTGCCAGGCCGGGTGATATGATAAACCCGCTTTCTCACCCTCGCGATCGCCCCCTTGACCCAGCCCTTTTCCTTCCGCTGCGACGCCCGCTGTAGCCACACCCAGGCGCGGGCCGGCACCTTTACCACCCCCCACGGCCCCGTCCACACGCCTCGCTTCATGCCCGTGGGCACCCTGGCCAACGTCAAAACCGTCACCCCCGCCCAGCTCGCCACCACCGGGGCGCAGATGGTGCTCTCCAACACCTACCACCTGCACCTCCAACCCGGCGAAGACATTGTGGCCGAGGCGGGCGGGCTGCACCGCTTTATGGGCTGGGATGGCCCCATGCTGACAGACTCCGGCGGGTTCCAGGTGTTCAGCCTCAGCCAGATGCGCACCATTACCGAGGACGGCGTCACCTTCAAGTCGCCCAAGGATGGCCGCATCATCAACCTTCGCCCCGAAACCTCGATCCAGATCCAGAACGACCTGGGGGCCGATGTGATCATGGCCTTCGACGAGTGCCCCCCCTACCCGTGCAGCCGCGAGACCATCAAAGCCTCGACGGAGCGCACCTGGCGCTGGCTGCTGCGCTGCGCCGAGGCCCACAAACGGCCCGACCAGGCCCTGTTTGGCATTGTGCAGGGGGGCGTCTACCCCGACCTGCGCACCGAGGCGGCCCAGCAGTTGGCCACCCTGGACCTGCCCGGCTATGCCATCGGCGGGGTCAGCGTAGGGGAACCGCCGGAGCTGATCGAAACCATTGTCAAGGCCACCGCCCCCTGCCTGCCGGAGCACAAACCCCGCTACCTGATGGGGGTGGGCACCTATAAAGAGATGGCCCAGGCGATCGCCGCCGGGGTGGACCTGTTCGACTGCGTCATCCCCACCCGGCTGGCCCGCCACGGCGCGGCCCTGGTGGGCGGAGACCGCTGGAACCTGAAAAACCAGCGCTTTCGCCGCGACTATACCCCCCTGGATGCCGCCTGCCCCTGCTACACCTGCCAGAATTTCACCCGGGCCTACCTCTGCCACCTGATCCACGCCAAGGAGATGCTGGCCTTCACCCTGATTTCCATCCACAACATCACCGAGCTGGTGCGCTTTACCCAGCGGATCCGGGAGGCGATTGTGGGCGATCGCTTTGCCGCAGAATTTGCCCCCTGGTTGGCGCCAAACTCGACTGCAACCGCGATCGACGCCCCCCACCCGTGATAAAATGCGAAGAAAATTTACCAATTCTCAGATTCCGGCCAGGGCGCTCAAGGGCTTGGCTGCGCTGGCATCTGAAAGATGGTTTCGGCTGTGTAAAGAGAGGATAATAATTCAATGGACGTCGCAATGCTGCTGGCCAAGCTGCCCGAGGCTTACTCCCTGTTCGACCCCCTGGTAGATGTGCTGCCCATTATTCCCGTGTTTTTCCTGCTGCTGGCCTTCGTGTGGCAGGCTTCCGTCGGTTTTAAGTAACTGTCTCAGCCTTGGTTAGCCCAGAGCCCCAAAGCTTTTTAGCTTTGGGGCTCTGTTTTTTGGCTGGCCTCCCCCCCGTACCGTCTACGGCTGCAAAGTCCTGTGGGGTCCCGCCCACTCCACTTCCCGGGCTGACGTCTATACTGAGCCAACAGTGATGACACCGTCTCCATCGATCGCGGGGGGCTGGTCGCCCCTGGGTTGTCGGCACCATTGCCCGTAGCCAAAATGCTCAGTACCCACCATGGTCAACAGTTTTGATTCGGTCACGAATTTCCAGCTTTCGGTGAAATCCCCGGAGCATGAGCTAGACCCGCGGGTTACCCACAACGACGTTCAGACATTGCAGAGCAGCCTTGCCCAGCTCAGCGGTTTAGAGCACAGTGAGTTTGAGTTTATCCCCCGCTCCCAACGGCCCACTGGCTTGGGCCGCGCTCCCACCAACGGTGCAGAACCTGACCTTTACATCGGGTTTCGCATGGCAGCTCCGTTGCCCCAGTTCAGAACTGTGCTCCGGTGCGTGGGCAACTGGCTCGATCGCACCACCCAGCGCTATAGCTTTGACATTGCGCTGACGCCCGCCCACACCATTACCCTCCACGCCGACCAGGCCAGGGTGCTGGCCCAGGTCATCCCCCTGGGTGAAGCGCTGCTGCCCCCCCATGAGCTTTACCTCGCCAAAGCCGCGAGCTATGTAGACACCTTTGGGGAACTGACCCCTGCCGCCAGGGCCAACCTGCTCCTGCTGCGCCATCGCCTGGAGCTGTCTACGGAAGAAACCAACGACCTCAACTCCAAAGCCATGGGTCCGTTTAAAACCCTGGGCGAGAAGTATCAGCACTTTCGTCGAGAGCTGCTGGCCTGCCAGCAGGAGAGCGACCTCGACAGCGAGTTTTGGCAGGTGATGCAGGCCAAGGCGGACACCATGAGCCTGCCCGAGGCCGATGCTCAGTTTCTCAAGGCCGAGCGCCTCGGGGCCCTGCGCCAGGAGGCGGAGCGAGAGCGCCAGCGGCTGGAGGCCGAGGCCGAAACCGAGCGCCAGCGGTACCGGGAGCAGCAGCAGCGGCTGTCTAACTACCGCCAGCAATTTGAGGCTCTGTTGATCGATGCCCTGGTGCCGCTGGAGGGTGCCGCCGATGTTGCCCAGTTTCGGCAGGCTGTCCTGGCTCAGCTCTTTGGCCCAGAGTTTAACCAGGGCCGCCTGACCCAGGCCCGGACCTTCTATAACCTCAGCCCCCAGGAGGCCGATGCCCTGGAAAAGCGCGTTTTGGATGAGCTGTATTTGCTATCTCGCTTACTATAAAAGTTGCGTAGGGATACATTGGCTAAAACCCGGCTTGGGTGCGTCTGTGAGGTGCTGGCTTGGCGCAAAATGTTTTAGTTGCCATCAAGTTTGTCGATCCTCAGTGCAAGAGCGAGGATTTGGTCACTGAGGTTCACTACTTAATTGAGGATCTGCGCGATCTCGACGGCATGAGCCAGACCCGCTTTGAAACCATCTCAGAACTACGAGATGTGGCCGAAACTCGCGTTGGGGTTGAGTTTAGGGCTCCCTCAAACCTGCTGGAATCGATTTTGCGGCGGCTGCGCGATCGCCTCTACTACCACCCGATTGAGACCTGCTTTCGCTTTCGGATCGCAGAGCTGATGCTGCAAATTCAGACCCATCAAGCCGAAGATTTGATCGGCTTCATGGCGGCAGCCCAGAGCGGGCTGCTGTTCTCCCCCGAGCGCGACTACCTGGCCGAAGCCGAAACCTACAGCCGCACCCAGGGCGAGCTATCGCCCACCGAACGCGACAACCTCAACCTGCTGCGCCAGCGCCTGGGCCTCACCGCCGAGCAGGCCGAAGTGCTCAACGCCAGGGCCGCTGGCCCCTACCCCACCCAGGCCGACAAACGTCGCCATTTTGAAGACATCACCGCCGCTGAGTTCAGCCGCCTGCGGGGCATGGATGCAGGCCCCCCCTTTGCCCCCAAAGACATCTGGCCCGTGCTGCAGGAGCTGGCCGAAAATTTGGGCCTGTCTATTCTGGAAGCCGAGGCGATTTTTAAAACCCACCAGCAGCGCTACGCCGACCATCTGCGGCTCCAAACTGAGCACACCAGGGCCAAAACCGCTGACGATGCCCGCCTGTCTGCCGAAGCCAAAGCCGAAGCCGAACGGCAAAAACAGGCGCAGCGGGAGCAGGAACACTACGACCAGTACCGGGAGCTGTGCCGCCAGGGCATGGCTAAGGGCATCTACCCCTCTGAGTTTGACCAGGGCCGACTCGACCAGGCCCGGCGACTGTGGAATGTTCCGGTCGAGCAGGCATTGCAACTGGAAGCCGAGGTGCGCGACGAGCTGTACGGCGGCGTGGCGACCGCCGCAGGGGTTGACTACAGTCGTCTGCGGGGTCTGCTGCACCGACAGGCCTGGCACGAGGCCGATCTGGAAACCGAAGTCGCTATTCTCAGGGCCGTCAACCTCGATATGCAGCCTGTCACCGCCGCCACGGTGCAGCGCCTGTCCCCCGTCGATATCGCCACCATCGACGGCCTCTGGCAGCGCTACAGTCGCGGCCGGTTTGGGTTTAAGGCCCAGCAGCAGGTCTACCGGAGCCAGCAGCAAATTCAGCCGGACGATCGCCAGCGCTGCCTGGCCTTTGAGCGGGCGCTGGGCTGGAGCCAGGAGCCCGCCTGGCTTTCCAGAGGCTACCGGCCCTACCACAGCCTCAACTTCAGCCTTGAGGCTCCTCCAGGGCATCTGCCCACCTGGCGCTGGTGCTGCCCCAGTCTGAGCGATCGCTACAGAATCAACCTGCAGGTGATGGCCGCTGTCATCCACCACCTCAACGACTGTATGCCTCTGGAATCCGTACCGATTCCAGCCCTTGACTCAACCTTCCCCACCCAGCTTGCCTAACCGGAGGGTCTGCCCATGCACACCAGCGCCACCAGCCGTGGTTTAGACGAAAATCTCAATGAACTCAGCCTGCTGCTCGACGAGGAGGACTGGGAGGAGGGCGATCGCCTGACGGCCGCGCTGCTGCTGGACGCCGTAGCCCAGAACCAGGCCGCCCAGGGGCAGGGAGCCGCCTCGCGTCAGGCCCCCTACCTGACTCCCGAGGCGATCGCAGCCCTGCCCTGCTCCCTGCTCCAGGCCATTGACGATCGCTGGCAGCGCTCCAGCGGCGGGCACTTCGGCTTTTCGGCCCAGCTCCAAATCTACGCCGACCTGCTCGAAACCGTGGACTTCGACCCCGACCTGAACAACTGGTCTACCCCCCACCCTTTTTTTGCCGAGGTGGGCTGGCTGATGCTGCCCTCCCTGCGCCCCCTTGGCTTTCTGCGGTTCTACAACTGGCTGGAGTTTGACCTCGATGCCCCCAGAGGCCACCTGCCAGCCCTCTGGTACTGGCGGGTGCCTCGCCTCGTTTCGCTTCAGATGGGGGGCTTTTTGACCGGCCAGGGCGGCTGCTTTGGCGACCTGGCCCGACTCGACGCCATGATGCTGCGGCTCTCGCGCTGCCGTCAACTCGGCGGCTAGGGGGCTGTCATCGATTAGCTGCTAAACGCTCAAAAAGCAAGGGGTACAGCCCCTAACCTGTCTTTTAAGTCGGGCGTGGCAAGGTTGGATATAGCCATCGCCAGAACAGTTAGGCCATGACCGATACACTTGAAGCGATGGCTATACGCCGTTGCGCTACCCCAGTTTGCAGCGGTTACAGGGGGCATTGTCCTAAGCGCAATGGCCATCGCTATATACCGGGGTTTTCACCACAATCGATGACACGCCCTAAGCCTGGGGCTGAATTTCAACGGTGACCTCGCCCAGGTAGGGCAGCTGCTGGTGCAGGTGCGCCTTGAGCCGGGTGACGATCGCGTCCCCCGCCGCCACCGAAAGCTGAGCCTCTACCCCGAGGGTGACCTCCGCGTAGAGCCGGTGCCCCAGCCACCGCCCCTTGACCCGCTGAACGGTGGCAGCAGCCGTATCTTCAAGCCCGTGCTCCACCTCATGCCGCAGGCGATCGAGCACCTCCGGCTCTACCCCGTCCAGCAGCCGGGTAAATACCGTTTGGCCCGACTCCCACACCACCCGCAGCAGCACCAGGGTAATGCCCAGGCCGATCATGGGGTCAGCCCAGGGGTAGCCCAGCCCCACCCCCAGGGCGCTGACCAGCACCGCCAAACTCACCAGGCCATCGGCGCGGGCGTGCAGCCCATCGGCCACCAGGGCGGCGCTGTTGATCTCGCGCCCCACCCGCAGGCGAAACAGAGCCACCGCCTCATTGCCCACAAAGCCAATTACCGCCGCCGCCGCCAGGGCCCCCAGATGGTCGATTGGCTGGGGCTGGTGCAGCCGCTCAATTGATTCATAGCCGGTAATCAGCGCGCTCAAAAAAATCACCCCTACGATCGCCACCCCGGCCAAATCTTCGGCTCGGCCATAGCCGTAGGCAAAGCGGGACGAGGGCCGAGCGCGGCTCAGCACAAAGGCCACCCCCAGCGGCACCGAGGTCAGGGCATCCCCCAGGTTGTGAATCAGGTCGGCCATCAGCGCCACGCTGCCCGAGAGGGCAAACACCACCGCCTGGGCGATCGCCGTTATCGCCAGCCCCACAAACGACCACTTCACCGCCCACAGCCCCCGGGCCGAGGCGGCAATTTCAGGATCTACCGCGCCGTGGGTGTGGCCGTGGCCGCCGTGGGCGTGGTCATAGGGGTGGGCATGCCCGTGGCTGTGGGGAGTATTTACCAGGGTCGCTGAGGCGATCGCGCCATCGGCAGCGCTATTTGCCGCATCAGAGCCAGACCCTTGAGAAGCCCGAGAAGCCAAGTTAGTCATAGTGCGCGCAAGAGCTACTGAAGCGTTATGGTAGCGGCTCAGGCCTCAGTCTCACCACTGCATGGCCTAGATAGTGATCCAGTCAGGTCTCAGGAACCGCCCCTGGGCAAGTCGTTCGGACCCGATCGGTGCCCCAAACAATCAGGGGCCGGGGGGACAGAATCTGTCCCCCCGGCCCCCACCGGACTGTAGACACAGGGGCTATGCCTAGCCCAGATCGGCCTTCTTCACCAGGTGCGCCTCCAGGAACCACAGCCGCATGTCAATGGTGCGGGAGATCTCGGTGTAGAGGTCGGCGGTGTCGGCGTCGCCCAGGTCATCGGTGGTGTCGATGGCCTCACGCACGTGCTTGCCGTAGGCGGCAAAGCGCTCGGCCAGGGCCGTCACGTGCTCAGGGCCTTCCACCGCATCGGTGGGATACTCGGGCAAAATCGACTCGGCGGCGGCGATGCGGGCGGTGCCCATGGCGGTTCCCCCCAGGGCGGTAACCCGCTCGGCCACCATATCGACGTAGCCCTCCAGTTCCCCAGCTAGCTCGTCAAACAGCTCGTGCAGCTGGTAGAAGTTCATGCCCTTCACATTCCAGTGGGCCTGCTTGGTCTGGGTCTTGAGGTCGAGGGTAGCGGCCAGCGTCTGGTTTAGCAGGGCGCACACCTGCGATCGCACCTCAGCCGACATATCGATGCGGGTGGGATAAAATCCGCGCTTGGTCTTGGTTTTTTCAGCGGTTGCAACCATGGAGCCTCTCTTTGTTCTGTCAATCAAACGGATAACTAACAAATCTGCCGTACGGCCTGCGGGCCCAGTCTTGGCAATCCTACCACTATCGCCCCGGCCTCTTCTAAATCATACTCGTTATGAGTACGACTTGCAACCTCGGTTCCTCGCCTCTTTATAAAATTGCGCCGTCGCCCCGGTCAATCACGCTGGCCAGGGGTCCAAAAGCGCTCCCCTGGCTTGAATCTGCCCGCTTCGGCAGTGCCCTCGCCAGCATAGCGCTGCCCCAGCAGCTGGATCTGTATTCCAGTGCCCCAGTTTTTTGCCGCTTCTTGCTTTCGCCAGGCACTAGGGCACGCCCCAGGGTTTACTGGCCAAACTCCAGCCGCACCTGCTCGACCAAATCGGCCGTTACCACCTCAGCTTCGGCCTGACGCGCCACATCTTCAATTCGCTTGCGAGCCTGAGCCCGAACAAAAAACGGAATATTTTTGAGCTTGGCCTGGGCATCGGGCGTCCAGGGAAGGTCGTCAACCATTAGCGAAGTCTGCTCCCAATTGCAACGAATGCCCTAATCCTATACGTCGCCTCAGGGCCAATGTAAGGTTTTTGCCAAGGTGTAACGTTCCATCAGGAAAGCCAGGCCGTAGATGCGTAGATTATGGTGTCGGTTTGCCCAACTCTACCTCAGCCCCCGATCGCCTCGATCTCTCCCCCCGCCAGGGCCCGCCCCCAGGGCCCACCCCCAGAGTCACCCCAGATTAACCAATGCGGCTGGCCGTCCTAAACCCCCAGGGGCTAGAACCCCGGCGGCTTCAGGTCAGGCTCCCAGGCCCTGGAACTCAAGCCCTTGTTCTAAAGTCCTGGCGGATTGGGAATACTAAGCCCAGGTTGGCAAATGGCCTATCGGCACACGTTTAGACACGTTACAAGAGAGCGTCATGGTAGCAACACCCCACTACAAAAAAGATGAAGCCTCCGCCCTACCCGATCAGGAGCTTGGCCTCCGCAGCCTAGGAGAAGAGGACGAAGGGGCATCCCTTCAGCTCCATGACTTTTCCTCCGTCGATGTTGAGGAGGGTGACTTTGAAGCCGATGCCGCCGCCGTGCTGAAGGGCAAGCGCACCACCGACCTGGTGCGCCTCTACCTGCAAGAAATTGGCCGGGTCCGGCTGCTGGAGCGCCACGAAGAGGTTTCCGAAGCCCAGTGTGTGCAGAGCTACATGCAGCTGCTAGAGGACTTAACCCAGGCCGCCGACCAGAGTGGCGGCATTCTAGCCGTCTACAGCAACCTGCTGAAAACCCGCGATCGCCTCTCCTCTCAGCTGGGCTATCGCCCATCCCTGGAGCGCTGGGCCACCGAAGCCGGCGTGCCCAGCGCCGACCTCAAACCCACCCTCACCGCCGGCAAACGGGCCTGGGCCGAACTCAGCAACCTCACCGTGGCCGAGCTTGAGAAGGCCATTGCCGAGGGCATTCGCGCCAAAGAGCACATGATCAAGGCCAACCTGCGCCTGGTGGTTTCGGTGGCCAAAAAGTACCAGAATCGGGGCCTGGAGCTGCTCGATCTGATTCAGGAAGGTACCCTGGGCCTGGAGCGGGCGGTGGAAAAATTTGACCCCACCAAGGGCTACCGCTTTAGCACCTACGCCTACTGGTGGATTCGCCAGGGGATTACCCGGGCGATCGCCACCCAGAGCCGCACCATTCGCCTGCCCGTCCACATCACCGAAAAGCTTAACAAAATCAAAAAAGCCCAGCGCAAACTCTCCCAAGAAAAGGGCCGCACCCCCTCGGTCGAAGACATCGCCCGCGAGCTGGATATGACCGCCGCCCAGGTGCGCGAGGTGCTGCTGCGCGTGCCCCGCGCTGTATCGCTGGAAACCAAGGTGGGCAAAGACCGCGACACCGAGTTGGGCGATCTGCTCGAAACCGACTGCATGTCCCCCGAAGACATGCTGATCCGCGAGTCCCTGCGCCGCGACCTGCAGCAGCTGATGGCCGACCTCACCACCCGTGAGCAGGACGTGATCAACATGCGCTTTGGCCTCGGCGACGGCACCCCCTACTCCTTGGCCGAAATTGGCCGCGCCCTGGAGCTTTCCCGCGAGCGAGTGCGCCAGATTGAGTCCAAGGCGCTGCAAAAGCTGCGCCAGCCCAAGCGCCGCAACCGCGTTCGCGACTACCTCGAAGCGCTCAACTAGAGAACCATGCCCTCAAGGGTCGTAGGGGCGTTGCACTGCAACGCCCCTACCAGGTATTGGGTTCAAATCGGGGTTTTGTGAGTCGGATTTGGGATCAGGCATCAACGCTGACAGCCCCTAATGTTCTGTCAAACCTAAGTTTGTAGGGTTAGGTGGCGCGCTAGCGTAACCCAACCAGGCTGACTGCCGTTGGGTTACGCTCCGATTTACCCAATCTACGGGAACCCTACTGACGCCTAGACCTGCACCAGCGCCATCAGCATCACCTCCCAAACCAGGCGGGGCTGCACAAAGCGGCGCAGATGGCCCTTAGCGGCTTCCAGCTTAGGTAGCCAGCGGGGGCTCTCGGCGGGGTAACTCTGCCAGTACCAGTTGAGGAGATAGTCCAGCAGCCAGAGCTGGGCCTCGGTGTCGAGGGCTTTGGCCACCTGGCGGGCCTGGTCGAGGGCCTCGCGCAGGGTACGGGGGGGCTGGTGCAGGGCGGTGAGCAGCTCGGGGGGAATGGTTTGGAGCTGGTGGTAGGCGGCGATCGCCCCCCCCGGACTGCCCTGGGCCATCGCCAAGATCTGCGGCTGCTCCAGCACCTCGCCTTGCCCTACCCGCTGGAGCACCATCGCCATATCGGCTGCGTTCAGCCGCTGGAACGGAATCGTTTGGCAGCGCGATACCAGCGTGGGCAGCAGCGCCTGGGGGCCTGGGGCCAGCAGCAGGATGGTCGCCTGCCCAGGTTCCTCCAGGGTCTTGAGCAGACCGTTGGCGGCCCCCTCGGCCATAGTTTCGGCGGCTTCAATCACCACCACCGCCCGACGGGCTTCCAGGGGCGGACGGCTGAGGAACTGGGCAATCTGGCGCACCTGCTCCAGGCGCGTCTGGGGTGGGCTTTTGCGGCTGAGGCCCTCCTCTGTGGCCAGGGATGCTGCGATCAATCGGCCCTGGTGCAGGTAGGTGGGCTCGACCCACAGGAGGTCAGGGTGGTTGCGCTGCACAATCCGCCGTTGCAGGACCGGCGATGGCGGCTCGGATGTCGCCAGGAGAATTTCCGCAAACCGCTCAGCGGCCAGCCGCCGCCCCACCCCCTGGGGACCAGCGAACAGGTAAGCCGGGGCCTCCCGCCCCCGATCGCAGGCGCGGCAGAGCAGGGCCACAGCGGTGTCCTGGCCAACTAGGTCATCAAATTGGGGGCGTACCACTGCTGCAAATACCCTTCCACAACGGCAAAAATTTCCCTGGCCACAGCTTCTACCCCAGCCGCCGCGTCGATCGCCACAATTCGCTCGCGGTGCTGCGCTGCCAGGGCCGCAAAGCCCCCCTGCACCCGCTGGTGAAAGCTCAGATCCGCCTGCTCCATGCGATCGGCACCCCCTCGCTGCTGGGTGCGGGCCAGCCCCACTTCGGCATCGAGCTGGAGCCAGAGGGTGAGGTCGGGCACCAGCCCCCCGGTGGCCACCCGGTTGAGCTGGTCAATCAGGTCCAGATCGAGGCCGCGCCCGTAGCCCTGGTAGGCCACCGTTGAGTCAATAAAGCGATCGCACAGCACCCAGCAGCCCTCGGCCAGGGCAGGTTTGATCACCTCTTCGACATGCTGGGCGCGATCGGCGGCATAGAGCAACAGTTCGGCCCGACTGGCCATAGCCGCCCTACCCTGATAGCCCAGCAGGAGGTGCCGCAGCCCCAACCCCAGTTCCGTGCCCCCTGGCTCACGGGTGGTCAGCAGCCCAGATACCGCATGCTGCTCCTGGAGCCGCTGAAACGCACGGTGCTTGAGCAGCGTCGCCTGCAAAATGGGCAGCTGAGTCGATTTGCCACACCCTTCTACCCCCTCAAAGACCAGCAGTTTGCCTGGCATTGCCTGTGCCCCTAGTGGTTGCCCCTTCAAGCTTACAGGCAATGCCGCCAGCCTCGGCCCTCTGGCCGGCCGCCGCCGCCCGCAAAAAATATGCTATACAATAAGATACAAACCTGGGGTGGAGCATACCCAGGCAAATGGGTTCGTTGGGGAACTAAGCTTAAGTCGCCATCGACCTTGTACTGAGCAACAGTTGTTACAGTCTCAGCAAAGGACGCCTATGGCCCGTTATACCAACTCTCTTCCGGTTCCAGAGACAACCTCTCGACTGCGAGACTCTATCATCAGCTCGCTTAAGTCCTTTGGGTTGAATATGGTCTACGAGAACGGCGATTACCTGGTCGCCAAAGAGCAACCCGGTCAAGTTTCTATATCTCAGCTCACCACCATTGAAGTTTTGATCAATCAACCGACCGTGGCCGCAGGTGCGGGCTGTGTAAACCTGGTGGTAAAAAACGAAGAACTGCCGCTCAGGCGGGACAACCACTGTGAGCAGGTGTTTAGCGCCGTCAATCAGGCCATTGTAGCGCTGGTCTAGGGCGTGTCATCAATTGTGGCAAAATCCCGGTATATCAAGCTTTGCCACGCCCGACCCAAACGACAGCCTAGGAGCTGTAGCCCTTGGTTGTTGAGCGTTTAGCAGCTAATTGATGACAGCCCCTTGGGCGTTGTGAGCCAAGCAAAACCTAGCTCAAACCCGTGGGTTGGGTGCCGCGATAGCAGAACCCGAAGGATCTCTTGGATGTTAAGCGTTCTTCCTCAGAAACGCGGTCCAAACGGCTCCGTTGCACCCAAGCTACGAGATGCCGAACAGTCTCAAGGCCCGAGATTTCCCCATTCCTAGCAACCTAAACCGCCGCAGGGTTGACATTGGCCACCGTCAGAGAGAACGCCTCTCAGCCAACATCCGAACTTCAGTCGTTCACGGCACCAGGTTTTCCCCGAGCAGTTCCTACGCCAGACGCTGTAGTAGCCCCAGCTGGCCTACATCTCTGTATCTTCGTCTAGGTCCTCTGACCCCTCGTCGCCCTCTTCCACCATATTGGGGCTGATCAGGGTGATTCGAACTCGTCCGGGGGGAGCGTGGACTGACTATCGCGCTTGAGCTGGTAATAAATTGCACGGGCCTGGGGACCAAAGACAATTTCGTCTTCATTTTTAAGGTCGTGGGCCTGAAGCTTACGCCCGTTAATCAGCATGCCGTTGGCACTGGGCTTCCCCTTTAAATTGCCATCTACAATGCGGTAGTAAAAGGTGTCGTCGTCCTTTGGCAGTTGTACCAGGGTGGCATGGTGGCGTGAGACAAACTGCGACGACAGTCGAATGTCGCACTTGGGATCCCGTCCAATGGAGTAGACCGATCCGTCCAGAACGATCTCTCGACGGCCTTTACTGTCTTCGACGATGAGAATATTGCTGAGTTTGGTATGGAGTGGCATGCTCGGACACTTGCAAAAACGGAGCCCAGAATCAATTTGACAGGAAACGACCAATCTTTTCGGCAACCCAACCGTCAATGCACCCCTTCCCATTTCACCAGCGCCTCGGCTCTTGAGAACCGATTAGCGACACGGCGCGTGGTTAGCTGACCAGGAGTAAGCTGGGTAGCCTGACGCCACCGGGGAAGACAACGCTGAAAGTCAACGGACGGTCGCCCACTAGTTTACCCTGTGTAGCCATTGCCTGAATGGTAGCAGAATCCCCTTTGGGTGTCCGCCTCAGTCGGTGGCGTCTACTTCTAATTCTTCCCAGGGATTGGAGTTGACATCACGCAGACGCTTGAGCATCCAGTCAAAACGAATGCCACCGATGGACAGCATGTCGTTCATTTCGTCTAGCCCAGCGTCGTTGAGGCTGGCTACTGGCCGCCAGTGCTCTCCCTGCAGGTGCTTAACCGTGCTGCGCAGACGACTGGAAAGCAAAATCGCCAGGGCGCGGTAAAAGCGCGAGGCAAACCAGATGTCCTGCTGAAGTTTGTGGCGCAGCTGGGCGCAGGAAATCGACATCACAATGCTTGGCTCCAGGGCAGACACCGTGGCGGAGGGTGGTTGGCTATCGACAAAGGACATTTCCCCAACCACTTCCCCTGTAGCCAGGTGGGCGATGGGCTGAGCGTTGAGAGCCGCCACCGACACCTCCAGGCCCCCGTCTAAAATAAGATAGATGTGTTCGCAGGGTTCGCCCTCGCGAATGAGCACCTGCCCAGGCTGAAGCTCCTGCCGCTGCCCAACCTCGATCAGCCAGTCAACGTCGTCGTCTTCTAAAACCCCAAGGATGAATACTACACGTTTCATGGCTGCAGCCCTACTCCACGATCGCCCGCCTGCCGTTGGCAAGGCCGGGGTTGAGACTTGGACCTAGGCCACAGCTAAAGGAAGACCATCCTGCAACGCTGGAATATTGCCGCATAGCTACCTTATAGAGGTTCTGCCAGTTTTCTAACATACCCTACGATGGCCTGTATGAAACGTGGCTGCTGCCACGGTGTTCTGCAACAGTTCTCAACACGGCACTAGACTTAAGCTTTAAGCGCTGGGGCGGTCAGATGGCCCTTCTATCTTGTTTTTTAATCCTTTCCTATGACTACAGTAAATCCAGCGGCAACGGTCGCTGAACCGACCCCAAGTACCGATATTTCCGTGCGGGCTTATTTTTTAGGTCAAAGCATTGACCTGAGGGCGATCGCCGAGCAGAGACAGGTGCAGCCATCGCTGCCAGCCCTGCTGGTGGTGTCGATCGGCGATCGCGGCCAGGGCGTCCTATTCAGCTACGGAGCGGTAGTGCTGTTTGGCCTCTCGGAGGCGGCAGCCCAGGGCTTTCTCGCCACCCTCACCCCCCATATCAATGCCCCCTTTGAGCAGCCCGAGACCGAAGCCGCGACCATTCGGCTGTCTGAGGTCAGCAGCGGCAAGGTGCAGGACGGTCTGATTTTGCTCTCGTCCCTGGATGAGCTGCGGCTCCAACTGGTGGCCGATGTGATGGCCAAGAGCGTGGTGCTAGCCCACTACGAGATTGGGGCGGCCGCCGTCTTTGACCGGATTGAGCCCTATGCAGCCGAACTCCAGCACCAGCGTCAGATTCGGGTGCGGGGCGATCAGCTGCTCAAGCAGATTGGCCAGACGCTGACCATTCAGCACAAGATCGTGGGGCGGGTCGAAATTATCGATAAGCCTGAGCTGCTGTGGGAATATCCAGAGCTTGACCTGCTCTACCAGCGCCTGGAGGATGAGTACGAAATTCGCGATCGCCACTCGGCCCTGGAGCGCAAGCTCGATTTGGTCAACCGGACCGTGGAAACCGTGCTCGACCTGCAGCGGCAGCAGACGGGCCTGCGCCTGGAGTGGTACGTAGTGCTGCTGATTGTGATAGAAGTGCTGCTGTCGCTGTACGACCTGTTTGTTAGCCCCCGCTGAGGTACCGATGGGACAATCAATTGTGGTGAACCAGGCTGAGTTTGAGCAGGCCGTGCTGCAGCCCTCCTTTGAGCAGCCAGTGCTGGTGGATTTTTTTGCCACCTGGTGTGGCCCCTGCCAGCTGCTCAAGCCCATGCTCGAAACGCTGGCCCAGGAGTACGATTTCACCCTGGCCAAGGTGGATATTGATGCCAACCCGGAGTTGGCCAAAACCTTTGGGGTGGAGGGGGTACCCGACGTGCGGATTGTGACCCAGGGGCAGGTGCAGCAGGGGTTTGTGGGCGTGCTGACCGAGCCGCAGCTGCGGGAACTGCTGGCCGGGCTGGGCCTGCGATCGAGCCTGGAGGAAGACCTGGCCGCCTTTGATGCCGCCCTGGCCACCGCCGACCCCGCCCAGGTTTTTCCGGCCCTGACCACGCTGCTGACCCGCTACCCCAACAACAGTCAGATTCTGCTCAAGGCGGCTCAGCTCTACCTCCTCCAGGGAGACGATGCCCTGGCCACCCAGTATTTGGCGCTGATCGACCCCAGCGATCGCGAGGCCACGGATATGGCCGAAGGCCTGCAAGGATTGATCACCCTGCGCCAGTCCCTGGCCGACCTGGGCGATTCCGAGCTGGATACAGCCTTTGGTACGGCCGCTCAGGCGGCGCTGAAGGGAGATTTTGCTACCGCTCTGGAGGGGTTTTTGAGCGTGGTAGAGCGCGAACGAGCCTACCGGGACGACAGCGCCCGCAAGGCCATGCTGACCGTCTTTAAACTGTTGGGCAGCAGCGATCCGCTCACCATCACCTACCGCAAACGCCTGATGCAGGCGCTGTACTGATCTCGGCCGTTGCTGAATTGGGGCCTGCATATGGGGAGGGGCAAACGGTCGTTTGCCCCTGCGAGAGGCCTTGATTTTTTGTTTCATACCTGTGGTCAGGGACGTTCTACCGCCCGAACGACCAGGATGCCGTCGGTTTTCCCCGGTAAACCGCCATGGCTGGGCCAGAAGTCGATTTTGGGGGAAATTCTGAAGAATTTCAGGCTGGACAAATTTGGTCAAGACCACAACAGTTATTCTGGAAGTAGTTCCCTAAGCTGATTCCCAAGCAATCTGCCGACGCTACCTGAGCGGTAAACCTATGGCATTTCTAACCCGCTGGCTTCAGTTTTTGCGGTTTCTCGAAGGACTGCTGGAATTTCTGGATGTGGTCACAACCCCGCTAGGGATGGTAGCCACGGTCGGCGTCACGCTCTACGGCCTGCTGGTGTTTTTTGGCACCGATGCCTCAACCGCCGCCACCCTGGCCGGCTCCGTCACCCTGGCCCTGAGCTGCCTGATCACCCGTCCCGATTTCTAAACCCTAGCCTTTCCCATACTTTGGCTCTCAGGCGATCGCTCACCCCCTTCCCATCCCCCTCACACCCTCACCTCTTCATCTCCCCACCCCGCCCATGCTCCCCGCCGCTGAGGCCGAAGCCAAGATTCTCGATTTAGTTGTATCCCCAGCGGCGGCGGAGCAGGTTCCCCTGGAGTCGGCCCTGGGGCGCGTTCTGGCCCAGGCGATCCCCAGCCCGCTCGATTTTCCCCACTGGGACAATTCGGCGATGGATGGCTACGCGGTACGCTACGCCGATGTGCAGGCAGCCAGCACCGAGAGCCCAGTGGCGCTGGCGCTGACCGAGACCATTCCGGCGGGGCGATCGCCCACCCAGCCCGTCGGCCCCGGCCAGGCGGCGCGCATCCTCACCGGTTCCATGCTGCCGACTGGGGCCGACACCGTCGTCATGCAAGAGGTAACCCGGCGGGAGGGCGAGCAAGTGCTGGTGCTAGAGGTGCCCGAACCCCAGCAGTTTGTCCGCCACCGGGGCAGCTTTTGTCGGGCGGACGATCCTTTAATGCAGGCAGGGCTTGCGATCGGTGGACCTGAGCTGGCGGTGCTGGCCTCGGCCCAGTGCGTGCAGGTGCCGGTGTTTCCCCAACCTCGGGTGGCGATTCTGTCCACGGGCGACGAGCTGGTGATGCCCGGAACGGCCCTCCAACCGGGGCAAATTGTTGACTCCAACCAGTACGCCCTGGCGGCGCTGGTGCGGCAGGCGGGGGCAATCCCCGTGCCGCTGGGCATTGTAGCTGACCAACCCCAGGCGCTGCGAGCCGCAATTCAATCGGCCCTGGCCCAGGCGGATGTGATCGTGTCCTCCGGGGGCGTTTCGGTAGGCGACTACGACTATGTCGATGAAATCTTGGCGGATCTGGGGGCAACGCTGCACATTCGCGCGGTGGCGGTAAAGCCCGGCAAGCCGCTGACGGTGGCGACATTTCCAGCGGAGCGTGGCTCTGCGCCCCTGTACTTTGGCCTGCCGGGTAACCCGGTGTCGGCCCTGGTGACATTCTGGCGGTTTGTGGTGCCCGCCCTCCGCAAGCGATCGGGGTTGGCAACGGGTTGGGGGCCAGCGTTTGTGCCCGCCACTACCCGCCACCCTTTAAAAGCCGGGGGGCAGCGGGAAACCTACCTGTGGGGCAGGCTGCTGTCAACGTCAGCGGGCTATGAGTTTGAGCTGGCCAGCGGGGGCCACAGCTCCGGCAATTTGATCAACCTGGCGGGCACCAACGCCCTGGCGGTCGTCCCGGTGGGCACCACCCAAATTGATGGAGGAGAGACAGTCCAGGTGATGACCGTCAGCTAGGCGCGATCGCCCCTCACCGACCTTCCCCAGCCCCTGGTTCCACCGCGCAGACATAGTCCATTGCCGCCAAATTCAGCGGGTCGGGGTCTACGGGCAGCCAGCCCCGGCTGCCGACGGGACCCTGGAACTCGACATCGCGAAAGCGGCGGCGATCGCAGTCGTACTCCGTCACATAGTCGGTGCGCTGGGGAGAGCCAGAGCGCCTATCGACGTAGTAGCTGCTCACCCGCACGTGGCCTGGACTCAGCCACTCCACCGAGTCGAGATCGACAAATTGCTGCTGCTGCCCCTGGCTGGTTTCGGCCACGCGGTACCAGGTAGCGGCCAGGGCGCTGGGGGAAGCGATCGCCCAGCCCAGCACAAGCCCCAGCCAGAGCGCCACGATTCGGCCCATCCATTGGCCCCTCCAACCTGGCCACCGGCTGCCCAGGAACCAGGCGTCAAGCTTAAAATATTGCGGGTGTTCGGTCACAACAGGCTATCTAGACGTATGGTTTTTGATATCGGGACGGTAGCGTAACGCACGCCTCCTCACGATCGTGAATCATTCCGACTGGCCCAGTCAAGGCGGCTGGTTGGCAAGGCTGACAGGAGGTCCGCCGTGACCGTGCGCACCATCGCCAAAATTATCGCCCGCCCAGGGCAAACCGATGCCCTGAAATCGCTGCTGATAGAGATCGTCGAGCTGGCCCGCGAAAATCCCGGCTGCCTGAGTTTTGAACTATTGCAGAGCCAATCTAACCCAGGGGAGTTTGTCACCCTGGGGCACTGGCAGAATGATGCCGCCTTTCAGTCCCACTTTCGCTCGGGCTATATGGATGAGTTCATGCGCGAAATCCCTGAACTGGTCGATCATCCCCCCGACATCCAGTGGTACATCCTGGTGATGTAGGGCAATTCAATTACAGCGTCGGGAAAAACAGCGATCGGTAAGCACCAATCAGCGCTTCGCCCCAGAACACCGTCAGCACAGCCCCGATCGCGAGAAACGGGCCAAAGGGCATCGGCTGGCGGCGACCGATCAGCTTGAGGGCGATCGCGCCCCCCCCGACTACCGCCCCCACCAGGCAGGCCAAAAACCCGCTCAGCAGCACCCCCTGCCAGCCCAGCCAGGTCCCCAGCATCGCCGCCAGCTTGGCATCGCCGCCGCCCATGGCGGTTTGACCCAGGGCCGCCGAGGCAAATAGCGAAATTAAATCAAACAGCCAGATCCCCAGCACTGCGCCAAGGATGCTGCCCACCAACTTCAGGATTGGGGCAGGCCAGGGTTCCCCCTGCAAAAGCGGCAGGGCAGCGCTGACCCCCAGGCCCAGCAGTAGCCCCGACCCGGTGAGCCGGTTGGGCAGCGTCAGCGTGTCGATATCGATAAAGGTCAGCGCCACCAGCCAGCTCAGCAGGAGCCAGTAGCCCACCGTGGCCCAGCCCAGCCCCAGCAGCCAGTAGGTGACCAAAAACAGCGCCCCCGTCAGCGCCTCGATCAGCGGGTAGCGGGGCGAGATGGGCGTACGACAGTAGCGGCAGCGGCCACGCAGCCACAGCCAGCCCAGTACCGGCACGTTGTCATAGGGTTTGAGCTGGGTGTGGCACTGGGGGCAGCGCGACGGCGGATGCAGCAGCGACAGCCCCGCTGGTATCCGGTAGATCACCACGTTGAGGAAGCTGCCCACGGCGGCGCCGAAGAGGAAGACGAGGGCGGAGGTGATGAGGGCGTCCATGGAGGGGGTGAGGGGGTGAGGAGGTAGGGGGGTGAAGGGGAGGAGGGATGGGGTTAGGGTGCCCAGATGGGTGGGGCGGGTTTGGGTGGGTTGGCAAAGTCTACCTGAGCGAGAATCGACTGGATCAGGGCCTGAAAAATCGCTCCTACAATCTTAAAGAACGTCATTTCCCCATCATTTTATGTCTCCAGATGCCATGTCCTTCTCCGCCGACACCCAGGCTATCCACAGCGGACGGGGCATTGACCCCGCTACCGGAGCGCTGACTGCCGCCATTCACCTCTCGACCACCTTTGAGCGGGATGCCGACGGCAGCTACCCTCGGGGTTACGTCTATGGCCGCAGCGGCAATCCCAACCGCGACGCCCTCGAAACCGCCCTGACGGAGCTGGAACAGGGGGTCGCGGCCGCCGCCTTTGCCTCCGGGTCGGCCGCCACCTTTAGCCTGCTGCAGGCGCTTGGCCCCAGCGACCACGTAATTGCGCCCCAGAGTGTCTACTTTGGGGTGCAGCAAATGCTGAGCCAAATATTTGCCCCCTGGGGCTTGAGCTACACCCTGGTGGATACCACTGACCTGGCGGCGGTGGCCGAGGCGCTGCGCCCCAACACTCGCCTGGTGCTGATCGAAACCCCCTCCAACCCGCAGCTGGCGGTGACCGACATTCGCGCGATCGCAGCTCTCGCCCACCAGGCCAACGCCTACCTGGCCTGCGACAACACGATCGCCTCGCCAGTGCTGCAAACCCCGCTCGCCCTGGGAGCCGACTTTGTTATCCACGCCACCACCAAGTACCTGGCGGGCCACGGCGACGTGATTGGCGGCGCAGTCGTCACCCGCGAGGTCAACCCACTGTTTGAGCAGCTGCGGCTGGTGCAGACCATTGGCGGCGTGGTGCCCTCCCCCTTTGACTGCTGGCTCACCCTGCGCGGTCTGCAAACCCTGCCCCTGCGGGTGCGCGCCCAGGCCCAGGCGGCCCAGACCGTTGCCACCTGGCTGGTACAGCACCCCGCCGTGGAGCAGGTGCTGTACCCCGGGTTACCGGGGCACCCCGGCCACGTCATCGCCCAGCAGCAGATGCAGGGCTACGGGGGGTTGCTGTCTTTTTTGGTCAAGGGCAACCAGGAAACCGCTATGGGCGTAGCCGCCAAAACGCGCCTGATCGCCCGCGCCACCAGCTTTGGTAGCCCCCACAGCACCCTGGAGCACCGCGCCTCGATCGAGCAGGGCACCCAGACCGCCCCCAATCTGCTGCGCCTCTCCATTGGCCTGGAGCAGGTGGACAATCTGATTGCCGACCTCGACCAGGCCCTCCAGCCCTAGCCCCGATCGCCGACAAACTCATCCATTCAGCCGCCAGCAGCAGCCAGAGCCCGAAACTGGACAATAGCCAGGCATTCCAAGCGAAGCCAGGGCTACAGTCAGTAGCATCACGCTTTTGGAGCCAGGGCTATGGTCAATCGAGTTCGGCGGCAGATTCGCCGGTTTTTCAGGCAGGCGCGCACCGTCAACAACGAGCCCGTCAACCGGGCCAGCCTGGCGGTGATCATCCTGATTGACCTGTTTATTCTCTTCAATGTGTTCAGCGGCCTCAGCGACATCAGTCGCTGGCCCCTCAGTCCCTACCAGGCCCACCCCTGCCATGAGCCCTGGGCCGGCTACCGCAACCAAACCCAGGGAAACCGCGACTACGACATTCTGCGCGCCAGCATTCAATTCGAGAACCAACCGGAGTTTAGCTGGGCCAACAACTACCGCAACATGGCCGAGGGTCACCTGGGCGAGGTGTCGCCGATTTGTCTCGACTATGCCGCCACCGCCGACGGCCTCGACACGCCCAACAATCGCCAGATTCTCGCTGCTCTCGACCAGGTCCAGGATTCCATCGCTGACCTGGAGCAGGAGAACCAGACCATCCGCAGCCAGTACGACTCCACCCTGCTAGAGCAGATTGCCGGGCAGTCGCCGGAGCAGTCGATCAACCAGGTGGAAGCCGCCCAGGCCCGCGCCACCCTCGATCGCAACAACGCCAGTCTGGAACAACTGCGCCAGCAGGAGCGCGATCTGCAAACCCAGCTCACCCAAACCCCGGCCAGCCAACCGTTTCTCGCCCTGCTGAATAACGACGCCCAGTTTCAATCGCTCGATCGCCAGTATCAGCGGGCTTCGTTTTGGTACCCCACGGTACAGCTGCTGTTTCAGAGTCTATTTTTGCTGCCTCTGGTGGGGCTCGCCTGGGCCGTCTACCGCTTCGCCGAGCGGCGCGGCTACGGCCTGGTGGCCTTGCAGAGCTGGCACCTGCTGGTGATCTTCTGCATTCCTCTGGTGATCAAGGTTTTTGAGGTGCTGCAGTTTGGAGCGCTGTTTAGCTGGCTGTCCCAGGTAATTGTGGCGCTGCTGGGGGGGCTACTGTTTTTAATCAACTACCTCTACATTCTGGTGGTGCCGCTGATCGGCTACAGCATCATCAAGTTCTTTCAAAAGGTGGTGCTCAACCCCCGACTCCAGGTAGCAGGGCGGGTGCAGAACCAGAAGTGCATTCGCTGCGCCAAAAAGCTGCGCCGGGACGATGCCCACTGCCCCCACTGCGGCTACCACCAGGAGACAGAGTGCCACCACTGCCACCAGCCCACCTACAAGTATTTGCCCTATTGCCGCCACTGCGGCACCCCTCAGGAACTGGAGGTTTGAGGGCGATCGCCCCTGAGACGCCATTACAAAAACCCGGTTTCTGGGCCAGCAGGTTAGGGCCGCTGCGGGGGGTGCAACGTGCAACGTGCAACCTGAACAAGAGAGACGGGATGTCGTGGCGGAATCGTTAGCTTAAACATTGTCAAGCAGAACCATTTTTCGGCAAGATTGGCTCTTTAATGTCCTGTGAGGGTTGCCCCTGCTGTCTGTGTGCCCCCTTCTGTGTGCCCCCCAAGGAGTCCAATGATCGAAGATTCAAATCCCATCCCCGAAAGCCCCTACCCCGAGGTGACTGATCCCACGGCCTACAGGTTTCGTCCCCGAGATATTCTCTTGGGAGCGCAGATGCTGTTTGTGGCGTTTGGGGCCCTGGTGCTGGTGCCCATTTTGACCGGGCTCAATCCCAATGTGGCCCTCTTCACCGCTGGGCTGGGCACGCTGGTGTTTCAACTGGTGACAGGGGGCAAGGTGCCGATTTTTCTGGCCTCCTCCTTTGCCTTCATCGCTCCGATTCAACTGGGCGTTGAGCAGTACGGCCTGGGCGAAACCCTCTCTGGGCTGGCGGCGGCGGGGGTGTTTTACCTGGTGCTCAGCCTGCTGATTTTTTGGCGCGGCCCCGGCTTTCTCACCCGGCTGCTGCCCCCGATTGTCACCGGTCCGGTGATTATGGTGATTGGCCTGTCCCTGGCTCCGGTGGCAGTGGGCATGGCCTCCAACGCTGGCGAAACCTACGGCGTCAACGCGGCGCTGGGGGTGGCCGGTGCCGCCCTGCTAGCCACGATGCTCACCGCCCTGCTAGCTGGGGGCTGGCTGCGGCTGGTGCCGATTCTGGTGGGCATTGCGGTGGGCTACCTGGTGGCGCTGCCCCTGGGTATGGTCAGCTTTGCGCCCGTGGCCGAGGCACCCTGGTTTGCCCTGCCCAGCTTCACGGCCCCGGTGTTTCACCTGCCCTCGATTTTGTTTATCCTGCCCGTGGCGATCGCCCCTGCCATTGAGCACTTTGGCGACATCATCGCCGTTAGCGCCGTGGCCAAAAAAGACTACCTGCGCGATCCGGGTGTCCACCGCACCCTCCTCGGCGATGGCCTGGCCACTACCCTGGCCGCGTTCTTCGGCGGCCCCCCCAACACCACCTACTCCGAAGTGACCGGGGCCGTTGCCCTGACCCGCACGTTCAATGCGGGCATTATGACCTGGGCGGCGATCATCGCCATCCTGCTGGCCTTCGTCGGCAAGTTGGGCGCTCTGCTCCAGACCATCCCGGCCCCGGCCATGGGCGGCATTCTGGTCATCCTCTTCGGCACCATTGTGGTGATCGGCATCAATAGCCTGGTGCAGGCCGGGCAGGATCTGACCCAGCCTCGCAACCTGGTGATCGTCGCCATCATTCTCATTTTTGGCGTGGGTGGCCTGTCGCTCCAAGCGGGGGCATTTGCCCTGGAAGGCATTGGCCTGTGCGGCATCGTGGGCGTTTTGCTGAATCTGGTGCTGCCCCAGGCCCGTGCAGAGGTGGAGGCCCGTGGAGAGATGGGGGTGGAGCCCTAGGCTCTAGGGTGTCAGGTTCAAGGCCCGCCAAAAACCTGACACCTGGTGCCTCGCCCCCAAACCTTACCCCTGCCGAGGCTTTACATAGATCGGCATCCGATCCACCGGGTAGATCAACAGGTTCTGCTTTAAATTCTCCAGCGACGATCGCCCGTTCACCAGCTCCCAGTCAAAGTGCCGCAGCATCTGGGCCAGCATTAGCGTCGCTTCCAGCATGGCCAGGTGTTCGCCCAGGCAGCGGTGGGGGCCAGAGCCAAAGTCAATCATCGGCGGGGTGGGTGAATGGCGATCGCCGCTCAGCCAGCGATCGGGCCAGAACCGGTGGGGCTGGGGATAGGCATCGGGGTCCCGTCCGGCTCCCAGCATGGACCAGAACAGGCGGGTTCCGGCGGGCACCGCCAGGTCATCCACTACCATGTCTCGGGTCACCTGGAGCGACGTCGTGCCTGAAGCCACCGAATAGAGCCGCAAGGTCTCTTTGATCACCCCCTGCAGGTAGCTCAGCTCCTTCAGGCTGGCCAGGGTGAGGGTGCCGTGGTGCTCAAACGCGCGATCGACCTCGGCCCGGGCCGTCTCAAACACCTGCGGATTGAGCGCCAGTTCGCCCACCGCAAAGGAGAGGGTGTGGGCGGTAGTGTCGGTGCCTGCGATCAGCATTTCAACGATTTCGGGCAGCAGGGTGGCGCGGCTGTAGCGGGGTTCCTTGGCCGCAATTTTGACCACCATCGACTGCTGAAATAGGGGGCTGGCCTGGGCCTGGGCGGCGAGGTCGCCATCGCGCAGCCGCAGGGCCAGGTCAACGCGGGATTGCAAACAGGTTTCAAAGTGGCGGCGGGCGGCCCAGTAGGCCCGGGCGGAGGGGGTGGGCAGATACTTTTGCCAGGGCTTTTCGCCCACGGCCACCCGCAAGAATCGGTAGGTCAGCACCGACATGGCGTTGTAGGTGGGCTCGATTTCCAGGGGCGGGCCTTCGGGGCTGGGCTGGGCTGGATCGATGGGAATGCCCAACACCAGCGCCGCAATTACCCGCAGGGTCAGCTCCACAAACAGCGGATCGACGGGCAATGGTTGGTCTGTGGGGGCGGCGTGAAGCTGGGCGATCACCTGGGTACAGCTCTGGTCTACCAGGGTCAGGTAGTGGTTGACGCCGCTGGAGCTAAACTCCGGGGTCCAGGCCTTGCGCCGCCACTGCCACTCGGCCCCATCCTGGCCGATCATGATTGGCCCCATCAGGTCGTTCCAGGCCCGCTGTGACTGGCCGGTGCGGGTTAGGCTGCCGTCGCGGGTGCCCTGCACAATGGTGTTGTCGATCAGCTTTGCCTGGCTGAGCACCACCACCGGATAGCCCACCCAGTACACGTACCGGGGGCCATAGGCCTGGGACCAGTCAAACAAAATTTGGAATAGCTGCCGATTTTTGACCGCCGCCAGCAAGGGCGGAATGTGCCCCAGCAGCCAGTGCCCAGGGGGCGAGGGCAGCGATCGCAGCGTTTTGAACCGCTGTTGCCAGGTCCACCGCCGCCAGCCAGCCACCGCCGCCACCAGCCCCAGGCCCACGACAACCGGCATCCCCCACACCTGTCCCATCGGATATTCCTGCCAGAAGAATGGACCGATTATATAGCGGGACTCAGGGGCTGGGCCGGTGCCGGACCAGGGCGGCGATCGCCTCAATCAGGCGCTGGGGCTCCACGGGTTTGGGCATGTGTTTGTGAAAGCCCGCCGCGATCGCCTGACGGTAGTCGATCTCCCCTGCGTAGGCGGTCAGGGCAATGGCCGGCAGATCGCCGCCCTGGTCGGGGGGCAGGTCGCGCACCTGGCGCATCAGCGTGTAGCCATCGGTGCCCGGCATGCCAATGTCGCTGAGCAGAATGTCTGGCGGTCCCTGCTCCAGGGCAGCGATCGCCGCGGCGGCGCTGCTGGCGGCGATTACCTGGGCCTGGTGCAGCTCCAGCAAAAAGGTAATAAACTCCCGGGTGCCCTGGTCGTCGTCCACCACCAGGACCCGAACTCCGGCCAGGTCGCCCGGCCGCTGGTCGGCCGCGATTACCCCGGCAGCGGGGTTTGCCGAAGGCGAGTCGGCGGCGGCGGGCGGGGCGAGGGGCAGTTGCACCGTAAAGGTGGCCCCCTGCCCATCCCCTGGGCTGTCGGCCTGGACAATTCCGCCGTGGAGTTCGACCAGGTAGCGCACCAGGGCAAGGCCCAGCCCCAGACCGCCAAACTGTCGGGTGGTGGCGGCGTCTTCCTGGCGAAAGCGATCGAAAACGTAGGGCAGAAAAGCCGGGTGAATGCCCTTGCCTGTATCGCTAACGGTGATCTGGGCGTAGAGGGGGGGCAAGGGCTTGGCCGTGGCGTCTTCGCCGCGATCTTTTTTGCGGCGATCGACCCGCACCCGCGACAGCCGCACCTCGACCTGCCCTCCCTCGGAGGTGAACTTGACCGCGTTGGAGAGCAGGTTCCACACCACCTGCTGCAGTCGGTCGGCATCGCCCGAAACCCGGCCCACGTCGGCCTCTAGCTTGGTGTCTAGCTGAATCCGTTTGGCCTCGGCGGCCAGGCGCACCGTCTCCACGGCGGCCCGAATGGTGACGGCCAGATCCACCACCGTGGTGTTGAGGCTCAGCTTGCCCCGCAGCACCCGCGACACATCCAGCAAGTCATTGATCAGCTGGGCCTGGATCTGGGCGTTGCGCTCGATCACACTGAGGGCGTACTGGGTTTTTTGGGCATCGAGCTGGCGATCGCGCAGCAGCTGGGACCACCCCAGAATGGGGTTGAGGGGCGTTCGCAGTTCGTGGGAGACCACGGCCAGAAATTCGTCCTTGATCCGGTTGGCGGCCTCGGCCTGGTTGCGGGCCGCCCGCTCCCGGTCCAGCAGCTGTTCGCGCTCCTGGTCGGCCCGGCGGCGATCGGTGGTGTCGTTGACCAGCGCCACAAACCCCTCCACCGCTCCCTCGGCGCTGGTCTGAGGCACGTAGGTGGCGCTGATGTAGCGAGTACCGCCGTCTTTGTAGGGCACCTGGGTTTCAAAGGTGACCTGCTCTCCGGCCAGCACCCGCTCCACGTAGGGGCGAACCACCGCGTAGGCGGCTTCCCCCAGCACCTCCCGCATGTGCTTGCCGTGGTTGTCCTGAGCCAGCTGGCCAAACCAGTTTTCGTAGCTGCGATTGTTGTAGCGGTAGCGCCTCTGGGCATCGATAAAGGAGATCAGCGAGGGGACGGCATCGGTGATCAGGCGCAGTTCGGCTTCCCGCTGGCGCAGGGTGTCTTCAATCTGCTTGTGCTCGGTGATGTCTTCGGCAATACCCCCCATCCACAGCAGCTTGCCCTGGTCGTCAAAGATGGGAAAACAGCGATCGCGAATCCAGACCATCGCCCCATCGGGGCGCACAATCCGGTAGTCCTGGCTGGTGCCGCGCCGCCGGCACTGCTGCCAGCTGGTGCGAATCCGATCGCGATCGTCGGGGTGGGCAAAGCCAATGAAGCGGTTCAAGTCGTCGTATACGTCCGCCACCGGTCGTCCCCACACCTGTTCAAAGGACGGACTGACGTAGACCAACCGTTCCTCCTGCAAATCCGTAATCCAGATCACATCGCGGCTGTTTTCAGCAAAGCTGCGAAATCGCGCTTCGCTTTCGCGCAGGGCGGCTTCGGCCCGCTGGCGGTGGGTAATGTTGCGGGTCGAACCGCCTACAAACTGCACTGCCCCCTCGGGGCCAAGCATCGGTTTAAAGATGTATTCATAGATGCCGCTGACGCCCGTGGGGCTGACATAGGTCGATTCATCCTGCACCGTCTGCCCTGTGACAAACACATGCTCGATCTCCCTCTGGTGTTTAGCGGCCAGGGCAGGGGGATAGTTGAGCTCGAAAAAGGTTTTGCCGACAGCCTCGGCCAGCCTCAGCCCCCACAGGTCGAGCAGGGGCTGGTTGACAAACACAAAGCGCCCCTGGCGATCGAGCAGGTAGACGAAGTCGGAAATGGTAGCCAGCAGGGCGTCAAAAATCTGCGATCGCCGCTCCAGCTCATCGCGACTCTCGTCCAGGGCGGCCGCCGTAGCCTGGAGCTGCTGCTGCAGCCCCGTGCAGCTTGGGTTGGTTTCGGCAGCAGTGGCAACCACCCGGCTCAGGGCCCACCCCAGGCTGTCCGCCGTGATCTGGTCGGCAACCAGGTAGTCCACCGCCCCCGCTCGCATCGCCTCCACCGCCAGGGGAGCGTCGTTGCGGCCGATCGCCAAAATCGGTGGACAGGCCTCCCCCAGGGACTTCTTCAGCTCAGCCAGCCGCTCCAGGCCCCAGTCCTCAGCCCGGCGATCGGTTGGACTGGATGCCTCCAGCTCCAGCAGAATGACCCTAACTGAATGCGTTTGGCACAGGGTTACCCCCTGAGCACCATCGGTAGCCGACAGTACTTGATCGGAAACCTTGCCCTGCTGATCTAGCCAATGCCGATACAAATCGGCGTTATCGGGGCGATCAGCAATGACTAATACTATCCGTGCCTGGGAGAGGTCCGTCTGCAACTCGGGATCAACCATAGGGAAGCTCAGCGTGGGTACTGCCATGATTTTCAGCAGCACTGTTATGCCGGCTAAAACGGTGCATCGGGCAAGGAGATCGGCCCTGCTAAACACCCTGCGAACTACAGAGGCGATCGCCAACAATACTGGTCTAATCTATAGCGTTTGGCAGGGCCAGCCAATCTATCGAAAGATAGACGCCGCTCCATCCCTGTTATCCCCCCCGATCAGCCTGGCTCGGCAGCAGCGGCAGCCTCACCGTAAACGTAGCGCCCTGGCCCTCGCCGGGGCTAGCGGCCACCACGGTGCCGCCGTGGAGTTCGACCAGGTTGCGAACGATCGCTAGCCCCAGCCCCAGGCCGCCAAACTTGCGGGTCGTGGTGCCGTCTTCCTGGCGAAAATACTCGAACACGTAGCCCAGGAAACCGGGGTGAATGCCTTTGCCCGTATCGCTCACCTGAACCTGGGCCTCAGCCCCCACCTGGGCCACCGTCACTACCACCTGGCCACCGCTGTCGGTAAACTTGACCGCATTGCTGAGCAAATTCCAGATCACCTGCTGCAGCCGAGTGGAGTCGCCCAAGACCGGCCCCAGCTCCGGTTCAAACAGGGTTTGAATCGCGATCGCTTTGGCCTCCGCCGTCAGCCGCACCGTTTCCAGGGCCGCCACCACAATGGCAACCAGGTCAACCGGGACCATCGTCAGCCGGGTTTTGCCCTGCATAATTCGAGTCACATCCAGCAGGTCGTCGATCAGCTGGGTTTGCAGTTTGGCATTGCGCTCGATGGTCTCTAGGGCAAAGGCGGTTTTTTCGGCGCTGAGTTGGCCGTCGCGCAGCAGGCTGGCCCAGCCCAGAATGGGGTTTAGGGGGGTGCGCAGCTCGTGGGACAACACGGCCAAAAATTCGTCCTTCAGCCGATTGGCCCGCTCGGCCTCTTCCTTGGCCATCTCCGCCCGTTCGAGGTGTTCGGCCCGCTCGCGATCGCGCTCGGCCAGCAGGTTGGCGGCCACCTCCAGCGATCGCCCCAGCAGGGCCACCTCTTTGATCGACCGCGAGCTGAGCTGGGGATGCTCATTGTTGGCCAGCGCCTCGGCCGCCAGGGCCGCCGCCGTGAAGCTACGAGAAATGGGCCGCGACAGCCAGTACGCCCCCAGGCCGCTAATCAGCAGCAGCGCCATGCCCGAACCAATCACCAGCCCCATGGCCTGACGGGCAGGCCCCTGAATGTCCTGAATCGGTATCGTGACAGCCGCTGTCCAGGGCGTATTGCTAATCCGGCTGAAGGCCACATACACCTCCATCCCTTCCAGGCTCAGGTCCTGGTAAACGCCTTCGCTGGCGGCTTCGATGCGTCGCAAAAACGACGGCGTACCCCGCTGCCCCACAAACTGCTGAGGATTGAGCGTGCGGGTTACCACCACACCCTGACCATCGAGAATGGTGCGCGTCCACTCACCTTCCACCGGTTGCTGCTCCTCAACCACCGTAGCCATCGCCTGGGGTGTGATCACAGCGGTCAAGGCGTAGCGCAGAACACCGTCTTGAATGACCGGAACCCGGATCGGAAAGGCATAGTTTTTCCCCGCATTACCTCGACTCAGATCGCCAACGACTGGCCGCTGTGTAGCTACCAGGTGTGTCAGGCTAGCGGGCTCGTTTACGGAGGGCAACGGCACCCCCAATGGCTGCCTGGTATTTAAAAGCTGTTGGCCATCAGGGGACAGCAAAATCACCGTCATCCAGGTGGCCTGGGTTTCCTCCACGCGCCTGGCATCGCCATAGAACCCCTCCAGGTCTCCCTCAACCAGCTGATCCGATGCCGCCAGAGCCTGGAGGGTTCGGGTCGTGTTGGAAAATTCGCGGTCTACCGTAGCAGCCAAATTGCGGGCCTCTCGCAGGATTCGCCGCTCTGCCGCCGCCTGTTCTTGATAGGACAATCGATACACGATGGCCCCGGCGAACAGGACCACTGGCAGCAGGGTACCCGCCATGAGCAACATCAGGTACCACCGCAGCGAAACGGTACAGCGCCCGGCTGACTTGGCAGGACGCCGCCTGAACGCAACCATTCGCGGCTTCAGCACTGCTGAAACCTGAGACACTGCAGGTTTTTCTTCCACCATTGATACGGGATGTAATCACCCATGGGTTGCACAGTGGACAATGCGGTGTGGTGCCCCCCCAAGTTTGTCATTATCCTACTCCGAACTAAACCCGTAGCCCGTGCCGCCATCCCCCGGGCGTTACTCATCCTAGTCGGTCCTGACGCAGGCTTTCTATGCCCTAGTGCTGATTTTTACTGGCAAGCTCTGTGGCGTACAGATGGCCGTCCCACTGCCCAAGGCAGCCAGATGCCTGGCCCAGGATGGCCGAGCCCTACAGCGATCGCGCCATCGAGTAGTTGAAGTAACCACCATAGGGAAGAAAATCAGTCATTATGAAGAGGCGTAATAGTGTCTTTGTACCGCCGCTCTTTTTGTACCGAATGACCTATGGGCGACTTCAACATTCAGGCTCCCTTTGAACCCACGGGCGACCAGCCCAAGGCGATCGCAGGTCTGACCAAGTTTCTCCAGGACCAGACCAAGTACCAGACCCTGCTGGGGGCCACGGGCACGGGCAAAACCCACACCATCGCCCGCGTCATCAACAACATCGGCAAGCCCACCCTGGTGCTGGCCCACAACAAAACCCTGGCCGCCCAGCTGTGCAACGAGCTGCGGGAGTTCTTCCCCGACAACGCCGTCGAGTACTTCATCAGCTACTACGACTACTACCAGCCCGAGGCCTACATCCCCACCACCGACACCTACATCGCCAAAACGGCTTCGATCAACGACGAGATCGACATGCTGCGGCACTCCGCCACCCGCTCCCTGTTCGAGCGCAAGGACGTGATCGTGGTGGCCTCGATCAGCTGCATCTACGGTCTGGGGATTCCGTCCGAGTACCTTAAAGCCTCGATTCCGCTGCACGTGGGCATGGAAGTCAACCAGCGCCAGGTGCTGCGGGACCTGGCCTCGATTCAGTATGAGCGCAACGATTTGGACTTGGGCCGGGGCAAGTTTCGGGTCAAGGGCGATGTGCTAGAGATTGGCCCCGCCTACGAGGACAGAATTATCCGTGTGGAGTTTTTTGGCGACGAGATCGACGCCGTGCGCTACGTGGACCCGATCACCGGGGCCACCCTCCAGAGCATGGAGGGTCTGAGCATTTACCCGGCCAAGCACTTTGTAACGCCGGATGAGCGCATTGAAGAAGCCTGCCAGGCGATCAAAGATGAGCTGCAAGAGCGTTTGGCGGAGCTAGAAAAAGAAGGGAAGTTACTGGAGGCCCAGCGGCTGGAGCAGCGCACTCGCTACGACCTGGAGATGATCCGCGAGGTAGGCTACTGCAACGGGGTGGAAAACTACGCCCGCCACCTGGCGGGGCGCAAAGCCGGGTCGCCGCCGGAATGCCTGCTCGACTACTTTCCCAAGGACTGGCTGTTGGTGATCGACGAGTCCCACGTCACCATTCCCCAGATCCACGGCATGTACAACGGCGATCGCAGCCGCAAGATGGTGCTGATCGACCACGGCTTTCGCCTGCCCAGCGCCGCCGACAACCGCCCGCTCAAGGCCGAAGAATTCTGGGAAAAGGTGAACCAGTGCATCTTTGTCTCGGCTACCCCTGGCGACTGGGAAATGGAGATCTCTGGCGGCAAAGTGGTGGAGCAGATCATTCGCCCCACCGGGGTGCTTGACCCCGAAATTTTTGTGCGCCCCACCGAAGGACAGATCGACGACCTGCTGGGGGAAGTGCGGGAGCGGGCCGCCAAGCAGGAACGGGTGCTGATCACCACCCTGACCAAGCGCATGGCCGAAGACCTGACCGAATACTTCGAGGAGCACGGGGTGCGGGTGCGCTACCTGCACTCGGAAATCCACTCCATCGAGCGGATTGAGATCATCCAAGACCTGCGGGAGGGGCTCTACGACGTGCTGGTGGGGGTGAACCTGCTGCGGGAGGGGCTGGACCTGCCGGAGGTTTCCCTGGTGGCCATTCTTGATGCCGACAAAGAGGGGTTCCTGCGGGCCGAACGCTCCTTGATCCAGACCATTGGCCGCGCCGCCCGCCACGTCCAGGGGCAGGCCATCCTCTACGCCGACAACTTAACAGACAGCATGGCCAAGGCCATCAGCGAAACCGAACGCCGCCGCGCCATCCAGACCGCCTACAACGAGGCCCACGGCATTACCCCCACCTCGATCATCCGCCGCAACAGCAACTCGATTCTGTCGTTCCTCGAAGTCTCCCGCCGCCTCAACGCCCACGAGCTGGAGGAGGTCTACGAGCATAAGGACGAACTGCCCCTGGAGGACATCCCCGAGTTCATCGGTCAGCTGGAAAAGCAGATGAAGGAAGCCGCCAAAAACCTCGACTTTGAGGAGGCGGCCAAGTACCGCGATCGCATCAAAACCCTGCGCGACCAGCTCCTGGGCAAGCGATCCTGATCTACCCCAAGCACCGTAGGGTATTATGCAGAACGGTGTGCGTCCTCGACCAGGACGCTCCTTCTTGGGCGACAGCACTTCGACGACGGTGATGACCGCGTTACGGCTCACCTCCCTGATCTCCGGGTACCGCTCCTTGCTTTCTGTCGGTATTGGCAGCGTCACCGTTTGAGGCAGCGGTTGAACAGCTACAGTCTCAGTGGGTTCGGCCAAAGGCGAGGACACGGCCTGACGCGATAGCACCACCGCATCGGAATCCCTACCAGCACCCCTCCCCCCTCAGAAGTGTCCATATCGGTGCGGGTTTCTACCTCTACGTAGTAGCGATACCGCAACTACTGAGTTAAGAGGATGCTATTCATTGGGGCAAACCGGCTCAAGCATGGATTTATCGGGATAGCCCGGTTAGACGGATTCCCCTACCCTCAACCTTTGGCGGCGCTCAGCAGTTTGCGAATCTCGTCGTTGAGTTCGCGGAAGACAAAGCGGGGGCTAACCTCATCCAGCATGTCCACAATCCGTTGGGCCTGGGTCTCGCTCAGGTCGCGGTTGCCGGTCAGCTGCTCCAGCTTCACCTTGACGATGTGGCTGCGGATCTCGTCCTGGGAGGCACCGTTGGCCACCATATCGCCGACGATCTTGCTCGACCGGGCAAACTGAATAAAGTCTTTGTTGATCAAGTCGTAGGACAGCTCGCCCTTTTTGTTGGTGTAGGCGGCGACCACGGCGGCGTACTCGGCGCTGTCCACCGTAGCCTCGTCCTCGGGAGCGTCTGTCTCCAGATCCTCCTCGGGGGTGGAGGCCGGAGGCTGACCACTCAGCTTCACCGGACCACGCTTGGAGTAGGGCAGACCGGCCGTCAACTCCAGCGCCTCCTGAAACGCCTCCAGGGGAAACAGCTCCAGATTGACGTTGGCATTGGGGACAGGATCCCCCGTGTTGCGGCTAAAGGACGCTAAACCGGGCTGGTCGGTGTCGTAGCGCATCACCACGACCCCAGACTTGCCGCCCCTCAGCTTTTGGCGGTAGGCAGCAGCCTCGATGGTCGATAGCTCGACAATTTTTGTTCTGATCATGATCCAGGTAAGAATTCAACAGTCCTCGAACCACCTGCATCATAGTCCCTGGCCAGCATCCTGCCACCCCCATCCCGCCCAGACTTCTCCGGTAGCCGCCTATGCGCGCTGACCGCACATCAGCCGCTGCTCCGCCGTCACCTCACTGTAGAGGGCTTCCAGGGCCGAGATATTGTCGCGCAGGGTGTAGCGCTGCAGCACTCGCTCGCGGGCCTTGTGGCCCAACAGCTGGGTAATTTCGGGGTGGTCGCGCAAAATGGGCAAGATGGTTTGTAGCTGCGACGACACCCGCTGCGTGTCGAGCACAATGCCCGCCCCGTCGGCCAGCACCTCGCCGTCGGCCCCGGCGTCGGTGGCGATACAGGCGGTGCCGCAGGCCATCGCCTCCAGCAGCGACAGCGACAGCCCCTCCACCAGAGACGGCAGGATAAAGCCGTCCGCCGCCCGCAGAATATCGATGCGGCGCTGCTCGTTGGCCAGGTAGCCCAGCCACAGAATGTCGTCATCCTCGCCGTAGAACCGCTTTAGGGACGCCTCCAGGGGACCGCTGCCGACGATCGCCAGCTTGCAGTTAGGCCCCATCTCCGCCTGACGCCAGCCCCGCAGCAGCGCCTCCACATTTTTTTCCAGCGAAATTCGCCCCTGGTAGACAAACAGCTGCCGGGCGTACAGATCGGCCTTTACCGCCGACGGCCCGGGCGAGTAGCGCAGGGTATCTACGCCGTTGGGAATGACCACCAGGGTAGAGGCGGGCACCCCCAGCTTGCTCAGCAGGTCGCGCTGTAGCTCCGAAAAGACGATGACGCGATCGTAGTTGGCCAGACAGGGGGCATAGAGCTGGTAGGTGAGGTGCTGGGTGCCCGAGGTCAGGCTGCGTACCCGGCGATCGAAGGCGGGATGAAAGGTGGCCACCAGGGGAATCTTGAGGTCGGCACAGATTTCGGGCAGCCTAAAATCGAGCGGTGACAGGGTCAGCGACGCGTGGACCAGGTCGGGCTGCAGTCGCTCCAGGGCTTCCGCCAGCAGCTTGCCCGACTTCAGGGACGGAATCGTCAGAATCTGGGATTTGAACAGGAAAGGTAGCGGCACCTCCTCGGAGCGCTGGATTGGGTCGTGATGCTGCCCTTCCTGGGGTTGGGCAAAGTGCAAAAAGGTAACCCGGTAGCCACGCTCCAGCAGGGCGTTGGTCACCTCTCGGCCATAGGTGACGTTGCCACAGAAGGGATTTTTTTTACCTAGCCACGCGATGTGCATGCCGTGTCGCGATATCCGCTAAACATCCGAAACCAGCATCAGCTATGGGCTGACGCGATCGCCTCAAGGGGCCATTTATGGCCAAGGTAAAAAAACAGTGCCTGGCGTAGCGCCTAGACCTTTCTCATGGCCGTATCGGCAATATACCAGGTTACAACTCCCCCTAAACCCACCAGGGCGCCCATGCCAATGAAAACATTGGCCAATCCCAGGCGCGCTTCCACGATGCTGGCCAGGGCCAAAGGCAGGCTAAGGGCAATATTGATCAAATTGTTTTGCAGGCCAAACACTTTACCCCGCATCGCTTCTGGCGTTTTTTCCTGAATCAGGGTCTGCATCGGAATCCCAACGAAGGCCCCACACAGGCCAAGTACCGCAATAATCACCATGGAGGCCCACAGCTGATGGGTGGTCCAGGCCAGGGAAACCAGACAAGCCGCGAGGCCAAGGGCACCCCACAGGCTCAGAAATCGCCTGGGAAAACGGGGGCCAAAGTTGCCCACCAGCACCGCCCCCAGGCCCAGGCCCAGCCCCCCAGCGGCCAGCAAAAAGCCAAACTGCGAGGCCTTGATGGCGGGGATCATTTCGGCCAGCCGCACGGCCAGCACCGCCAGGGCCGCAAAAACCGAGGACAGCAGCACCAGCTGAATAATTGCCACCCGCACCTGCACCTGCTGCCCCAGGTAGCGCAAGCCATCTTTGATGTCGGCCCAAAACTGAGACAAATCTTCGTGGGCTGCCGAGAGGGTTTCTGGGCCGGGGGCCATCGTCGTCAGGCAGAGCCCCGCCACCAAATAGCTGAGGCCCACCAAAATAGCCGGGCCATTGTTGGCGATTCCCAGGGCCAGCATCAGCCGGTCGGCCAGGGCTAGCAGCGGCTCACCCACCGCAAAGCCGACAATCACCGACGCCATCATAGTGGTGGTGTAGAGGGAGTTGGCCGAGAGCAGATCGCCTTCGGCCACAATTAGCGGAATAATGGACTGCTCCGCCGGGGCAAAAAACTGGGTCAGGGTAGAAATGAGAAAGGTCACCAGCAGCAGCAGCCAAAAAGCCACCGGCAGGCCCAGCACAGTACCCCAACCCAGGGTCAGCCAAATTCCCAGGGGCAGGGCCATTACCAGGCCGCCCCGCAGCAAGTTCGACCAGATCAGGACCGGGCGCTTGGGCCAGCGATCGACAAATACCCCGGCCAGGGCCCCAAACAGGACGGCGGGCACCGTGAAGGCAATCATCACCGCTGCTACCCAGCCACTAATGGTCTGTCCAGGGGTTTCAAAGCGGGCTGCAATGATGGCGATCATCAGGACCAGATAGACTTTGTCGGCCAGCTGAGAGAACAGCTGCCCGGCCCATAGGATTAAAAAATTACGGTTTTGAAACACAGCCCCAAACCCGTTCTCTGGCTCTGGGGGCAGGTGATCGAAACCCAGCGCCCCCCGTTGTGCCGGGGCAGAGTCTATGTCGTCTGAGGTGGATTTTTCAAACTCAGCCGGAGACAAATCGTTTGCCTCGGCTGTGTCAGTATCAGCATCAAACTCGCGGAGCATGGGTTAACCAACGAACCAGCAGGGCGCTGAATAGCTCTCTACCCAGCAGTTTAAACGGTAGCAAAACAGACATCAACCAGAGCTGCCGACCGAATCGGACGTTCAAAGTGGTCCTGAGCATATTCTCGCAGAAGGCGCTCAACTCGCGACCACAGCTGCTGGCTTTTGCCTGCCCCACTGGACTCAAAGCCGTGGGGCAGGTCTGTGGGGAGGGTCGAGACAATGTCAGGCTTGCTCAGCTGCTGGAGCAGCGCGACATCGGTAGCGGTTAGCAGCGTTGGGCGCTTCTGGCTCTGGCTTGAGCGCCCCGATGACTCGACCAGTGGGGGAGTAGCGGCTAGCTGCACCAGCCCTCCGGCATCGGTCCTAAACTCAACGCGCCAGGCGGGGTCGAGCAGATTGGGCACAATGTCTACCCGACTGAGGGTGCAGCGGTGCACCTCGGGAGCCACCCCATCCAGGGCCAGCAGGTGGTAAAGCCCGTGGCAGAGAGCCGCCAGCAGCGCCCCGGGAGGGGCAGTTTCGAGGCGTTCCAGATGTTCTACGAGTACATTATACAAATCGCTCTGGGTACAGTCGCTCAGGGCCATGAGTAGGGCCACCTCGGCCAGGTACTGGCTGGCGGTCAGCCGCCCCAGGTGCTGACTTAGCCCTGGAAAGGTGCGCTGGGTCTCAGCCTGAACCAGCTTGTCGAGGCGCTTGCCCTTGACCACCAGGCAGTCGTTGATAACGAACAGACCGCTGCGCCCCCCCAGCCGCGACTGGTGCTTGCGCGCCCCCGGAGCCACCGCCCGCACCAGACCCAGATCGGGGGTGAGGATGGTGAGCAGGCGATCGCTCTCGCCCAGCGGCATGGCCTTGAGGTTGATGCCAGTGGTTTTGTAGGTTTGACTCATTGAGGTTGATTCAGGGGGCGGCTACAGCGCCAGAGCCCTGGCATAGCGCTCTCTTGAAAACCAGTTTGTGAAGACCAGCTTGAGTCCAGATCGCTACGCGGCGGCGGGTAGTGCTTCCATTGTATGGAAAAATAGGGGGCTGAGCTCTTTAAAATGTTGAGGCGATCGCCTTTTTTTGACTAGAAAAATCATCTAGACAAAAGCTTGTGCTATACCTGCGGAAACCTTTTCTAAAAATTCATTCTCAAATAGGTATTTTTTTAGCCGTCAAATTAGCGTTATTTCCTACTATTTGCGAACAGATTATGGACTCAACCCGATATACCCGTGGACAAGCTGCCCTAGCCAGAATTCATGGTCACATCGGTGAGGGGGTCATGGATGCCCTGGGCGATATTGCCCCCGACTTTGCCCGGCTGATTGTGGAATTTCCCTACGGGGATATTTACTCACGGCCCGGCCTATCGCCCAAGCAACGGCAGATTGCCACGATCGCGTCTCTGGTCACCCTCGGTAACGCCCCCACCGAACTCAAGGCCCATATTCAGGGCAGCCTGAACGTAGGCTGCACCCGAGACGAAATTGTTGAAGTGATCATGCAGATGGCGGTATACGCTGGATTTCCGGCTGCTGTCAATGCGCTGCTGGTGGCCAAAGCCGTTTTTGCCGAACTGGATCAAAAACAGTCAATTTGAGCCAATTGCCGGGTTAGTTCATAACTTAATAACCTGCGTTCCTTAGCACCGAACGTTACATCGCTTGGGCGTCGTTTAACATGGTTCAATTCAGCTCAACTGCCAATCCTTCGGCCCCAGCCGGCCTAAAACCCGTTTTGATTGTAACCGGCGGCAGTCGAGGCATTGGGGCAGCTACGGCCCAGCTAGCCGCTGCGCGGGGGTATGCAGTGTGCGTCAACTACCGGCACCACCAGGCCGCCGCCAGCGGGGTGGTCGGATCCATTGCCCGGGCAGGCGGACAGGCGATCGCCGTCGCCGCCGATGTCGCCATTGAGGCCGAGGTGGTGCGTCTGTTTCAGACCGTAGATGCGCAGCTGGGCCGGGTGACGGCCCTGGTCAACAACGCCGGCATTTTAGAACGGCAGCAGCGCGTCGAAGACATCGATGCCGCCCGGATCTCCCGCATACTGGCCGTCAACGTGACCGGCAGCTTTTTGTGCGCCCGCGAAGCGATCCGGCGGATGTCAACCCGACGCGGCGGAGCGGGGGGAGCCATCGTCAATGTGTCGTCGGTGGCGGCCCGTCTGGGTGCGCCAGGGGAATATGTGGACTATGCCGCCGCCAAGGGCGCGATCGACAGCCTGACCATTGGCCTGGCGCAGGAAGTGGCCGCCGAAGGCATTCGCGTCAATGCCGTGCGCCCTGGGTTCATCTATACCGATATCCACGCCAGCGGCGGCGAACCCGATCGCGTCGAGCGAGTCAAAACAGCTGTACCCCTGGGGCGAGGCGGACAGGCGATCGAGGTGGCCCAGGCCATTCTGTGGCTGCTGTCGGCGGAGTCGGCCTACACAACGGGCGCATTTATCGATGTGGCCGGTGGCAAATAGCTCCCGGGGGGCAAGCCGCAGGGGCGATCGCCCCTGCCAAAATCCGACATGGTTCTTGACCTGCCCTGGCGGCACAGCCCCTGTCTTCACACAAAAGGAGGCAGATGGGGTAAGTTTATGCCTGTGGTTTGGCCTGAGCGGTTTATGGGTTACAGACGTTTTTTCACCGGGTTGGGCCTGGGCCTAGTGCTCAGCGTTTGCCTCGCCTGCTCCCAGCGGGTGCTGCTGTCGGAGCCGCCCCCCTCTGCCGATGCGGTAGCCGCGGAGGTTTCTCCCCAGCAGGCGCGGGAGGGGTCGGCGATCGCCTCCGAACTCCCCGCCCCTGTCGCTCCGGAGCTATCCGCCGCCGCCCAGGGCTGGATTGCCAGTGCTCCGGGGGGCATGGTCAGCCCGCCCCGCAAGGATGTGCGCCTGGTAGCCATCAGCGACCTGAACAGCGCCTACGGATCCACCGACTACGACCCGGAGGTCGATAAGGCGATCGCGCTGCTGCCCTTCTGGCAGCCCGATCTGGTGGTCTGCGGCGGCGATATGGTCGCCGGGCAAAAGGCATCCCTCACCCCCGAGCAAATCAGGGCCATGTGGCAGGCCTTTGACGATCGCGTCGCGGCCCCGCTGCGCGCCCAAAACCTCCCCTTTGGCTTCACCGTTGGTAACCACGACGCCTCCGGGGCCAGGGGACCCAACAACACATTCCTGTTCCAGCAGGAACGCGATCTGGCCACCGTCTACTGGAGGGCTCCAGAGCACAGCCCTGGGGTCAACTTCATCGACCGCAGCGATTTTCCCTTCTACTACACCTTTGAGCAGCAGGGCATTTTCTTTATGGCCTGGGATGGCTCGACCAGCCAGATTCCAGCGGATAAACTGGCCTGGGTGGAGCAGGCCCTGGCCAGCGACGCCGCCCAGCAGGCCAAAGCCCGAATTTTGATCAGCCACCTGCCCCTCTACGGGGTGGCGGTGGGCCGCGATCGCCCCGGCGAAGTAATGGCCAACCCCGAACAGCTGCGGGCCATGCTCGAGCGCTACCGCGTGCACACCTACATCAGCGGCCACCATCACGCCTACTACCCCGGCCACCGCGGGCAGCTCCAGCTGCTGCACACCGGGATTTTGGGCTCTGGCCCCCGCCCCCTGATCGACAGCAATCGCCCCCCCTGGAAGGGCCTGACGGTCATCGATATAGACTTCAGCGATCCCGACCTGACTACCTACACCACCTACGACATCCAAACCCTGCGCACGGTTGAGTACGACGAACTCCCCCGATTCTTGGCGGGGCACAATGGCGTGGTGCTGCGCCGGGATATTGCCTACGACGACCTGGCCCCCGACGAGAAGTCATTCTGTGAGCAACGCCTGGGGAAAGCCCTGTGTACCAGCCACCTGCCCTTCCCCAAACCCAAAACCTATGCAGCCTAGCCTTTGGATCCTAGCCCCGACCTGCCACCGGTCAGGAATCAATCAGCCTGGAGCAGAACAATCGGCGGTCAGCGCACTGGTTTTGTGCTAGGGTAGGAAGGAATAAGGGCAGTTATGCCCGAGCTTTGCTGTCTGTATGTTTTATGCCGACAGTTTTTTAATGACCGTGCTGCTACGCAGCCTTAACGACTCTGCCTGGAACAGTGGGAGGTGGCTCAAAAGTTCCGGGGCAATCCAACCCAATTTTTGCAGGTCTCAGCGCCTGCCGATTGTTTGGCTCACCAGTTCATACCCAAGGAGTAAAGAAGCGATTTCGTATGACTCAAGTCGTTGTAGGTGAAAACGAGGGCATTGAATCAGCCCTGCGCCGCTTTAAGCGGCAGGTCTCTAAGGCAGGGATTTTTTCAGAAGTTAAGCGTCGTCGCCACTTCGAGACGCCCCAGGAAAAGCGCAAGCGCAAAGCCGTAGCTCGTCGCAAAAAGCGCTACCGCTAAACCGCCATCCGGCCATGTCTGGACATCTCGAATCTAGCGGGCGACTCTCGGCCTAAACCGATTGGCCCCTAGAGCACCGTCTGGATACGGCTAATAAAACCACACCCAGGGACGCCAATGGCGTCCCTTTTTATTGGGGTTACATCTTTTATTGGGGTTACATCCCGCTCGGGCTACCCCTCGGTATTGGCGTTGACCAGAGTCAGCAGCGGGCCGATCTGCTCCTGTCCGCTGACGGCCAGTTCGCTGTGGCACAGTACTACACGCTCCGTCACCCGGCCCAGCAGATCGCGCAGGATACGCTCGGGGCGATCGCGGTGCAGCTCCTCCAGCTCGTCCGTGCGCCAGGGTCGCCCCCCATAGCTGTCCAGAAAAATCGGGTAGCCAAACAACAAATCCTCTGTGCCCCCCAGCCACCGGGGCGATCCGGCATCGATCCAGAAGTGCCAGCGGTGGCGCAGGCGCTGAAGTCGGTACTGATACACCGTGGCAATGGTAATCACTCGCTGGCTGGGGTCAGCCGACTCCACCGGGTAGGGATCGGCGGTGACGGTACCCTGGCGCAGCAACAGAATGAACCGCTCCAGGGCGGGTTTGAGCAGGTGGGCCGGGGTGGTGCCCAGGGTGGGGGGAATCTGACGCAGCCGATCTTCGATCGCCCAGTACTGCTGGGCGGTTTCCATCAGCTCGCGCAGGGCCGCCAGCTGGTCGGGGGGCAGGTGACTGCCGCCCCAGTAAAAGGTCTGAATGGCCCGATCCAGCACGCTGACCACCCCTGGGGTGAGGCGGCGCTGGCGCTGCTGCCGCTGCTGCTCAATCCACTGGCGGAGGCGGCTGTAGGCGTCGGTCGCCTTGTAACCCAGCCGGTCCCAGCGCTCGAAGCGCTCGACGGGCAGCAGCTCTGGCTGCTCCAGGCCAGGTTCAAAACAGTGGTCTACCAGCAGCTCGGCCCGCACCGGATCGATCTGCACCGACTCAAACCAGGGGCCGGCCTCCGGGGCCTGGGGAATCTGGCTGAGCACCAGCAGCATTTCGGCCACGGCTTCCGCATCGGCCAGCCGCCCCAGCCCGGGGTAGACAAAGCTCAGCAGGGTGAGTAAGGCCCGCACCAGCGGCGAGTGAATCACCGGGCGCTGGTCGTTGAGGGAGGCCACGGGCAGACCGCGGCTGGTCAAGATTTCGGCCAGGGTGTAGCGGGCGATCGCGTCCAGACCGGGGCCAATAATCGCCACCTCGTGGGGGGCGACCTGCCCATCCTTAACCACCTTCACAACCTGCTCCGCCGTCTGCCGCAGCAGCTCTCCCCGCGACACTGTCTGCAGGGTTTGAAAGCAGGCCAGCGGTTCTGGCTGGGTGAGCGGATCCATCACCCACTGCACCACCTGGTCGCCCCAGCGGTAACCCAGGGAGGCGGCGGCGGGGTCGGGCCGCTGGCTCACCTGACACTGGGGCTTTAGCTGCCGCTCCAGGCTGTCGGGGTTGGCCCCCATGCCCAACCGCCCTTTACCGTAGCGGTTCCAAGTAATCGCCACCGGGCGGTCCCCGTCGATAAAGACCTGGAGCCACTGGGCGGCGATCGCCGGGTACTCGTCCAGGTCATCGACAAAAACACCGCCGTAGCGGGCCAGCAGTTTCTCCTGGTAGAGGGGATGGGGCAGCAGATGTCGCCAGTACAGCTCGGTCATCACCCCGTAGGTGAGCAGGCTGCGCTCCAGGCACCAGTCGCGCCAGCCCACCACCGCCTCGCCGATCGCCTGCCAGACAGTCTCCGGCGCATAGCCCGAGGGGATTCCTTCGGGCAGCAGCACCGGCAAATCCTCCGCCGGAATTCCCGCCCCCGCCGCCATCTGCAAAAAGTCGAGCGCTCGCCGCACGGTTTGGGCCTCGCGCCAGCCCTCGACGGTCAGGGTGCCGTCCAGCAATTTCTCCTGCCACAGCCCGGTGGTCAGCTCCTGCTCATTTTCAGGGCGCAACCGCAGCGGAAACTGCGGCAGCAGCCCCAGGCTGTTCACCAGCAGCGGCCAGAACAAAGTAACTTCGTCCTGAATAAACCCGTTAGGCGTAGTTGTAACCACCGCCACTGCGGGGACCAGATCGGCCAGACGGGCCGCCAGTCGCAGGCGGTTGTCGCCATTGGCCGCAAAAACCAAATAGCTCTGCCCCAGTGCCAGGGGTGGACCGCCGGGGCGATGGGCCGAATCAGCGCTCAGCTGCTCCAGCAGCCAGGCCGTCTTGCCGCTACCTGTCGCACCCTCAAGCCACCGGGGCCGGTCTGCCATGGCAACAACTCAGGTAGGACACCGATTAGGACACCGATACCGCCACCACCATCAGTCCCACCACCAGCGCCAGCCCTAACCCGCCTAGAATGACGTAGTTGCGCTTCTGCGACGCCGTTGGAGGTTCAGCCTCGTACATTTTGGGCTCGTTGGCAAAGTTGTTGAGGCGACCGCCCTCTTCGGTGGTGTAAGGCATCGTTAAAGAATCCTTCTTAAAAGTTGACTAACCTTAAGAGAAGGTTACCTGATGAGGGCGTCAACTGGGTACCCCATGATCCCCAGGCCCGTCGGCACCCACAGCCCTAAATCGCTGCGGAGGCGGGTTGGCGGGGAGCCAGGTCGAGGGCGATCGGATTCCCTACCGAGGGGCGCAGCACCTGGGTAGAGAGGCCTTTTTGGGCGATCGCGGCCTGGAGCGCCTGGACATCGCCTACCACCTTGAGCCAGTTGAGCAGCAGGCCCTGGTAGGTGACTTCGCCAGCATCGGCAGTGGGCAGCACCACCTGAGGCTGCAGCCAGTCCACCAGTTCCAAGGCCGCCTTTTGACCGCGAATGACCGGCCCCACCAGCGGCAGTGTCAGATCCACAATGGGCGTAATCACCACATCGATAGAGCCTTCCTGCTTCAGGTCGTCCCGGTGAAAACCGTGGGGCTCGTAGAACAGCGACAGGCCGCTGTTCTGGTCGCGCAGGATATAGCCGTTTTCGACCAGCAGTGGCCCCATGGGGGTGCCAGACACAGCCTTGATCGTCACCGACCCGGCCAGGGTATGCGTTTCGCCATGGTCCAGAGCAGTGACCTGACGGTAGCCCAACCCTTCAGCCACCTTGGCCGCGCTGGGTGACCCAACCACGGGAATGGCGCGATCGAGCGCCTCCAGGGTAGGCGGGTGGCTATGGTCCTCAAAGCCCTGACTGAGCAAAATCAAATCGATGGCGTCGGGCAGGGGACGGGGTTGGGGGTGTTCTCCCCTAAATAGCCAGGGCTGCTGGCCAAACACCAGGTCACCCACCAGCCAGGGGTCCACTAAAATGCGCTGCCCACCCAGGGTCAGCAGCCAGGAGTTACTGTCGAGCCAGGTGACGTCCATGGGCAGGGCCTGTGTAGAGAATGAGTGTAGAGGTGCCCCTACAGTGTAACGGATTCTTTACACTGGCCCAAGATCGGGCCAGCTGAGGCCGAATTACCCTGGACCGGAGCGTCAGGAGGCTGGGGCAATCGGGTGTGGGCAATGGCTGGAATTCGGCAATATTCCCTGAAATTGTGCAAATGCGCTGATCCCCGTATAATCCTTCATGGTTTGAGATCAGCGTTTGCTGCCGTTTCTCCATCGCTAAGGTCTACTATGGCCCGTCTGTCTACCAAGCCCTACACCGTGTTGATTACAGCGACCGGGAAGGCTCCGATTACGCTGAGCCTGCGCCCGCTGCCGCTGCTGATAGGGCTGGGCGTGCTGGTGGGCATTCCCATCGCCTGGATTGGCACCCTGCTCTACCAGAATGTGCAGCTTGCCCAGCGCAACCAGACTCTCTCGGAAACGGCCAGCGAAGTGCTGATCGAGCTCGACGCCATCGGCAACGAGATTGAGGTGCTCAAGCATCGGGCCGGGTTGCCTGAGAACCAGGCCGAAAGCCCCCGCCGCCCCGACGAGGAGAAGACTCTCCCCCGCGGTGGCGTTGCCGAGGCCGCCCCTGCCGAGATGCTGTTTGCCGAGGCCCGGCGGCAGCTGCCCAGTTTGGAGAGAATGCTTGCGATCGCGATCAAGCCAGCCCTGGAGCAAACCCTGGCGTCTGAGGCCAAGCAGGCGGCGGCTTTCCCCAGCGGCCAGCCGGTGGCGGGCAAGGCCGAAATCTCGTCGGAATTTGGCCTGCGCCCCAACCCCTTTGGCGCCCGCAGCTACGAAATGCACGAGGGCATCGATTTTGCTGGGCCGGTGGGCAAACCGATTTTGGCCACCGCCGAGGGAGTCGTGGTCAGGGCCGACTACAACGGTGGCTACGGCAATCACGTCAGAATCGACCACGGCTACAACTACGAAACCCTCTATGCCCACCTGTCGGCGATCGAGGTCCAAATCGGCGATCGCGTCAAGCGGGGCGACGTTTTGGGCTACCTGGGCAGCACCGGACGCTCCTCGGGGCCACACCTGCACTACGGCATCTACCGCAACGGGCAGGCCGTGAATCCCCGCTATTATTTGAAGCTTGAGGCACCCAAGTAAGTCAGGTCCATGTTCAGCCGTGGAGTTTCGCCCCTGGGGCACCCCAGTTCCTGAGCTGGACCTGGCATAGTAGGATCGGTAAAACTACCTGAGCCAGCGCTGGCATTACCGAATCTATGGGCAACACCTTTGGGCACCTATTTCGCATTACCACCTTCGGCGAATCCCACGGCGGTGGGGTGGGGGTGGTAATAGACGGCTGCCCGCCCCGGCTACCGATCTCCGCTGAAGAGATCCAGGCGGAGCTAGACCGTCGCCGCCCCGGCCAGAGCAAAATCACCACCCCGCGCAAGGAAAGCGATCGCTGCGAAATTCTCTCCGGTGTTTTTCAGGGGCAGACCCTGGGCACCCCCATCGCCATTCTGGTGCGCAACGAGAACACCCGCCCCCAGGACTACAGCGAGATGGTGAGCGCCTATCGGCCCTCCCACGCCGATGCCACCTACGACGCCAAGTACGGCCTGCGCAACTACCAGGGGGGCGGCCGCGCCTCAGCCCGGGAAACCATTGGCCGGGTGGCGGCGGGGGCGATCGCCAAAAAGATTTTGCAGCAGGTGGCGGGCACCGAAATTCTCGGCTACGTCAAGCGCATTCAGGACCTCGAAGGCACCATTGACCCGGCCACTGTCACCCTGGAGCAGATCGAGAGCAACATCGTGCGCTGCCCCGACCCCGAGGCCGCCCAGCGCATGATCGACCGCATCGAAGCGGTGCGCGACCAGGGCGATTCCATCGGCGGTGTGGTGGAATGCGTAGCCCGGAGTGTCAAGGTGGGGTTGGGCTCCCCGGTGTTTGACAAACTGGAGGCGGAGCTGGCCAAAGGGGTCATGTCGCTGCCCGCCAGCAAAGGCTTTGAAATTGGCTCCGGCTTTGCTGGCACCCTGCTTACGGGCAGCCAGCACAACGATGAGTACTATACCGACGAAACCGGCACCCTGCGCACCCGCACCAACCGCTCCGGCGGCACCCAGGGCGGCATCGCCAACGGCGAGAATATTATCCTCCGCGTCGCCTTTAAGCCCACCGCCACCATCCGCAAAGCCCAAAACACCGTCACCAATACCGGCGAAGCCACCGTTCTGGCCGCCCGGGGTCGCCACGACCCCTGCGTGCTGCCCCGCGCCGTGCCCATGGTCGAAGCTATGGTGGCCCTGGTGCTGTGCGACCACCTGCTGCGCCACCACGGCCAGTGTGAGCTTTTTTAACAGAATCACCGGCATGAAGATCACCGACCTCAACCAGGTGGCCGAAGAGGCGGTCTCCCACAACCCGGCGATTAAAAAGCGGGTGCTGCTGCGATCGCACGATCTGCCCCACCTGACCAATTTCTCCCAGGCCCACTTTGCCCCCGGCCAAATCGCCAACGGCCACAGCCATAGCGATATGGCCGAAGTCTTCTTTGTAGAGTCGGGTCACGGCACCATCACCGTCAACGGCCAACCCTATTCCCTCACCCCCGGCACCTGTATTGCGGTCGAACCCGGCGAGCACCACGAAGTCGCCAACACCGGCACCGAAGCCCTCGTGCTGACCTACTTCGGACTTCGCACCCAGGGGTAAGCCTCGTTGCCTGTCAAAACCGAAATCTAAGCTAGTACCCTGCGGCACAAGTCAGCCAACGGTTCCTGAAACCTGAAACCCAGCACCTGAAACCCTCAGCAACGGTTGCCCTATTTTTGACAACCCGTACTAGGGCTTTGCTGGGACGACCTTCTCGCAGAGCACGGCTCCACGCCCACCCATCTACCCACCCACTCACCCACTCACCACCCCCGCCGCAAACACCCGCCCAATTACCTCTTCCACGGGCGGATCGCTAACGGTCAAATCCTGCACGTCCAACTCTCCCAGGAGCTGGCTCACGGTCTGGGTCAGCACCTCGCGATGCACGATCAGCCGGGCGGTGCAGCCCTCCAGGGATTCCAGCTCCCCGTAGCGGCGGAGGACATCGGCGTCGCAGGGGGTGGACAGGTCCACCGTGACTTCCCGGTAGGGGGCAAAGCGATCGAGCAAACCCTCCAGGCTGCCGTCATAGATCAGCCGCCCCTGGTAGATCAGCAGCACCCGCTGGCACAGGGCTGTGATATCAGCCATGTAGTGGCTGGTCAGTAAAATGGTGGCCTGGTAGCGGCGGTTGTAGTCCCGCAGAAACTCGCGCACCGCCACCTGAGCGTTGACATCCAGGCCCAGGGTCGGTTCGTCGAGAAAGAGCACCTGGGGACGGTGCAGCAGGGCTGCCATCATCTCAGCCTTCATGCGTTCCCCCAAAGACAGCTTGCGCACCGGCTGAGCAAGCTTACCCTGAAGGGCCAGCATCTCGGTTAGCTCATCGACCCGGTAGCGAAATTCTTTGTCTGAAAGACCATAGATAGCCGCGTTGATGCGCAGCGAGTCGAGGGCAGGTAAATCCCACAGCAGCTGCTGCTTTTGCCCCATTACCAGGGTAATGTCCTGCAAAAATTCGGCCCGGCGCTGAAAGGGCACCTGGTCACCAACCCGCACCATCCCTCCAGAGGGATGAATCAGCCCGGTCAGCATTTTGAGGGTGGTGGTTTTACCAGCCCCGTTTGGCCCCAAAAAGCCAACGATTTCCCCCGGCTCAATGTGAAACGAGATCGACTGCACCGCCTCCACCATGCGGTACTGACGGCGCAAAAAGTGTCGCAGGGTCCCCCCCAACCCTGACTCTTTGATCGCTACAGGATAGCGCTTACTGAGCTGCTCGACGGTGATGCTAGGCATGGAAATGGGCGACGGTTGACGGCGAAAAGAAACCCGGACGGGAGGTCTGGCCCCTGGCAGCCCTCTGGACTTCACTCTACCGCCAACTGAGGCCTGCGAGCATGGCCACCGCCCAGCCCCTTGCCGCCCTCGGTACAAACGACCTGGGGTGAACAGCCCGCCCCAGGCCCAGGCGCGCCATCAGTTTCAGCTAAAAACCTGGGCAATTTAATGCCTTGCCACGTTCGCCCCCAAACCACCGCCTAGGGGCTGCAACCCTTGATTCTCAAGCTATCCGAGGCTGAATTATTCCCAGCCCCGGGTCTAGCCGACGACGCGGCGCAAGAAGTGAAGCCGCTCATTTAACCCCATGGTATTGAGCCGAGCCAGCAGGGTCTGGGTTCGGGTAGAACCATTCTGGCAGGTCGCCAGGGGCAGACGGCTGGCGGGCATCAGATGAAAAAGCCGGTGCCAGAAGGCCAGCTTCATGTTGGGGTTGAGCCCCCGGTAGGCGTGGGTAAAGCGCGTGTCGGCCCCGGCCAGAATGTCGCGCAGGATGGCCGCCTGGTCCTCGCGATCGACCTGCTGAATCTGACTGAGCAACTGCTGGACCGCCTGGGAGAAAAGCGCCACCGGGGCAATGGCAGCAAAGGCCTGGCCCAGGGTGTCGTAGGTCTGCCAGAGCACGGCAATCTTACAGTCCACATCAACGGCCTCAAAGGCTTGAACGGCTTGCTCAAACTGAAGGCGGACATCTGTAGCGGTCATGGTAGGGTTCCTCTGGAGGTTTGTTATAGGCGGAGATGAAAATGTGACAGCACAGGGCAAGTGCGCTGTCAAACTCGGAGCGATCGCGGGGCGTTAAATCCCCTGCTGTTGGTTGCTAGAGCTAAAACAATGTCTTTAAAGGTCGAAGCGAAAAAAACGAAGAGGAAAGGGGATCAATTCAATCGACTTTATCGTCATGTTTATATTGATCCCTGCCCTTTTTGAATCAAGAGCGTTTCTTCCAAGTTTCTTTTGATTTAAAGCTTAGCCAGCCCGCCGTCGCCGCCCATCCTCCCCAAGATGAGAAAAGTTCGTCCAGTTAGGGGATTGTTGCCCGAGTCACCGCCATTGTCTTTTAAGATTTAGTTACATAGCTAGGCTGCCCAGTTGCAGCGCTGGCTTCTGTAGGGTCAATCCCGTTCAGACGATTGCTTGGAGTGCTGTTCTCTGGAGTTATGAGGGCAATTCTGATGTTTAAACGTAAGTCGGCTCCGCTATTGACCTATCTGAGTCAGAAAACGGAGTTTGAAGGGGTGCTCCATGCCGAAGGCATGCTGCGGGTAGACGGCATTATCCACGGCACCGTCGATATCAAAGGCGATCTCGAAATCTCATCGTCTGGGTTGATTGAAGGGCCTGAGGTAAGGGCCCAAAACATTGTTGTGCAGGGCGTGCTGAAAGCACGGGTATTTGCCGAGGGCAAGCTCACCCTCAGCCGCACAGCTCGCTTAGAGGGCGATGTGGTGGCCGGGGCACTGGAAATAGAGCCGGGAGCCTACTACACAGGTTATATCGAAACCCGGGATGCCAAGTCACTGCCCCCGGCCCGAGAGATGCCTGAGCTCTACGGCACAACCGAGATCTAGGGGCTGTGCTCAACTAGCTGCTAAACGCTCGAAACTAAGGGTTACAGCCCCTAGCCTGTCATTTGGGTCGAGCGTGGCAAAGCTTATAGACCAAGCATTTGGCCACAGAGCATTTGGCCATAATTTGGCCATAATTGATGACGCGCCCTAGGGGCTGTGATCAGTTAGCCCCTAATCCCGCATCAGCCAGGTGATGCCTACCAGGGCAATAACCCCCAGCAGCCAGGGCGACGGCACCAGCAGTTGCCCCAGGTGCGGCAAGCTGTCGACCGCATTGGAACTCACCCAGGCGGCCACCACGCAGATAATCAGGATCACAAGTTCCACCGCGATCGCCTCCTGGGGGCTAGACCGTTTTCCCTGGCCGCTTTGTGTAGCTAGAGACAGTTGTAACTTCTGTCTATTATGGCTGGCGATCGCCGTAGTGAGCGATCACCATAGGGACAGATACTGTAGGAGATGGGGCCATGGCGATCAAGCAGCAACAGTGGGGGGCAATGGGTCTGGTCGCCGGACTGGTCATGGGTGCTGTGGCAGCCCTGCCCACCCTGGCTCAGTCGGCCAACTTCGAATCGTTCACCCTCGACGAAGCCACCCCCAATGCCAGCGTTAGTGGCGTCACCAACGGCATTTTTGCCCTGTCCAATATCAGTGGGCGCGATCGCACCGGCAATATCTGCACTGGCTTTGCCGACACCAACCCCGACCACATCATGGTTCTCCAGCAGGACCTCGCTGCCCTCACCCTCCAGGTCAACAGCGGTAGTAACGACACCAGTTTGCTGGTGCAGGGGCCCGACGGCAGCGTCCGCTGCGGCCAGGACACCGGTCGCCGCAACCCCGATGCCCGCATTCAGGATCAAAGCTGGGCCGCAGGTACCTACCGGGTTTGGGTGGGCTCCCATCACCATGGGCAGCGCTACAGTTATTCCCTCAATGTCAGCCCGTAGTGCTGTGATTTAGAGTGGGTGTTTAGATTGAGCACCCGTGACCGTTGTCCAGGGCTCAGCGCCCCAGGGAACATGCCCAGGGAACATGCCCAGGGAAAATTTCGGCGGGAGAGTCCTGCCTGGGAGTAGGTGTGAGTCGAGGGCAAGGCCACGCTAGGATGATAAAGCTGCCATTAACCCCACTGCCCGTGCTGAAGACTCTGCTTGCCGACTTTCGTATCGTTTTCGAACGTGACCCAGCGGCCCGCAACTGGCTGGAGGTACTCACCTGCTACCCCGGTTTCCACGCCCTAACGCTGCACCGATTTAGCCACTGGCTCTGGCACCTGGGTTTGCCGCTAGTCCCTCGCCTGATCTCCCACCTGGCCCGATTTTTAACCGGTATCGAGATTCACCCCGGCGCCACCATTGGCAAGGCCGTCTTTATTGACCACGGCATGGGAGTCGTGATCGGCGAAACCGCCATTGTGGGCGACTACGCCCTGATCTACCAGGGGGTGACCCTGGGCGGCACCGGCAAAGAAGTGGGCAAACGCCACCCAACCCTGGGAGACAATGTCGTCGTTGGGGCTGGCGCAAAAGTGCTGGGCAACATTTATGTGGGCCACAACGTGCGTATTGGCGCGGGGTCGGTCGTCCTGCGGGAAGTTCCCTCCGATTGCACCGTAGTGGGGGTGCCAGGGCGAGTTGTCTACCGGGCCGGGGAACGGGTCGACCCTCTGGAGCACGGCAGTCTGCCCGACTCCGAGGCCCAGGTCATTCGCGCCCTGCTCGATCGCATTGAAGCGCTCGAAAAAGAAGTGCAGGCGATCGGTCAGACCCGTCTTCAGCCAGTGTTAGCTGGGGCTGTCACTGCAAAAGACAACACCTACTGCCGCCTGCAAGATCGCGTGATCGAAGAGTTTTTAGACGGTAGCGGCATTTAACCACTCAAGACATCCCTGGCTACCAAACAGAAAAATAAAAAACGGATCCACTGATTGCTTTCGCAACAATAACTGGATCCGTTTTTTATTCCCAAGCAATTTCATATAGAAGGCCTCCGGGGCGATACTGAATTTTTCCTGCCCGCCGCCATCAAAATGTGAGGGTTCTGTCACACAAAGCCAGCCGCCACTTCGGTGTTTTTACCCCTTACTGTCGAGTAAAGCGGCTCTAAATGTCCCTGCGGCAGCTGATCGCACCCCATCCCCTAGCTCAGCCTGAGTCAGTAGACACAGCCTAAAAGTAGTCTGTTTGTTCTATCGAATCAATGCTTTGAACGCGGTGGTCGGCCTCATTTGATCCTAGTTTTAGGCCCTAAAGTTAGGCCTTTCAGCCGATTCAATTGGTCTGTCTAAAAGTTGGGGTGGTACATCACCGGATATTGCAGTTAAAATTGAAAAGCTTCGGCTCCGCTAATGTATTCCTCCCGGTAGAGGCGGCAGCGGGCTGAGCGATCGGCTCAAGATCGGTTCTGTGGACTGCCTAGCTGCTTAGGCTCATAGCATTCGATCGCCAAAACTAGATCCGCACTTTTTCGGAACTGTGGGCATCTAACTAAGAGAGCTGTTAATCTGATCACAGTCTTTGTCTTTCATCCCTAAGGAGCACGAGGATCGCGGCATGACCCAAGCAAATCATCTGCTCGGCACCATCGACCCTGACACTGAGCTCGATCTACTGATCGACGGCAGCGACAATGATGGCGACGAGAATTTTGTTGCTCAAGATGACGAGGCCGGCGCCGATGAAAAAGCGCCTAAGGGGAAAGTAACCCGCCGCCGCACTCAGACCAAAAAGCGTCACTACACCGAAGACTCCATTCGTCTCTACCTCCAGGAAATTGGCCGCATTCGCCTGCTGCGGGCCGAAGAGGAAATTGAACTGGCTAGAAAGATTGCCGATCTGCTCAAGCTAGAGCGCATCTTCGATGAACTGGCCGATGCCCTCGATCGCGATCCCTACGACGCCGAGTGGGCCGAAGCCGTCAGCAAAGACGAAGGCGAAAACTACAGCCTGGCCAGCTTCCGCCACCGTTTGCACATCGGTCGCCGTGCCAAAGACAAGATGGTGCAGTCGAACCTCCGTCTGGTGGTTTCGATCGCTAAAAAATACATGAACCGCGGTCTCTCCTTCCAGGATTTGATCCAGGAAGGCAGCCTGGGTCTGATTCGGGCCGCCGAGAAATTTGACCACGAAAAGGGCTACAAGTTCTCCACCTACGCCACCTGGTGGATTCGTCAGGCCATTACCCGGGCGATCGCCGACCAGTCGCGCACCATTCGTCTGCCGGTGCACCTCTACGAAACCATCTCCCGCATCAAAAAAACCACCAAGCTGCTCTCCCAGGAACTGGGCCGCAAGCCAACCGAAGAGGAAATCGCCACTCGCATGGAGATGACCATCGAGAAGCTGCGATTCATTGCCAAATCAGCCCAGCTGCCGATCTCCCTCGAAACACCGATCGGCAAAGAAGAGGATTCTCGCCTGGGTGACTTTATTGAATCTGACGGCGAAACCCCAGAGGACCAGGTATCTAAGAGCCTGCTGCGGGAAGATCTCGAAAGCGTGCTGGGTACCCTTAGCCCCCGCGAGCGGGACGTTCTGCGTCTGCGCTACGGCCTTGACGATGGCCGGATGAAGACCCTGGAGGAAATTGGACAGATTTTTAACGTCACCCGGGAGCGCATCCGTCAGATTGAGGCCAAGGCCCTCCGCAAGCTGCGCCACCCCAACCGCAACAGCATTTTGAAAGAATACATCCGCTAGGGATTCATTAGGGCTTGTTCAGGCTGTCCTGAAACCGCAAGGCCTGAAACCGCAAGTATGTGATGTTGTTGAGAAGAGGCTGCCCTGGGGCAGCCTTTTTTGTGATCAAGCGTTGGTCGGAGTATTTTCCAAAGAATGCCAGGGGGTAGATTTATCAAATTTTTGCTGCTAAAGTGGACAGATTGGCGCCCAGTTGGTACACTTGTTCCATGAAATGACGTTGATGCTGTGGCTAACTCCTATGGAACCTCTTACAACTGCCCAACAAGAACTCTATGACTGGCTAATTGACTATATTCGAGCCAATCAGCACTCTCCGTCTATTCGCCAGATGATGCGGGCTATGAACCTGCGCTCCCCAGCACCGATTCAGAGCCGTCTGGAGCACCTTAAAAATAAGGGCTATATCGAGTGGAGCGAGGGCAAGGCCCGCACCATCCGGGTACGCGACGATGTCCGAGGTGTGCCCATCCTTGGCACTATTGCCGCTGGTTTTGTCAATGAAGCCTTCACCGACAGCGTTGAACGCCTCGACCTCAACGGTCTGCCGATCCAGTCGGGCGACTACGCCCTGAAGGTTACCGGAGACAGCATGATTGAGGCGATGATTCAGGACGGCGATGTCGTCATCATGCGCCCGGTGAAAGACCCTCAGGGCATCCGGGAGGGGACCATCGTCGCTGCCCGGGTGGAGAGTGGTACCACCCTCAAGTCCTTCCACCGCCAGGGCAATCAGGTACAGCTCAAGCCTGCCAACCCGAACTACCCGGTCATGGAGTTTCCCGCTGACCTTGTCGATGTACAGGGTCGGTTGATTGCCGTATGGCGCGGTATTGACCCAGATTTCGCTGTTTAGAGGCCCTGTACAACCTATCCACAGTTCCTATTCCGCTGTTGTGTTTGGCAACAGCGGTTTTTTCCTGGGCCAGACCGTCGTCAGCCGGTGGCCTTACTTCAGCCGGGATAGACAGTCACAGACGCTGCCTCAAGGCCGAGAGTTTGGTCAGCAGCCAGCCCATCGGGGTTGAGGGCGGAGTTTGTGTTGGCTCGGCTTCTGCTGTCACCTCGACATCCGTTTGAGGGGGATGGTTGAGGCGGTAGAGACAGGCCAGCAGCGTTTCTCGCACCGACTCGTGGGTGTACTCATCGTCGGGATGAGGGGGCTGCCCCGGCTGCTGGAAGTGGGGGCGGCTGTCGTACAGTTGCCCCCAGGTAACATCGGCCTGTCGCACTAGTTCGTAAAAAGTGGCGGGCGATCGCAGAATCGTTTCCAACAAATCCTTCACGGCCCCAGCTGGATCCTGCACGTGCTGGCTCAGGCGGGCCTCGTCATCCCAGAGCCACTGGGCCAGCACCCGGTACAGCGCCCCAGGTCCGTCAACCAGGGAGTCCTTCAGCGCCTGCTGGGCTCCGTGCCTGGTCTGCACCAGTCGGGGCACAGGCGATTCGCCCTGCATGAAGTTGCCCGCCTCCTGGCCAATCGCATCGGCCAGGGTAAAGGGACGGCTCAGGCGCAGCTCCTGCTGAATTGCGTGACTGTCGGGGGTCCGGTCGTCGGGATCAGCGGCCATAGGATTGTTGTTCAGAGGGCGGTTGAGCAGGATTTGCCTATCCTGCTCCTATAGCGATGGCCATTGCGTCAGGGGCATGGGTCGTGTCCTAACGGTTCTGGTGATGGCTATAGGTCAATCATGGGGGTTAGGGCAGGTGCTTTTGCAGGCGTTGTAGGGTTTTGTACATGTCCGGCAACCGCCGGTACACCGCAGAGGCTTTGAGGAACACGCGGTGGGGCAGGGCGGGAATGCCGGTGACAATTTCCCCTGGGGCAATGTCGCCGTGGATACCGGCTTTGGCGGTGGCGATCGCGCCGTCGCCAATCTTGGCCTGGTTGGCAATGCCGACCTGACCCGCCAAAATCACCCGGTTGCCGATGATCACACCCCCAGCCATTCCCACCTGGGCTGCCATCGCCACCCCCTGGCCCACCTGACAGCCGTGGGCAATGTGTACCAGGTTGTCGAGCTTGGTGTCGCGGCCAATGCGGGTGGTGCCGACCGCGGGGCGATCGATGGTGGTGTTGCTGCCCACCCGCACGCCGTCTTCGATCACGACAATGCCCGACTGCTCCATTTTTTCCCAGCCCTCGGCGGTGGGCACAAAGCCAAAGCCCTCGGCCCCAATTACCGCTCCGCTGTGAATGGCACAGTCTGCGCCGATCTGAGTGCGCTCATGGAGGGTGCAGTTGGCGTGCAGCACCGTGCGATCGCCCACCTGCACCTCGGGGTAGATCACCACGTTGGGGTGAACACAAACGCCGTCCCCCAGCCTGGCCCCGGCCTGAATCACGGCATTGGCCCCAATCGAGACGTCTCTCCCGCAGATGGCGGTCGGGTCAACGACAGCACTGGGGTGAATGCCGGGGCCAGGGCGGTAGGGACTGTAGAACAGGGCAATGGCACGGGCAAAGGCCAACCGGGGGTCAGCAGTGCTGAGCCAGGCCAGCCCTCGCTCCGTTGCCTGGGCCTGAAGGGTGGGGTTTTGGGGCAAGATCAGGGCGCTGGCCTGGGTCGTCGCCACAAAGGACGCAAATTTATCCCCCTCAATGTAGCTCAGCGTGCCTGCCGTAGCCTGGTCAACGGCGGCCACTCCAGCGATCTCGGGGTCGTGGCCGGGGTGCGTGGACAGGCTGGAGGCTGCCGTAATCTGAATCTTGTCGGCAATGGTGCTGAACTTCATAGGAGCTGGGGATAGGAGCTGGGGATTAGGCCGTCAAACCAATCTGGCTTTTACGCTACCAGAAATGCGACGCATTCTACGTGGGGAGTTTGGGGAAAGAAGTCGGCGGGCTGGGCCTTGATGAGCTGGTAGCCACCCTCTTCACGCAAAATCTTGAGATCCCGGGCCAGGGTGGCAGGGTCACAGCTCATGTAGACGATGCGGGGCGGGTGAAGTTCGATCAGAGCATCGAGGACGGGGCGATCGCAGCCCTTGCGGGGCGGGTCGAGCACCACAATATCCAGCGGATCGTTGAGCTGGGCGGCGGCCACCGCCAGGGATTCGCCCACATCCCCTGCCCGAAATTCCACATTGTCAATGCCGTTAAGGCCAGCATTGATCAGCGCCTGGGCCACCGCCTCGGGCTGCACCTCCAGCCCCACCACCCGCTTAGCCTGCTGGGCCAGGGGCAGCGTCAGGGTGCCCACGCCGCAGTAGGCGTCGATTAGGGTTTCGCTGCCGGTCAGCTGAAGCTCGTCTAAAATCACCCCCAACACGCGCTCGGCCTGCTCGGTATTGACCTGAAAGAAGGTGGTGGCGTGGATGCGAAACTGCAGATCGGCAAAGATTTCTTCAATATAGGGGACGCCGTCGATGGTCAGGGTTTCGGCACCGAAGACGGCGTTGGTTTTGTCGGGGTTGAGGTTAACGCAGACGCCGACCAGCTCAGGGTAGCGATCGCGCCACTCCTGGGCCTGCAGCTCAATATCCTTCAGGTTGGGCGCGGTAGACACCAGCGTCAGCAGCTGCTGCCCCGTGCGCCGTCCCACCCGCAGAGCCAGGTGGCGCAGCCGCCCCTGGTGCTTGGTTTCGTTATAGATCGACCAGCCCCGATCCTGAATGTCGCGCTTGACCTCCGCCAGCAGAGGGTTCAGGCGCTCGTCCTGCACCGGGCACTGGTTGAGGTTGACCAGCTTGTGGCTGCCCTGACGGAAGTAGCCCGCCTTCACCTGGCCTTCGGGCGATCGCCCCAGGGGGTAGGTGGCCTTGTTGCGGTAGCCCAGGGGGGCCTCAGCGGCCAGAATTGGCAGCACATTGGGATTCTCAAATCCGCCAATGCGGGTGAAGGCATCCACCACCTGCTGCTGCTTTGCCACCAGCTGGGCCGGGTAGCTCACCGACTGCCACTGGCAGCCGCCGCACTTGTCGGCCACGATGCAGGCGGCCCGAATCCGATCGGGGGAGGGGGTGAGCAGTTGCTTCACCTGGGCGCGGCCAAAGGCGGGTTTGGCCTGCACCAGCCGCGCCCGCACGGTGTCGCCCGGTACCGTATTGGGTACAAACACCACCCGCTCCTGCCAGCGGCCCAGGCCGTCCCCACTGCTGGTGAGGTCGGTAATGTCTAAGTCCAGGGTTGCCCCCTGCTGCCACTGGTCCACGGTGGTGCTCCCAAACGATTGACTACGGCGATCGCCGCCTATCGACTCTAGCAAGGGATAGGGCCTGTGGGGCGAAGCCGTGACCTATTGCAATAGCGAGACCGCCCCGCCCCGCCCTGCGGGCACCCCTGCGAGGAGGGAAAAGTGGCCCAGACTCTCCTCTACAGATACCGGTACAACACCTGGGCGGCCTCATCGAGGCTGGCCCCAAAGGTGAGCACGCCCTCCTCATGGCCCGCCATGATCAAAATCCGCTGCTGGGCCGGATCGCCCTGCTGCAACAGCCGCTCCATTTCGTAGGCCATGGCCGGGGTGCCGTAGGGAACGGTGGCGGCGGTGGTGGGCAGTTCGCCCTGGTAGCGCTGCCACAGGTCGCGGTTGTGGACGTGAATTATGGCCTGGATCCCGGGACTAAAGTCGTAGAGGGCGGCGTGGGTGAGGGATTCTGACGAGGCTTGAATCGGGCCAGTGCAGTGCAGGGTGTTGCGATCGATGTCCCAGCTATCCACCCGGGTGTAGTGGTCGGGGGTGGTGGTGGCCAGGTGGCCGGTTTGAGTGCCGGAGACGGCAAAGGTACCTGGCGAGAGGCGCAGGCTGATGTTGCCGTAGCCGATGCCGTTGGGGTACTGGCCGATTTGGCCGGATTGGTGGAGGCGATCGCGCCACGCCATCAGATCCGCCAGCTGATCCGCTGCCAGGGACGGGCCGGGGGTCCACTGGCAGCGGTACTTAATGACGCCCTCATCGATCATTGTGCCGATTGTTCGGGAAACAGGCTCAGCAGCCCCTCCTCCGAAGCGGCACAGATGCCCCGTTCGGTAATCAGCCCGGTAACCAGGCGGGCTGGGGTGACATCAAACCCGTAGTTGGCGGCAGGGGAGGCCTCCGGGCAGATCAGCACGGAGGTCACCCCCCGGGGCGACAGCCCATCCATGTACTTCACCTCATCCTGACTGCGCTGCTCGATGGGGATTTCTTTGACTCCGTCCCGCAGGGTCCAGTCCAGGGTGGAGGAGGGCAGGGCCACGTAGAAGGGGACGTCGTTGTCGTGGGCGGCCAGGGCCTTCAGGTAGGTGCCGATTTTGTTGGCCACATCCCCCTGGCGGGTGGTGCGATCGCTGCCCACGATCGCCAGGTCCACCAGGCCGTGCTGCATCAGGTGACCTCCGGCGTTGTCGGGAATGACGGTGTGGGGCACCCCGTGCTGGCCCAGTTCCCAGGCGGTGAGCTTGGCCCCCTGGTTGCGGGGGCGGGTTTCATCCACCCACACGTGGACGGGGATGCCGCGATCGTGGGCCTGGTAGATGGGCGAGGTGGCGGTGCCCCAGTCCACACAGGCCAACCAGCCCGCATTACAGTGGGTCAAAATATTCACGGTCTGTCCGGTGCGGGCGTAGATCGCCTCAATCAGCCCCACGCCATGGCGGCCAATCTGGTAGCACTGCTCCTCGTCAGCATCGAGGATGGCTTCGGCGTTTTGGCGCAGTCGCTCCACCGCCTCGGCAGCGGTCGTCACCTGCCCCAGCGCCTTGAGTTGCGAGTTCAGCGCCCAGTGGAGGTTGACCGCCGTGGGGCGAGTTTGGCCGAGGCGCTCCGCCGCCTGGTACAGGGGGCCGCGAAAGTCGTCTGCCGAGCTGACCTCCAGGGCGGCCAGGTAAAGCCCCAGAGCGGCGGTGGCCCCAATCAGCGGCGCGCCCCGCACCACCATGTCTTTGATGGCGTAGGCGGCCTCATCGGCGGTGGTCAAATCCATCCAGGTGAACTGGTGGGGCAGCTGGCGCTGATCAATCACCTGCACAATGCGGGGATTGTCGCGGTGCAGACGAATGGTTCTGGTCGGTTCGCCGTTGATTTTCATGGGCCTGTCCTGGCATCTGAGGGGCATTATGACAGACTATTACGGTAGCAGAGGTTTCCTGCGACCCGCAGCTATGCCTGACCTGGCTCCTGTGCGTGCATTGCTGCGCGAATGCACCCTACGGCACCTTTGTTCTGAGGGTTGACGCGGATTCTTGGGGTTGACGCGGCTAGGACTCTGCGGCGTAAGTTGACCAACCATTCCTGACACCTGACACCTGGTGCCTGGCACCTGGCACCCAACACCCACAGCAAGGGTTGTTATATTTCTGCCCGCCAATACTAGCCGCCTGCCCTAATCTTCGCTCTGGAGGGCCGCGATCGCGGTCTGGCTGAGCAGAGGCTTCAGCTGGTCCTGCACGGTTTCGGGCTGGTTGCCCCAGAGCATTTTGCAGAAGGCGCTCTTGCCCTCCTGGCTAGCCCGGTTGAACACGCCCGCCAATTTTTCACAATTGGTGGTGTCGCCCATGGTGGAACCTCTCAAATCGTGCTGTCAGCATAACGGCTCTAGGGCGTGGGCGCATGACCTGTAGGGGTAAAAAGTAAAATGCCGCCCTCCCGCAGGAGGACGGCATGGCCGATAGGAATTGTTAATCAGCGGGTTAGCTTTCGGCGGAAATTAGCTCACGACGCTGCTCGGCCTGGATGGTGACCTTGCCGCTGTCGTCCACATCGACGGTGGCGGTGTCGCCATCGCCCAGACGACCGGAGAGAATCTCCTCGGCCAGGGTGTCCTCCAGCAGGCGCATGATCGCGCGACGCAGCGGACGGGCCCCGTAGCTGGGGTTGTAGCCCTCCTCCACCAGGCGCTCCTTGAAGCGCTCGGTCACCTGCAGGGTGATGTTCTTCTCGGTGAGTCGAGCAAACACCTCCTTGAGCAGAATGTCGGAGATCTCCTTGACCTCGTCCTTGGTGAGCTGACGGAAGACGATGATCTCGTCGAGGCGGTTGAGGAACTCAGGCCGGAAATACTGCTTGAGTTCTTCGTTCACCAGGGAGCGGATGCGGTTGTACTGGGATTCGGCCTGGTCCTGCTCGAACTCGAAGCCGAGACCGCCGCCGCCCTTCTCGATCACCTTGGAGCCGATGTTGGAGGTCATGATCAGCAGGGTGTTCTTGAAGTCCACCGTGCGGCCCTTGGCGTCGGTGAGGCGACCGTCTTCCAGGATTTGCAGCAGCATGTTGAAGACGTCGGGGTGGGCTTTTTCGATCTCGTCGAACAGCACCACGGTGTAGGGCCGACGGCGCACCGCCTCGGTCAGCTGACCGCCCTCGTTGTAGCCCACGTAGCCCGGAGGGGAGCCAATCAGCTTGGAGACGGTGTGGCGCTCCATAAACTCGGACATGTCGAGGCGGATCATCGAATCCTCGGAGCCGAAGAAGTAGGAGGCCAGAGACTTGGCCAGTTCGGTCTTACCCACCCCGGTAGGACCGGAGAAGACGAAGCTAGCAATGGGTCGGTTAGGGTTCTTGAGGCCCACCCGCGCCCGGCGAATGGCGCGGGAGATCGCCTTCACCGCCTCGTCCTGACCGATCAGGCGCTGGTGCAGGGTGTCTTCCATGTGCATCAGCTTCTCGGACTCGGACTCGGTAAGCTTGCTCACCGGCACGCCAGTCCAGGAGGCGACGATATGGGCAATGTCCTCTTCGCCGACCACGGGCTGATCCTCGCCCTCGGCGTCTTCGGTGGCTTTGTTTTGGGCGATCGCGCGGATTTCGGCCTTGATCTCCATCTCGCGATCGCGCAGTTCCCCGGCCTTGTCAAAGTCCTGGGAGCGCACGGCGTTGTCTTTGTCCTTGAGCACCTGGCGCAACTCGCGATCGAGCTCCTTGGCCGCCGGCGGCAGCTGGGAGTTGATCAGGCGCACCCGAGACCCCGCTTCATCAATCAGGTCGATGGCTTTGTCAGGCAAAAAGCGGTCGGCAATGTAGCGATCGGAGAGCTTGGCGGCGGCCTCCAGGGCGTCGTCGGAGATCTTCAGCTTGTGGTGCTGCTCGTAGCGATCGCGCAGGCCGTGGAGAATCTCGATGGTTTCCTCCACGCTGGGCTCGCCCACCATCACCGGCTGGAAGCGGCGCTCCAGGGCGGCATCCCGCTCGATGTGCTTACGGTACTCATCCAGCGTGGTCGCGCCGATGCACTGGAGTTCACCCCGCGCCAGGGCAGGCTTGAGAATGTTGGCGGCGTCGATTGCTCCCTCGGCGGCTCCAGCCCCAATCAGGGTGTGGACTTCGTCGATCACCAGGATGACGTTTCCGGCAGAGCGGATCTCGTCCATGATTTTCTTCAGGCGCTCTTCGAACTCGCCCCGGTACTTGGTACCGGCCACTAGCAGGCCGATGTCCAGCGTCACCACGCGGCGGTCTTCCAGAATGTCCGGCACGTCGCCGTTGCCGATGCGCTGGGCCAGTCCTTCGGCAATCGCGGTTTTACCCACACCGGGTTCGCCGATCAGCACCGGGTTGTTTTTGGTGCGTCGGCCCAAAATCTGGATGACGCGCTCGATTTCTTTTTGGCGGCCCACCACAGGATCCAGCTTGCCGTCGGCGGCCATCTGCGTCAGGTTAGAGCCAAACTCGTCGAGGGTAGGGGTTTTGGTACGGCCCTGGCCGCCCCCGGCAGACACCTCAGCGGTTTCACCCAGCATGCGAATCACCTGAGTGCGCACCTTCGAGAGGTCAACACCCAGATTTTCGAGAACGCGGGCCGCGACCCCCTCGCCTTCGCGGATCAATCCCAGGAGCAGGTGCTCAGTGCCAATGTAGTTGTGGCCGAGCTGACGGGCCTCTTCCAGGGAGAGTTCAAGCACACGCTTGGCTCGGGGGGTAAAGGGAATTTCAACGGCGACAAACCCGGAGCCGCGACCAATGATCTTCTCGACTTCGATGCGCGCGTCCTTGAGGTTGACGCCCATCGACTTCAAGACCTTGGCGGCTACGCCTGTGCCTTCCCCAATTAACCCCAGGAGAATCTGCTCGGTACCCACGAAGTTGTGGCCTAACCGACGAGCTTCCTCCTGCGCCAGCATGATGACCTTGATTGCTTTTTCTGTGAAGCGTTCAAACATGATGGTATTAATCACCTGGTGCGTGCCGGATAGGCAAATTCTAGCACAGCGGTTTTTGTCAGTTGTGCCCTACCAAACAGCCGGTTTACCCGCAGTAGTTAATAGACAGATCAAGCTGCAAAAACAGTCCGGGATCGCCAAGTGTCAATGGGTTGAGATTGTAGAAAATGTAAATTTTCTCAACTTTAAAGGTTCGGTTTCAGGTTCGGTTTGCCGACAGTTTTGGATTGGCAATTCGCCATCCCTGGCGCTGGAGCCGCTGGTAAATCTGACTGTAGCGCTGGTGCAGTCGATCGCGAAATTCGGGGGTTCTAAGCGAGTTTTGCCACAAAATCAGGGCATCTTCGCCATCTGCGTAGTAGCGACGGCGGCGTCCCAGGCTTTCAAAGCCAAAGCTCTCGTAGAGGGCCAGGGCGCGACTGTTGGAAGGCCGTACCTCCAGGGTGGCGCGGACCAGGGCACAGGTCTCAGAGCGATCCCGACTAGAACTGCTGGCAACCGCGACCGGATCCGCACAGGCCTCAAGCAGCAGGTTGACCAGCAGCCAGCTCCCCAACCCCCGCCGCTGGTAGCGAGGATCGATCGCCAGCACCGTGATGTGGGCCTCATCCAAAATAGCCCAGTAGCAGCCCAGGCCGAGAAGACGTCGTTCGCCAGAGTCATCGCCAGAGTCATCGCCATTCTCCCCGCCTGGGACCACCCCAGGGCCTCGGTCTGGAGGCGGAGCCACCGCCGTGAGGTCGGCGGCAGCCAGCTCATCTATACCGATTAAGTGTGAATCCATTACATCTGAGGGCTGAGGGTGAGCCATTGAAGCCGTCGATGGATTCAGCCCCTCCCCACCGATAGCATGGGCTCGATGCACCAGCATCAGGAGACAGCTGTTGGGGCTGTCGATCTCCCGCCGGTACCCCTCCGCCGACCACAGCCCCCCCAGGGCCAGCTGGTCGAGGGCTACCAGAGCAGCAATGTCGTCGTGGCTCGGAGCCTGGCAGGAGAGGTAACCCACAAAAAACTGGCGCTAATTCAAAAATTGGCTAAAAACTGGCACAGCCCTTAATTGTACACTGAGGGTTAGGTGCGGTGCGGCGGAGGGGCCGGGTAGCCCCCCCAACACCGCCGATTTAGCGTCGCGGCTGTCTCCAAATCACCCCTTGAATCCTCTTAACGTTTTTGTGAGCGCAACGTCTATGGTTTCCACATCTTCTGAGCCGGCCTCTACTGCTGACAGCCGCCAGTACCTTCCCCCCACCGATTCCACCGCCGATCTGTCCCCCAACCAGCTGCTGCTGCCCCTCACCGCCACCGTCACGGCTGACCACCATCTCAGCGTCGGAGGCTGCGATGTAGTCGACCTGGTGGAGCGGTTTGGCACCCCTCTCTATATTTTGGACGACCACACCCTGCGCACCGCCTGCCGCCAGTACCGCCAGGGCTTTGAGCGCTACTACCCCGGTCAGGCCCTGGTCCTCTACGCCTCTAAGGCCTGGAGCTGCCTGGCCGTCTGCGCGATTGTCACCGACGAGGGGTTGGGCATCGATGTGGTTTCCGCCGGGGAGTTGTTGACCGCCACCGAGGCCGGAGCCGCCCCCGCCAACATCTACTTCCACGGCAACAACAAGTCGTTCGAAGAACTGACCCTGGCCGTGGAGGTAGGCTGTCGTGTTGTCGTCGACAACTGGCTGGAGCTGAAGACCCTGGGCGAGATTGCCAGCCGCGAGGGCAAAACGGTGCCGATTTTGCTGCGAGTTACCCCCGGCATCGAGTGCCACACCCACGAGTACATTCGCACCGGCCACCTGGACAGCAAGTTTGGTTTTGACCCCGACCAGATCGAATCTGTGTTTGAGTTTTTGGCGGGCCAGCCTCAACTCCACTGCCTGGGGGTACATGCCCACATCGGCTCACAAATTTTTGAACTCAACCCCCACACCGATCTGGGCGGAGTCATGGCCCAGTGGATGGTCACCGCCCAGCGCTACGGCCTGACCCTGAGCGAGCTGGATGTGGGCGGCGGTCTGGGCATTCGCTACACCGAGGGCGATGACCCGCCGAGCATCGACACCTGGGTGAAGACGGTGTGCGACAGCGTGGTGGCCGCCTGTCAGGCGGAGGGAATCCCCCTGCCCCGGCTGCTGTGCGAACCGGGGCGATCGCTGGTGGGTCCGGCCTGTGTCACCGCCTATCGGGTCGGCAGTCAGAAGGTAATCCCCGGCCTGCGCACCTACGCTGCCATCGACGGCGGCATGTCCGACAATCCTCGCCCCATCACCTACCAGTCGGTGTACCGAGCCCTGGTGGCCAACCGGATGGCCGCGCCCCTGGCAGAAACGGTGACTCTCGCTGGTAAACACTGCGAGTCAGGCGATATTCTAATCAAGGATGCGCCGCTGCCCGAGTTGAAGAGCGGAGATGTCGTTACTATTGCGGGCACGGGTGCCTACAATTACAGCATGGCTTCGAACTACAACCGGGTGCCTCGGCCTGCGGCGGTGCTGGTGGCCGAAGGCGACGCCAGCTTGATTCTTCGTCGAGAAACCGTAGCCGATTTGCTTCGTCAGGATTGCTTACCTGAAGCCCTGCGACCCAGAGCCAAGTCCACCTAGTCGGCTACCGTGGCTAGTCTTGGCCAGGGTTTTGCCAGGGGGCCGATCGGGCCACCTATCGCACAGCCGCTCAGGCACCTCTCTCTAACGCTGCATGAACTACCTGTGGGAGCAATGGCTAACAAACCTTGACCAGGTCAGGTTCGTGCTTCAGGCGCTGGATATTGCGCTGGTGCTGCTGCTGAGCTATGTGGTGCTGGTCATCATTGGCGAGAAGCGCACCCTGTGGATGGTGCGGGGGCTAATTTTTTTAATGCTGGCGGCGGCGCTGGGCAAATTCCTGGGCCTGGCGCTGCTGGGCTTTGTGCTCGACAAGCTGGTGATTGGCTCGGCGGTGGCGATGGCGTTCATGCTCCAGGGGGAATTTCGGCGGCTGCTGGAGCTGCTGGGGCAGGGGCGGGTCTGGGAGTTGCTCAGCCCGTCTCGGGAGGCGATGCCCCAGCCCGACAACGTGATCGATGAAATTGTCGATGCCGTCAAGGAACTGTCCCAAAACCGCACCGGGGCACTGTTGATTCTTGAGATCGACAAGCCCATCGATGAGCGAGACTTCACAGTGCCGGGGGTGCGCCTCAATGCGGAGGTTTCGAAGGAGCTAATTCAAACTATTTTTCAGACCAGCACGCTGCTTCACGATGGGGCCATGCTGGTGCGGGGGTCGCGAATTGCGGCTGCGGGGGTAATTTTGCCAATTTCGGAGCGGGTGGCCTCACGCCAGCTGGGCACCCGCCACCGGGCGGCCATGGGCATCACCGAACGGGTAGAGCACTGTCTCTGTGTGGTGGTATCGGAAGAAACAGGCTCTATTTCTTTGGCGGAAGGCGGTATTCTAGATCGGCCTCTGACTAGCAGCCGCCTGCGCAGTATTCTGCGGTCTAAGTTTTCAAAATCGGTAGATCGCGAGGCGGTAGCCCCCCAGCTCAGAAGCCTTGGTCGGCGGCTGGGCAGCCTTGGGGTTACCTACGTGCTGCGCTTGTTTCGTCTCCCCTCATCGTCTCCCCGAGAGAAAAAATGACCACCAAGCCTGTTGTTCGACATGCCCTGCCCGCCGACCTCAAGCCCGATCGCCTCCCCCGGCATGTGGCGGTGATTATGGACGGCAACGGGCGCTGGGCTAAACGGCGCGGGCTGCCGCGCATTATGGGTCACCGCCGCGGGGTGGACACCCTCAAAACGCTGCTGCGCTGCTGCCGCGACTGGGGCATTAGTGCCCTCACCGCCTACGCCTTTTCCACTGAGAACTGGGGCCGTCCGGTGGAGGAGGTGGATTTTTTGATGGCGCTGTTTGAACGGGTGCTGCGCCAGGAACTGCTGGAGATGATGGAGGAGAATGTCCGGATTCGCTTTGTCGGCAACCTGGCCGCCCTGCCCGAATCCCTCCAGGGCGAAATTCACCAGGCGGTGACTCAAACCCAGGGCAACCACGGCATTGAGTTCACGGTAGCCACCAACTACGGCGGTCGCCAGGAGATTGTGCAGGCCTGCCGCGCGATCGCCGAGCAGGTGCAGCGGGGCGAGCTCGACCCCAGCGACATCAGTGAAGACCTGTTTAGCCGCCACCTTTACACAGCCGAGATCAGCGACCCGGACCTGCTGATTCGCACCAGCGGCGAAATGCGAATCAGCAACTTTTTGCTGTGGCAGCTGGCCTACGCCGAGATCTATGTCACCGATACCCTCTGGCCCGATTTTGATATTTCGGAGTTTCACCGGGCGATTTTTGCCTACCAGCAGCGCGATCGCCGGTTTGGCAAAGTCAAGGGATAAGCCGCCCAAGCCCTCCCCTGGGGGAAGAGGACATTCAGGCCAGAAAGGCCTTTGATGGAAAAGCGATGGTCGTTGCTCAAGCCGCCCTGGCTGCCAAAATCCGCAATCTAAAATCCAAAATCCTATGAATCTCCCCACCTGGATCACCGTCTCCCGCCTGCTCGGCGTACCGATCCTGCTGGTTCTGCTCCAGGCTCCAACGGAGGCCCAGCGCTGGTGGGCGGCAGGCCTCTTTGTGGTGGCGGCGGGCACCGACTGGCTGGATGGCTACCTGGCCCGCAGGCTCAACCAGGTCACCGACCTGGGCAAGTTTTTAGACCCCCTGGTGGACAAGCTGCTGGTGTTTGCCCCACTGCTGATGCTGGTCGAGCTGGGACAGGTACCTGCCTGGGGCGTTTTTTTGATCGTGGCGCGGGAGGTTACGATCGCGGGCTGGCGCGTCAACCCCGTGCTTCAGGCCGGAGGGGCGGTGCCGGGAGCCAACCTGTGGGGCAAGGCCAAAACCGTGGTGCAGATCGCCGCGATCGCGCTGCTGCTGGCCCCGCACCCAACGGCCTGGGACGGGGTAGCCCTGGCGCTGTTTTGGCTGGCGGTGGGGCTGACTCTGGTGTCGGGACTGGTCTATCTCTGGCCCCAGATCCAGCCCAGCCGCACCGCCTAGGGCGGATTAAGCAACACAAAAGTTTTTCCGGTTGAAAGTTTTTCGGGTTGATAGAGATGCGGCCAAGGTCTGCTAAACTAACAAAGAACTTCTTGTTCTTGGAAGCGTGGCTGAGTGGTCGAAAGCGCCTCCCTGCTAAGGAGGTAGGGGAGTAAACCTTCCCTCGTGGGTTCAAATCCCACCGCTTCCGTATTTGACATACCCGAACCGACAAAAATCGCTGGGATGCGCCGTCATCTGCAGCGATTTTTGCGTTTATGGGAGTCCGCCTTTAAGATACAGGTGTACTTGAGATTCTCTTGTACTGTAGGCTTAGGGGAGTGGTGCTGATGTACCCATGATTCCCAAGCACATTTCCCTCAAAAACTTTCTCAGCTACCGCGAGGCCAGTCTCGACTTTAGCGGCCTGCACGTGGTCTGCGTGGCGGGGCCAAACGGTGCGGGCAAGTCGTCGCTGCTAGAGGCGATCGCCTGGGCGCTGTGGGGCCAGAGCCGGGCCGCAGCCGATGACGACATCATTCACCAGGGCGCGCTGGAGGCCAGCGTCAGTTTTCAGTTTCAGCAGGGCGATCACACCTACCGGGTGATTCGCAGTCGCCACCGCAGCCAGGGCACCAGTCTGGAGTTTCAGGTCTACACCGAGGCGGGCTGGCGGGTGCTGACCCAGCGGGGCGTGCGCGCCACCCAGGCCCTCCTCTGCCGCCACCTCAGGCTCGACTACGAGACGTTCATCAACTCGGCCTACCTGCGCCAGGGCAGGGCCGACGACTTTATGCTGAAGCGGCCCGGCGATCGCAAGCAAATTTTGGCCGACCTGCTCAAGCTCAACCACTACGACCAGCTGGCCGAGCGGGCTAGAGACCAGGCCCGGCAGGCCAAGGTGGAAGCCTCCCTGCGCCAGACCCAACTGGACGAGCTGGTGGCCACCCTGGCCGACTACGAGCCCACCCTGCAGCGCCAGGCCGAGCTGCAGCAGGCCCTCCACGAGCTGGACCAGCAGCAGGGGGGCGATCGCGATCGCCTGCTGCAGCTGCGATCGCTGGAGCAGCGCCACCGCGACTACGAGCAGCAGCTCCAGATGCAGCGCCAGCAGCAGGGCCACCTGGTCGCCCTGCTTCAGCAAACCGACACCAACCTGGCTGCGCTGTCCGCCGAGCAGCGCCAGCGAGAACACCTGCTGGCCCAAGCAACCGCCATCGAAGCCGGCCTGGCCGAGCTGCTGGCCCTGGAGGCCCAGGACACCCAGCTCAACCAGCAGTTTGTTCAATACCAAACCCTGCAGGCCCAGCGCCAGACTCTGGAGGCAACCTGGCAGGCCCATTCCCAGCACACCCGCAACCGCCTCAACCAGGCCCAGGTGCAGCTGGCCGCCGTGGAGGCCCAGCTGGCCGATCGCGCCGAGCTGCTGGCCCAGGCGGAGGCGATCGCCGCCAGCCGTGAGCAGTTTTTGGTGGCCAGGGCGCGTCTGCAACACCTCGACGCCCTGCAACTGCAGGCGGAACCGCTGCAGCAGCGCCGCCGGCAGCTGGAGGGCGAGCTGCGGCAGGCCCAGACCCACCTGCAAACCCGCCTCGAAGAACTCACCGCCAGCGCCCAGCAGCTACAGCAGCACCAGGGCGATCGCTCGGAGCTGGTCGCCACGGCCCAGGCAGTGTCCAACACCCTCAGCTACCTGGAGCAGCGCCGGGCCTACCAGGAGCAGGTGCGAGAAAAGGGTCTGGAGCGCCGCAGCTTTATGGAAGTCCTGCAGGCCAACCAGCGCCGCTGCGAAACCCAGATCGCTCAGATTGGCCACAAGTTGGGGCTGCTGATCCAGCCTGAGGCCACCTGTCCCCTCTGCGATCGCCCCCTCACTGCCCACCACCGCACCGTCGTTGAGCAGCGCCATCGCCAGCAGCAGCAAGAACTCCAGGAAGAAATTTGGGTGATTCGAGAGCAGCTGTCGGCCTCCGAGCGAGAAATTCAGGTGCTGCGGCAGGAGTATCGCGCCGTAGAGGCGGAGCTGGAAGCCTACGTGCCAGCGCTGCAAAAGCAGGGACAGCTGACCGCCCAGATGGCCTCCCAGGCGACGGTGCAGGAGCAGCTCCAGGCCCTGGCAACGGAGCAGCAGCGGCTGGGGCAGCGGCTGGCCGACAACCAGTACGCCCTCGATCTGCGCACCGAGCTGCGCCACCTCGACGAAACCCTGGCCCAGCTGGCCTACGACGATCGCGACCACGCCCTGGTGCGGGGGCAGGTCGATCGCCTGCGCTGGGCCGAGATCAAACACCGCGAGCTGGTCCAGGGGCAGCGGCGGCAGCAGCAGCTCACCCAGCGGCAACAGCGGCTGGAGGCGGAGCTGACCCGGCTGGAGGCGGAGCTGGCCCAGCTCCGCCAGAGTGAACCCGGTCAGGCGCTGGCCGCGGTCCAAACCGCCATTGATGCACTTGACTACTCTATCGAAGACCACCAGCAGGTGCGCCAGGCCCTGCAGGCGGCCCAGATCTGGCGACAGCGCCACCACGACCTGAACCAGGCCCACCAGCACCAGGCCGATCGCAAGGCCCAGCTCGCGCTGCTCCAGGCTCAGCAGCAGCAGCAGCGGCAGGAACTGGCCCAGCTAGATGAGGCCATTCTGGCCCTGGAGACGGAGCGTCAGGCCCTGGCCTACCGTCCGGCCGAGCTGGCCGAACTGGAGGGCGCGATCGCCGCCCGTCAGCAGCGCCGCGATGCGATGCTGGCCCAGCTGGGCGCCCTCGACCAGGCCCGGCAACATCTGGAGGCGCTCCAGCAGGGGCTGGCCCAAAAACAGCAGGAACTGGCCGCCGTGCGCCAGCGGCAGCGGGTCTACCAGGAGCTGGCCCAGGCCTTTGGCCGCAACGGCATTCAGGCGTTGATGATAGAAAATCTGCTGCCCCACCTGGAGGCCGAAACCAACCACCTGCTGGGCCGCCTCAGCGCCCACCAGCTCCACGTGCGGTTTGTCACCCAGCGGGCCACCAAACGCGGCCAGGGGGTGATCGACACCCTGGATATTTTGATCGCCGACGCCCACGGAACGCGGCCCTACGAAACCTACTCGGGCGGTGAGGCGTTTCGGGTGAATTTTGCCCTGCGGCTGGCCCTGGCCAGGCTGCTGGCCCAGCGATCGGGCCTGGCCCTGCAGCTACTGATCATCGACGAGGGCTTTGGCAGCCAGGATCAGCAGGGATGCGATCGCTTGATTGCCGCCATCAACGCGATCGCCCCAGACTTTGCCTGCATTCTCACCGTTACCCACATTCCCCACTTCCGCGCCGCCTTCCAGACTCGAATTGACGTGGTCAAAACGACCGACGGCTCTCAGCTGACCCTCTCTGCCTAGAGCATGACTTTATAGAGCGTGACCCTACAGAAAGCAAGGAGTGCTCACTCAAGTTTTTATTAATATTTTTTTAGATTCTGAGAATCTCTTTCACTGCAATTCTAAAAATATGTCTTCTGGAATGCAATACACCCATTGAAAGACCTTTAATCTGGGGAATACAGCCTTTGCGACGGGGATCGCCCTAGGTATTAATAGCCATTCACGGTCTCTTTAATAAATGTTACAGTTGTTTACATAAATGATTAACAACTATTTACCAATGAACCTACCCGCTAACGCTGTGGATATTGCTTTAGAAGTTGCGGCCGCCCTGGCGATCGCTGGCGCACTCCTCCAGCGTCGTGCCGAGGAAGCCGCCCTGGAAGCCGAACCTATTCCAGTTCCAGTTCGCTCTCGCCCCTAGGCCGTCAGTTCCACCTAACCCCCGGTTTTCTGCCGCTCGCCCCAGTCTGCTGCGGCAATTGTTCGGTTGGCGGCTGATTAGCCGTTTTCTTCCCTGTTCCTTCGACGCTGTTCCTTAGATTGCCGAGTTATATGAGAACTGTGCAAAACTCCACGGATTTGGTGCGCACCTACCTGAAGGAGATTGGCAAGGTGCCGCTGCTGACCCACGAGGAAGAGATCGTGTTGGGTAAGCAGGTGCAGAAGCTGACGGCGCTAGAAGCCAAGCGGGTAGCGGTCGAAGAGACGGTTGGTCACGGCCTCACGCTGGAACAGTGGGCCGAAGCGGTTGAGCTACCTGCGGCTGAGCTATCTGTCATCGTGCGTCAGGGCAACCTGGCCAAGCGCAAAATGGTAGAAGCTAACCTGCGCCTGGTGGTCTCTGTGGCCAAAAAGTACATCAAGCGCAACGTCGATCTGCTTGACCTGATCCAGGAGGGCACCATTGGCATGCAGCGGGGCGTCGAAAAGTTCGACCCCACTAAGGGCTACCGGTTCTCCACCTACGCCTACTGGTGGATTCGTCAGGCCATTACCCGCGCCATCGCCGAAAAAAGCCGCACCATTCGGCTGCCCATCCATATCACTGAAAAGCTGAACAAGCTCAAAAAAGCTCAGCGCACGCTTTCGCAGCGGCATGGGCGAGCGGCTACGGTGGCAGAACTGGCCATTGAGTGCGACCTGACCACCAAGCAGGTGCGCGACTACCTGGAAAAGTCCCGTCAACCCCTCTCCCTTGACCTGAAGGTGGGCGACAACCAGGACACTGAGCTGGGCGAACTGCTCGAAGACGACGGTCCCTCCCCCGAGGACTTTGCCACCCAGGTCTCCCTACGCCAGGATCTGGAGCGTCTGATGGGCGACCTGACCCCCCAGCAGCGGGAGGTGCTCTCCCTGCGCTTTGGCCTAGCCGACGGCAAAACGATGACCCTGGCCAAAATTGGTGATCTGCTCTCGATCAGCCGCGAGCGCGTCCGCCAGATCGAGCGCGAGGCCCTGACCAAGCTCCGCAAGCGTCAGTCCGACATCCGCGAATACCTTGCCAGCTAGGGGCTGTTATCAATTAGCTGCTAGACGCCCAAAAATTAAGCGTTACAGCCCCTAGCCTGTCGTTTGGGTCGGGCGTGGCAAAGCTTGTTATACCGGGCTTTTGACCACAATTGACGACACGCCCTAAGGTCGGCGTTAAGAGCTTAGCGGCCCAGCCCGAGGGATTGATCCTTCGGGCTGTTTGGTTTAAATCTCATGTCTTACTGACCAGGACCCCGAGCGGTAAGGGTGAGATGGAATTGCCCAGAACGATATTTCACAACCGTAATCTGATTGACCAAATGGGGGGAATCCCGCATTCTAGAGTGGTTCTGGCTAAATTTTCCCCATTTCCCCAGGAGTCCCTATGAGCTATCGCATGGACCGCCGTGCCTATGCCGAAACCTTTGGCCCCACGGTGGGCGATCGCCTCCGCCTGGCGGACACTGAGCTGATTATCGAAGTGGAACAGGACTTCACCACCTACGGGGACGAGGTGAAATTTGGCGGTGGCAAGGTGATCCGCGACGGCATGGGTCAGTCGCCCATCGGGCGCGACGCCGGGGCGGTGGACACGGTAATCACCAATGCCTTGATCCTGGACTGGTGGGGCATCGTCAAGGCCGACATCGGCCTTAAGGACGGCAAGATCTTCAAAATCGGCAAGGCGGGCAACCCCTACATCCAGGACAACATCGACATTATTATTGGCCCCGGCACCGAGGTGGTGGCCGGGGAGGGCATGATCGCCACCGCCGGGGGCATCGACACCCACATCCACTTCATTTGCCCCCAGCAGATCGAGACCGCGATCGCCTCCGGCATCACCACCATGATTGGCGGCGGCACCGGCCCCGCCACCGGCACCAACGCTACCACCTGCACCCCCGGAGCCTGGCACCTGGCCCGCATGCTGCAATCGGCGGAAGCCTTCCCCATGAACCTGGGCTTTTTGGGCAAGGGCAACAGCGCCCAGCCCCAGGCCCTGGTGGAGCAACTTAGGGCGGGAGCGATCGGCCTCAAGCTCCACGAAGACTGGGGCACCACCCCCGCCACCATCGACACCTGCCTGGCCGTCGCCGACGAGTACGACGTGCAGGTGGCCATCCACACCGACACCCTGAATGAGGCAGGCTTTGTGGAGGACACCATCGCCGCCTTCAAAAACCGGGTGATTCACACCTACCACACCGAGGGGGCCGGGGGCGGCCATGCGCCCGACATCATCAAGGTCTGCGGCGAGGCCAACGTGTTGCCCTCTTCGACCAACCCCACCCGCCCCTACACCCGCAACACCCTAGACGAACACCTGGACATGCTGATGGTGTGCCACCACCTCAGCCCCAGCATTCCTGAAGACATTTCCTTTGCCGAGTCCCGCATTCGCCGCGAGACTATCGCCGCCGAGGACATTCTCCACGACCTGGGAGCCTTCAGCATGATCGCCTCCGACTCCCAGGCCATGGGCCGGGTGGGGGAGGTCATCATCCGCACCTGGCAGACCGCCCACAAAATGAAGGTACAGCGGGGGGCGCTCAGCGAAGATTCTGACCGCAACGACAACTACCGAGCCAAGCGCTACGTAGCCAAGTACACCATCAACCCCGCCATCACCCACGGCATCGCCGACCACGTGGGCTCCATTGAGGAGGGCAAGCTGGCAGATATCTGCCTGTGGCGACCTGCCTTCTTTGGGGTGAAGCCGGAGCTGGTGATTAAGGGGGGCGCGATCGCCTGGGCGCAGATGGGCGACCCCAACGCCAGCATTCCCACTCCCCAGCCGGTCCACATGCGGCCTATGTTCGGCAGCTTTGGCGGAGCCATGGCCCCCACTCGCCTCACCTTTGTCTCCCAGGCTGCCCTGGAAATGGACATTCCCGCGCAGTTCGGCCTGCAAAGCTCGACCCCGGCGGTGGCCCGCTGCCGCACTCTCACCAAGGCCGACATGAAGCTCAACACCTACCAGCCCCACATGGAGGTCAACGTCGAAACCTACGAGGTGCGGGCCGATGGGGAACTTCTCACCTGCGAGCCAGCGGACCTTTTGCCCATGGCCCAACGATACTTTTTGTTTTAGGCGCTGACATTAACCTGGTACGGCCTAACAGCAAGTCACCACAGCCCCAAGCGATGGCCTCGCCGACCCGCTTCTGCCCCAGCCCTGTCCTTCTCTTGAAGGATGGCGTCCCAGCAATTTTTGCTTAGCCTAGAGGCATTGTATGGGAAGCAGTATGGGTGTTCGTAACCGCATAGTGGCTCTGGTAGCCGTTATCCTTGCCATTGCCCTGGGGCTAATCCTTTGGGGCACAGTTCTAACCTATGCCGGTCGAGGGGAAACGCCTTTTACGACGGGTCAAGAGAGCGTCGATCCTAAGCAAGGGCAACCTCTAGATTTAGAAAAAGCCAGTCAGCAAGCCGAAAATCTGACCGAAGATGTCTACAATGGATTGGACACCACAAAGCAGGTTATCGGCAAAACTGAAGGTCGAAACGAAGCGATTGAAGCGGGGCGAGCGACAGCCAGCAACAATTTGCGGAAACTGGCCGAACGAGCTGAACAGGCTGAGAACTCACCGAATACCTCCCTTTCTGAGACCGACAAGCGTGTCCTCAAGCACCTCTCGGAGTAGGGGCTGGCCCACCGGGGCAGGTTAGGGGAGCTAGCTAGAGCCGACTGAGGCCTTAAGAATATGGTTAGAGCAATTCGGCTCAAAATCCAGCCACCGCTCAGCGCCTTCTGCTGTCAATGGGTTTGGTAGCAGCTGGGCGAACGTCAAATTTACAATGTTGGAAAATGGCTTTGGTTCCCGAAGCCAACATTAATTTTTGACTACCATAAATTTGTTGCGAATGTCATCGAGCAGTGGCAGATTTTCAATTGTCCACAGTAGAATAGAGTAAAGCGGAGACGTAAGTTTCCGTTCACTCCTCACACCACACCCCGCCCAGGCCCTAGGTCTGGGCGGTTTCTTATCCGGGGCTTACCCCGGCTGCAAGCGCCACCGCAATTCTGCTGCGGACTTTCAGTGTAGTTTTGCAAACCAGATGTTGCCCAAGGACTGAGGTTTGGCGGGGTTGGCTATGGTAAGATTGCGTGTGGTTAACAACGGCAAGGAACACGAGGCATGGCAGCCGCCCAGGTAACAGACTCTACATTTAAGCAAGAAGTTCTAGAAAGCACCGTTCCCGTACTGGTAGACTTTTGGGCCCCCTGGTGTGGCCCCTGCCGGATGGTAGCCCCGGTGGTAGAAGAAATTGCTGAGCAATACGATGGCCAGATTAAGGTGGTCAAAGTAAATACCGACGAAAATCCCAGCGTGGCTAGCCAGTACGGTATTCGCAGCATTCCTACCCTGATGATTTTCAAGGAAGGTCAGCGAGTTGACATGGTTGTGGGTGCGGTACCCAAAACAACCCTGGCCAATACCCTCGAAAAGTATCTCTAAGCAGCGTCTTTTCTACGGTTGACCCCGTAAGCGTTAGGCCAGAGGGCCGGAAGGTGCCTCAGGCCAGTAAACTCATCCAGCATATTCAGCAAAACTCTCTGGGGAAGCATAGTTTCTCTCTGGAGAGTTTTTGCACGGCAAGGGGCAAATTTGTCGCTAAAATAGAGTGCTGCCTCTAAGGAAACAACAGCGTATGGTTGCGCTCCCCTCAGATTTGCCCTCTAGTGTTCAGGCTGACTTGGCCACTGTGCTGGAGCAACTGCCTCACCTGGAACACGGCAGACTAATTCGCCAAGTCCTAGAGACCATTCTGCGGATGATGGGGCGAGAGGCAGACCGCCTGGACTGGAAAATTTTAAATTATGCTCTGCTCGATATGGAGCAGGGGTTTCAAGCCTTTTACCCCTACCGCCACACCCGCAAAATTACCATTTTTGGCTCGGCTCGCACCGGCGCCATCAGCCCCGACTACAAGCTGGCCGAACAATTTGCTAAGCAGGTTACCGAGCTGGGCTTTATGGTAATGACCGGAGCCGGAGGCGGCATTATGGAGGCGGGCAACGCCGGGGCGGGGGCTGAGCATTCCTTTGGGCTCAACATTCAGCTCCCCTTTGAGCAGGGGGCCAACCCGGTTATGGAGGGCGACCCCAAGCTGATCAACTTCAAGTATTTCTTTACCCGCAAGCTGTTTTTTCTGCGCGAAAGTGATGCGCTGGTGCTGTTTCCCGGCGGCTTTGGCACCCAGGATGAGGCCTTTGAGTCGCTGACGCTGATTCAAACCGGCAAGGCTGACCCCATGCCCATCGTGCTGGTGGACCACCCCGGCGGCGACTACTGGCAGGGGTGGGACAGCTACATTCGCACCCACCTGCTCAACAGAGGGTTGATCAGCCCGGACGACCCCAGCCTCTACACCATGACCGACAACGTAGACGACGCCTGCCACGCCATCAGCAGCTTTTACCGGGTGTACCACTCCTGCCGTTACGCAGGCGATCGCCTGATTATGCGGCTAAAGTGCGACCTGAGCGATGGCGCGGTGGCGCTGCTCAACGATGAGTTCGGCGATATTTTGGCCAAGGGTACAATCGAAAAATCTGCGGCGCTCCCCGAAGAACACAGCGATGAAACCGCCAAGCTACCTCGGCTGGTGATGCACTTCAACCATCGCGACTTTGGCAAACTGCACCAGCTGATCTGGCGGCTCAACGATCTGGGCGACCACCGCCCCGAAGCCCAACACCCTGAGCAGAAGTAGGTGTGTGGATGGGTGGACGGGTGGAGGAGTCAGCGGGTCTGTGGGTCGCCGGGTTGGATAGTCCTACTCAAAACTACTCAAAAGACAGCAGGCTCCAGTGCCCTGATGGCCGAGCCTTAAGTGCCCCATTGCCCTAAGTTGGACCGTTCTCCCACTACCCGCATACTCACCTACTCACGCCCCCCTTCTTCCCCATGGCCCAGGTGCAAACGTTTTTAGAGCAGCTCTACCACGAGTTCAAGGGAATCACTGACGGTAAGCTAGCGTCCTACATCCCTGAACTGGCGCGGGCAGATCCCGGCTGGTTTGGGATTAGTATCGTTACCCTCGATGGCCGCAGCTTTGAGGTGGGCGATGTGGCGCAAAAATTCACCATCCAGTCGATTTCTAAGGTGTTTGTCTACGGCATGGCCCTGGAGGACTATGGCCGCGAAAAACTGCTGAGAAAGGTGGGGGTAGAGCCGACGGGCGACCCGTTTAATTCGCTGATTCGCCTGGATGAGGACTCTAAGCGCCCCGACAACCCGATGGTAAATGCAGGAGCGATCGCCACTACCGGCCTGATCACCGGCAGTGACCCCGCCGAGCGCCTGAACCGAATGCTGTCGATGTTTGAGCGCTACGTGGGCAATGAGGTCTTTGTGGACGTGTCCACCTTTATGTCGGAGAAAACTACAGGCCACCGCAACCGGGCCATGGCCCACCTGATGCTCAACTTTGGCATGATCGAGCAGCCCATTGAGGAAGCCCTCGACCTGTACTTTCAGCAGTGCGCTGTGCTGGTCACCACCCACGACCTGGCCGTGATGGCGGCGACGCTGGCTAACCAGGGGGTCAACCCCATCACTGGTCAGCGGGCGGTCGGGTCCGAGCACGTGCGCGACATTCTCAGCGTGATGTATACCTGCGGCATGTACAATTTCGCCGGGGAGTGGGCCTTTCGGGTGGGGATTCCGGCCAAGAGCGGCGTGTCAGGGGGCATTATGGCGGTGGTGCCCAACCAGGCTGGAATCGCGGTATTTTCGCCTCTGCTAGATGGCCACGGCAACAGTGTCCGGGGGCTTAAGGTGTTTGAGGCGCTTTCCCGACAGTACGGGTTTCACCTGTTTGACCTGTCCCTGGGCCGCTGCAACTTTGCCGCCGCCGAAGGCTGACGATAACGCCAGGCTGGGTTAGGGTCATAGCCTAAGCCTGGCCGACCTGGGCCACCCTACAGCAGGGAGAGTTCCGGTTTGTGGCCGGGCTGCACCAGGCTGGGGCGCTCGGCGGCGGGTCTGGTCAAAAACTCCACCACCTTGCCCAGATCGCTAAACATTTTCGACTCAACATCGCGGCGGTAGGCATCGACGACGGCAGTGGCGCGGAAGTAGCGCAGGGCATCGCTGAGATATTGCACGTGGCGTTCTTCGTCCTGCAAAACCGATGCGATCGCCGCCCGAGTTGCGCCCAGGTGCTCTGGCAGCGCCTTGAGAATACAGCGAAACCCCCGCACCCCCAACTCCTCCGCCAGCAGCACACTGGCCAGCAGATGGGGCAGCGGGGCAGCCGCTAGATCCTCCACCTGGTGGTAGCGCCGCATGGCAGCCTCCCCCACGCTGGAGAGGGATTGCTGCGCCGCTTCGCTCTCCAGATCAATAAAGTAGCCCTCGCGCTCGACGGCTTTGGTAAAAATCTGAGCGTGGCGCACCTCATCGCTGACGTGGCGCTGCATTTGCTCGTCCAGCCAGCCCGGAATATCGGTCGATTTGGCGGTGCGGATGTGAGCAACGGTGCGGCTGCCCTCTGCCTCTTGCAGTGCCAGCGAGGCAAACAGGTGGGGCCGCCGCTGGGAACTGGCGGCACTCTGGCTGTAGTAGATAGCGCTAAAGCCAATAAACAGAAGGTGCTGAAGCATGGCTACCGATAGATAGGGGTATGGATCCTGCTAGCCATTTCAGAAATCAAGGGTTACAACCCCTAGGCCAGATCGACATCCTCCTCGGCTTCCACGTCAGCACTGATGGTTGCGATCGGGGAAGCTGGGGGTTCGGTCGGCGGGGCGGGCTCCACCGGGGCGGGGGGGCCACTGGGGGTAGCAGGTTCCGCAGGGGCGGGAGGTGCTACCGAGGTGGTCGGGGCCGGGGGGGCAGCGGGCACCAGGGGCTCTGGGGCTGGGATGCCCAACTGCTGTCGGGCCTGGGCCAGCAGATAGGATGTGCCTGACTTAACTGTGTCCAGCAGAGCCTGCCCGGTGGAGGTAATGGGTTGGGACTCGGCGGCGGGGTCTTTTTCGCTCAGGTGGGTATACCAGGCCCGGGTACTGCGGCCCAGGCCCACGGCGGTGCGGTAGAACCACTCGCCACCCACAAAGGTGAGGCAGATGACCAGCCACAGCAGGATGCCAATTTCGCGCAGAATATCCCAGGTGCGAGCGAGGGTTTTCTTGTACAGGTCGCCAGTATCAGCTGCAAACAGCAGCTGGGTGACGACATTGGCCTGTTCTTTAATCTTGTCCATAGGTGTCAGTTCTCCAAGGGCTGGGCAGGGATGACGGCCTTGCACTTAGATAGTAGCTAAGGCTCTACGGAGGGGCATGGGGCTAAAGGTAGGACAATGGGGAGCTAGGCATCTTCACTCCAGATTTTTTTGAGTACCTGGTCGGGGGCAATGTCGGCCAGGGTGCCGGTAGCAGAAGCCAGGGTGACCAGGCGATCGCCCTCTGGACTCTTGGGCAGCGTGCCCTCGCGGCTGGTAAGCAGCCCCACGGTGTAGACCTCCAGGGCGATCGCGAGCCCCAGCGGGTAGCCCTCTACCGCGACCAACAGGTTGGCCGCCGCTATCATCGCCGCCGTTTGACCAGGGGTCTCGGGCCGCAGCACCTTGAGGTCGGGCACCGCAGCAGCCAGTTCGGCTGCCTGGGCCACCCCACCGTCAAGCTGCAAAAGCGCCAGGGGCAGACCGGGCTGGCGCTGCTGAAAGTCTTTGAGAATTGCGACCCAACTCTCGGTGGGGTAGGTGGTGCCGCTGGCGGTCGGGCCGGGATACAGCAGGACGTAGCCATTCTCCAGGCCCAAACCCTGCCGCAGGGACTCGGCGGCGGTCAGGTCGCTGCGGGGGACATTGACCGAGAGGGCAGGGGGGGCGCTCGTGATCTGAATTGGAGCCAGGAGGTCGCTGTAGGAAGGTGCGGCAGCAGAAGGCGGCACCGTTGCCGTCAGCAGCAGGTTGTTGGCGGCACTCCCGTAACCCAGCCGGGTGGGGACACCGCTGAGCCACAGCAGCAGGGCAATCGACCAGGAGTCGGTCAGGGTGATGGCCACATCAAACTCGCGATCGCGCACAATGCCGAGCAGGTTGGCCCAGTCGGCCGGGCTGTTGGGGGCCGCAAAGTTGTAGGGCACCACCTCGGCCACTCCCTTAGAAAGCTGATAAATCGCCGTGGCGCTGGGGGCCGCTACCACAGAAACCTCGGCGTTTTCAAAGCTATTTTGAATCTGATTGATTACCGGAAAGAAGCTCAGCTGAGTCTCCATTTCCCCTGGAACAAGAGCCAGTACCCGCATATATTACGCCCATGCCTGTTCGCAAGCTATTGTAGTGGAACCTGGTCAAGGTTTAAGGGATATCTGGCCGACAAAATGCATTAAATTTCACCAAAGGGGATAATTTATCTCCGTTTTTCCCCTACGCCATATTGCTATGACCCCTGTCCACCTGCTCATCCCCGCCGCTGGCAGCGGTCGCCGTATGGGGGCCGATCGCAACAAGGTCCTGCTCGATCTGCTGGGACAACCGATTATCGCCTGGACCCTCCAGGCCGCCGACCAGGCCAAGGCTGTGGTTTGGATCGGGCTGATCGGCCAGCCGGGCGATCGCCCCCACCTGGCCACCGTGGCTGAGGCACTGCAACTGAGTAAGCCCATCCACCTGGTGACGGGCGGCGACACTCGGCAGCAGTCGGTCTACAACGGCCTGCAAAGCCTGCCCCCGGAGGCGACTCGGGTGCTGATCCACGATGGGGCCCGCTGCCTGGCCACCCCAGACCTGTTCAACCGTTGCGCGGCCGCCCTGGGCACCTGTCCGGGGCTGGTGGTAGCGGTGCCCGTCAAAGATACGATCAAAGTGGTCGATGCCGACCAGCGGATCGAGGCCACCCCCGATCGCCAGCGCCTGTGGGCCGCCCAAACCCCCCAGGGGTTTGATGTGGCCCTGCTCAAGCGGTGCCACCGCCAGGGCCTGGAGCAGGGCTGGAACGTCACCGACGATGCGGCCCTGTTCGAAAAGAGCGGCCTACCGGTGCAGGTGGTGCTGGGGGAGGAAACCAACCTGAAGGTGACCACGCCCGTGGACCTGGCGATCGCAGAATTTATACTAAAACAGCGCCTGAGCTAACCCAGGCGCTGCTGATGTCATGGCTGGGGCCTAAGCCCCAAAGGCCTTAGAGGTCACCGCCGCGCAGAAACAGCAGAAACACAATCGCCGGGCCGGCGATGACAATCATGCCGAGCATGGTCAACTGGGCAATCAGCTCAAAGTTAATACTGTTCAAAAAACCACTTACAAAGCTCATGAAACCTCCCAACACAAGGCGACTGGACTAGAATGAAGCTTGCTTTCGGAGCCTATTTTACCCGCTAACGCGGCCTCCGTTTTAGATAACTTAACAAAATTCTAAGGCAGCGCTGGCTGACCTGGACAACCTGGGCCAGCGACGGCCAGAGGAGAACGAATGGCCACCTGGCAATGTGTGAAAACCTGCGGCGCTTGCTGCTTTCTGGCCCCCGACGAGCGCCCTGACCTGGAGTCGTACCTCGATCCCGACCAGCTGGCCCTCTACCTCAGCATGGTGGGCGAAGACGGCTGGTGCATCCACTACAACAAGGGCGATCGCCTCTGCGCCATCTACCCAGAGCGACCCACCTTTTGCCGAGTCACCTTTAGTACCTTCGAGACCATGTTTGGCGTTACCGCCGATCAGCTAGACGACTTTGCCATCGACTGCTGTCAGGAGCACATTGCCGATATCTATGGCGACGAAAGCCCGGAGATGGAGCGGTTTAACCGGGCGGTGGGGGTGGATGAGTAGGAGAGTGGGTGGGTGGATGAGTAGGTGAGTAGATGGGTGGGTTGCGATTTTGCGATCGCTTGCAGATAATGAAAGCATTATGAAATATCCGGTGGTGTTCAGGGGGTATTCAGTGGGGGTTGCCCTGGGTTTACCTGGCTGAGGCAGACCCGGCTCTATTGACTGTCTAAACTGACCTACTGACCTGCCGCTATTTTTGCTGTGTCTATTTCCAGCCCTGCTCCCCAGCCCACCGCCACCAAGCCCGCTGAAACCATCAGTCGAGCGACCTTCTGGCGTATTTTTAGCTCTACGTTTATCACCATTTTTCTGGCTGAGTTGGGCGACAAAACCCAGGTCACCACCCTGCTGATGAGTGCCCAGTCCCAGGCCCCGCTGGTGGTCTTTATTGGGGCTGGCACAGCCCTGGTCACCACCAGTTTGATTGGCGTGCTGCTGGGTCAGTGGTTGGCCCGCCGCGTGTCCCCCGCCACCCTGGACACCGCCGCCGGCGCCATGCTGCTGGGCATCTCCGTCTGGCTGCTCTGGGATGTCGCCCACCTCTAGCTCCCTTACCCACCCGCCTTTTCTCTATGGACTGGAACCTCCTCGCCCTCAGCTTTACCGCCGTGTTCATCTCCGAACTGGGGGATAAAAGTCAGCTGGCCGCGATCGCCCTGGGGGGTAGCTCCAGTTCTCCCCGCGCCGTATTCCTGGGCACCGCCGCCGCCCTCCTGTTGGCCAGCCTGCTGGGGGTCATCGTTGGGGAAGGCACCGCCCAAATTCTGCCCGAGCGCCTGATCAAAGCCGTAGCGGCGGTTGGGTTTGCGCTGCTGGCCGTCCGGCTACTGTGGCCAGGGGAAAAGGCCGAGTGAGCTTGCCGAGCTTGGGGCTGTCATCAATGGGAGCATGTCACCTTTGTAACCCAATGGCTCCATTGAGATAAGCACAACGATGGGCCAGCACCTGGGGAACATTGTCCTCATTCCACTGGGCCCCTGAGAGATGGCCAGATTAAGGTGGTCAAAGTAAATACCGACGAAAATCCCAGCGTGGCTAGCCAGTACGGTATTCGCAGCATTCCTACCCTGATGATTTTCAAGGAAGGTCAGCGAGTTGACATGGTTGTGGGTGCGGTACCCAAAACAACCCTGGCCAATACCCTCGAAAAGTATCTCTAAGCAGCGTCTTTTCTACGGTTGACCCCGTAAGCGTTAGGCCAGAGGGCCGGAAGGTGCCTCAGGCCAGTAAAGTCTGCTAAACTAACAAAGAACTTCTTGTTCTTGGAAGCGTGGCTGAGTGGTCGAAAGCGCCTCCCTGCTAAGGAGGTAGGGGAGTAAACCTTCCCTCGTGGGTTCAAATCCCACCGCTTCCGTATTTGACATACCCGAACCGACAAAAATCGCTGGGATGCGCCGTCATCTGCAGCGATTTTTGCGTTTATGGGAGTCCGCCTTTAAGATACAGGTGTACTTGAGATTCTCTTGTACTGTAGGCTTAGGGGAGTGGTGCTGATGTACCCATGATTCCCAAGCACATTTCCCTCAAAAACTTTCTCAGCTACCGCGAGGCCAGTCTCGACTTTAGCGGCCTGCACGTGGTCTGCGTGGCGGGGCCAAACGGTGCGGGCAAGTCGTCGCTGCTAGAGGCGATCGCCTGGGCGCTGTGGGGCCAGAGCCGGGCCGCAGCCGATGACGACATCATTCACCAGGGCGCGCTGGAGGCCAGCGTCAGTTTTCAGTTTCAGCAGGGCGATCACACCTACCGGGTGATTCGCAGTCGCCACCGCAGCCAGGGCACCAGTCTGGAGTTTCAGGTCTACACCGAGGCGGGCTGGCGGGTGCTGACCCAGCGGGGCGTGCGCGCCACCCAGGCCCTCCTCTGCCGCCACCTCAGGCTCGATTTGGCGTGTACGGTGGTCAACTACCCACTGCCAGTCGTCCGCAATGTGCTGATTCCAGAGTCGCTGCCCGCCCTGGTGCTGGGCCTCACCCTGATGGTGATCAGCCTGATTGGCAACTCAGCCATGGCGGGGGTAGTCGGCGGCGGCGGGCTGGGCGATCTGGCCATTCGCTACGGCTTTCAGCGCTTTGATACGCGGGTGATGCTGTTCACCGTGGTGATTTCTAGAGTCTGCATGTCAGCCGGATCGCTCTCCTCGTAGAGCAATTGAGCGATTGCTGCGAGATGAGTTTTGAGTTGGGTGGCTTTCTCAGGGGTCATCAGTTAGGCCTTTAGGTCAACACTTGCATCCTCACCTGTTTCAGCCGACCTTGCAAACCTGACATGCTCCCGTCATCAATCAGCTGCTAACCGCTCAAAAATCATGGGTTACAGCTGGCCAAAATTGATGACACGCCCAAAAGCCCTAAAATTTAATCTGATCGATCACGGCTCGCAGGGTTTGGGCCGACTGCTGCAAAAGCTCCTGCTCCCGCTGATTTAGCGCCAGGTTAAGCCGACGGGTGACCCCAAACCGTCCAACTACGGCGGGCAGACTCAGGCACACATCGCTGACGCCAAAGATCTCATCGGCCATACAGCTCACCGTCAACACCCGGTTCTGGTCACGAACAATGGACTGCACAATTTGCGTCACCGCCAAGCCCACAGCGTAGTTGGTGTAGCCTTTGCGGCGGATAATTTCGTAGGCCGCATTCTTAGTCTGCTGAAAAATGTCGTCCATCGCCTCTCGCTCAGCGGCGGACATGCTGTCGAAGTAAATCGGGGTTCCACAGACATTGGCATGGCTCCAGAGGGGTACTTCGCTGTCGCCATGTTCACCAACGATGTAGGCGTGCAGGCTGCGCGAATCGATGCCCAACCGACGGGAGAGCAGGTACCGAAACCGCCCCGTATCCAGCACCGTACCTGAGCCGAACACCCGCGCCTGAGACAGCCCCGATAGCTTCCAGGCGGCGTAGGTGAGCACGTCCACGGGATTAGACACCAGCAGCAGGATGGCGTCCGGGCAATGGGTCACAATATCGGGGATCAGCTTTTTGAGAATCTCGACGTTCTTCTGCACCAGATCCAGCCGAGTTTCTCCTTCCTTTTGGGCTGCTCCGGCGGTGATGATTACCACATCGGCTCCGGCGCCATCGGCCATCGTACCCGCTGTGATCAGCGTCGGCTCCACAAACGACATGCCCTGCTCAAGATCCATCACCTCGCCGATCAGCTTTTCCTGGTTGATGTCGACCAGCACCAGCTCATCCAACACATTCTGGATCATCAGGGCGTAGGCACAGGCCAGGCCTACCTGCCCTGCCCCCACAATCACTCCCTTCAAAGGCCGCAGTGGGTCAATGTGGAGGTTGGGCAGCGGATTGGTAGTAAAAAGGCTATCAAACATAGGAAATCCTGGTTTAAAGGGCCAATGCCTTTAATAAACCACGGCAATTGCAGATTGTCCTACCTGGGCGAATTGGCGGAGGTCATTCCTTGGCGGTGAGCCACCATGGCCTCTAGCTGAGCCTGGAGATCTTGGGTCAGCTGCTGCGCCCCGGACTTGAGCGCCTCGGGGGCATCTTGCCCATTGAGATACCCCTGGACTCGCAGGGGTTCGCCAATGTGTATTTGTGCTGGGCAGCGCCAGCCTGGATAGGTCTCACCGTAGAAAATATCGACAGGCAGCACCTGCAGCCCCAGGTCAGATTTGGCGGCCTCAGCCTGAACGGCCAGACGGGCTAGGCCGGGCTTCAACCCGTGAATCCGGTCTTCGCGGCGAATTCCTCCCTCCGGGTAGATCACCAGCATTTCCCCCGCTAGCAGCAGGTCAATGCCGTAGCGCAGGCTGGCCACCGTAGGCCGCCGCACGTTGACGGCAAACCCGCCCAACCGACGAATAAACCAGCCCTGTACACCCTTGACCTCGTCGGCAGTGACCATGAAGCGCAGGTCTCGCCCGGTGACGGGTCGCCCGGTGGCAAAGGGCAGCAGGATGGAGTCCCAGCGGGCTCGATGGGTGGGCGCTAAGATCACAGGCCCAGCGGTGGGTACCCGCTCCTGGCCGGTAATTGTGATCGCCCCAAAGTACGATGGCACGACCAGCCGCTGCCCCAGCAAATAGGCCAACGGCGTCAGCATTGGAGAACAGTGCGAGGTTAACGATCGGCCGTCCGGCGCGATCCCACTACTATTCGACTCGGCGGCAGACGATTCAGAGAACTCAGACGATTTCATAGGAAGGTGGATTACAGGAGCCATGGTCAGCTAAACCCTATAGTGCCGATACCAGGCCTTCCCAGTATGCCCGTCCTGATGGCTTAACAGCCTCAGCCGGAAACAAAAGGGGACTGGCCTTGGTCTATATCACCACCCTATAGTCTCTGTGACCAGGCGCAAGCCTGCTCAGGACAGTTCACCCGGTGTCATGGCGTCATGGGAGGCCGTTTTGCGGCGGTGGGCCTGACGACGCTGCTGAAACCACCGCTGTAGCTGCTCGCGGCAGGGGTCGGCCAGAATGCCGGTCACCACCGCCAACCGATGGTTGGAGGTGGGGGCATCCGGCAGGTTGAGCACCGATCGCACCGCTCCGGTTTTGGGGTCGGGAGTGCCGTACACCAGCAGCCCCAGGCGGCTCAGAATAATTGCTCCGGCGCACATGGGGCAGGGCTCTAGGGTGACGTAGAGCGTACAGTCGTTGAGATGCCAGTTACCCAACTGGCGGGCCGCCTCGCGCAGGGCCAGCACTTCGGCATGGGCGGTGGGGTCCTGGTCCTGCTCGCGACGATTGCCCGCTTCGGCCAGCACCACGTCGCCGGGGCCTACCACCACGGCACCCACGGGCACATCGCCTGCGTTCCCGGCCATTTCAGCCAGCTCGATCGCCCGCCGCATCCAACGGCGATGGCGCAGGTCGGGTGCGTCCTCCTGGTCAATGGGCGGAATGTCGTCGGGCATGGCGGGATCGTGGTTGAGTGGGGTAGCCCTCCCGGCTGTCCAGTCAAGCCAGGCAGGATGCCTATCCCACAAAGCCTACAGAGATTGTGGCCGATCCGCTGCTCAAAATTCTGCAAAGATTCTGCTCAGCACCCGCCATATAGGCAGCTGACCAGGGCCCTCGTCAGGTCGAGAAACTGGGATTCTGGCGGCCAGGCTGTGCTAGCAGCAATCTGCCAACCGTTCTGACTAGATATAGGCCGAAATGTCTTCGCCGCACTCGTCGGCCAGGTAGCACAGGGCCCGAAACCGCAGTTCGACCAACTCGTCGTAGAGGGGGTTGAGCTTGCACAGGGGCGGAATGTGGGCAACGGAGCGCCCGCACAGCACTATGTCGCGCTCAAAGGGGCACTGGGCCGGGATGAGTTCGGCTACCTTGCGGGCTCGACGGGGTGTCTCCACCCGAAGGTGACTGACCCACTGGCGCAGCGGGCGGAACAGGTCTAGGTTGAGCGTTTGGCCTGTAGCGCGAAAACCGTGGCTCAGGGTAGACAGAAAACGTTTCATGGTTAAACCTCTCGCAAGTCCAAATAGTTGAGACCGTCTGAGAAACCACCGAGCATTGAGCTGGACTTGATATAAAAACTCAATACTTGGCCAGAGGAGGATAGAGATAACAGAGCTTGGGGGAGCCTTTTGTTCAAGCTAAAGAATTCCCTCAAACATCGGGTAAAGCATCAGCGAAGCTGCCTTGTTTTCGACTAAAGCTCCGATAAAGAAAACCTTCAGCGGGCTGAGTTCACATTCCGGAAAGGTCCGAGGAATATAGCTCCCAGGCCTGCGATCGCTCTCTTAACTCCCCTATACAGGGGCAATTTTCAAGTAGTTTCACTGAAGCTTATCTGTAGTTGATCATGACGGATTAGCACCGCTTTTTGCGTGAAAACCATGACACTTTTCCAACCGGGCAGCGGCTATCAGCCTATCTCGCCAAAACCAACTCCTTTTGTATAGATTATTACTTTGTAGAGAACGGGACTCCGTCTGATACCATCAGCGATGATCAAGTTGATGGGATTAACGATGGCAAAGTACGTCATGTGGGGCACTTACTGCGAAAATGTGCTCGAAAAGCGTGCTCCATTCCGGGCAGAGCACCTGCAGGGGTTGCAGCAGCAGAAAGACAGCGGGACGCTCATCGCCCTTGGCCCCACCATGGACAACACAAAAGTCTTTGGTATTTACGAAGCCGAGGACGAAGCGACGGTGCGCCAATTGGTGGAAGGCGATCCCTACTGGCAGCACGGCATCTGGACCGGCTACGAGGTTCATGCCTGGAATCAGGTGTTCTAGGGGCTGTCATCAATTCACTGCCGAATGCCTATAAACCAAGGGTTACAGCCCCTAGCCCGTTTTTGGGGTCGGGCGTGGCAAAGCCTGGTACACAGGGGTTTTGGCCACAATTGATGACCCGTCCTGAGGGCGCAAGGGTTTCGCGCGGCCGAACTACGCTGGCGACCATTTCCCATTAAAATAGCTTCGATCGCGTCATCGCCTGGGGCATGGTTGCCCGCGGTGAAATTTCCATAGCGTTGTTCAATGAGGTGCCGTGGCTAAGTTAGCTCCTACCCAAATCGAGCAGCTCCAAAGTATCGGGGCGTATCTGCGCCAGGTGCGGCAAGAGCAGGGGTTGTCCATTGACATGCTGGCCAACCAAATTTTTATCCGTCCGGCCCTGCTACAGGCGCTGGAGACGGGGCAAGAGGCCGCGCTCCCCGAACCAGTCTTCATCCAGGGGTTTATTCGGCGTTACGCCGAAGCCCTCGGCCTGGACGGCCAGAGCATCGCTAAGGAATTTCGGGTCACGCCTGTCGATGTGCTGCCCATCCCAGCACCCCTTGAACCGGTTGCCAGCAATGGCTTCGTCGAACAGCCCGAGGTTTACTCCAGCCCCCCAGCGATGGAGAGTCGGCCTCGGGTCGTTGAAAAACGGTCTGCACCGCGATCGCCGCTGCCGCTGCTGCTGGGTCTGGGGGCCCTGGCGCTGGTGCTGGGGTTGGGGCTGTGGGCGCTCTTGGGTCGCAGTAGCGTGACCCCCCAGGCCAACAGCCCGGGCACCAGCGCACCAACCGAGGCCCCGACTACTGACGCTGATGCACCCGACGGGGATGCCGAGGCTGGCGCTGATTCTCCGGAGGCATCAGACAACAGTCCCAGCGTGCCCCTGGAGGCTCCGGTGGTCGTTAGCGCTAACCTGAGCGATCGCGCCTGGCTGAGCGTTGTTGCCGATGGCCAAAACGTCTACGAGGGCATTGCCGAGAGCGGCTTTGAGGAAACCTGGACGGCCCAAGCCAGTCTGGTGTTTAGAACCGGCAACGCAGGCGGGGTAGAGCTGTCGGTCAATGGCGATCGGGCGGTGGTCTTGGGCAACTCCGGGGTGGTTAGAACCCTGACCATCACCCCCAACTCTGGGGCAGAGACGCTCCAGACACCCTAAGGGCGCATGAACTCTCGCCCAAACCACCCACCATTCCCATGGCCACGCCCGGCCCCAAAAACCAGGTTGGATCCTGTGCCGGTCGTACAATCTCCATCGGATCTGGCCCTGACCCGATCCCCTTGAGTTATGGGCCTACAATAGAAGCGATCCTCCTACTGTTCATCCGCCCAACCTATGACACCGCCCACCGAGCTTGACACCGCCGCTCCCCAGACGGCTTCCGGTGCCGCTGGAAACCCGGCGGTTGACCTCGACGAGGTACCCTACGATGTCGAGATGTCGCTGTTCGACCACCTGGAAGAGCTGAGACAGCGTATTTTTTACAGCCTGATTGCGGTGGTGCTGGCCATTGTGGCTTGCTTCTGGCAGGTGAAGCCGATTGTGGCCCTGCTGGAGGTGCCAGCCCAGGGGGTCAAGTTTTTACAGCTATCGCCGGGGGAGTATTTCTTTGTCTCCTTCAAGGTGGCAGGCTATAGCGGCCTGGTCGCCGCCAGTCCCTTTATTCTCTACCAGGTGGTCATGTTTGTACTGCCGGGGCTAACCCGGCGTGAGCGACGGCTGATTGGGCCTCTGGTGCTGGGGTCGAGCGTCTTGTTTTTTGCCGGGCTCATGTTTGCCTACGTCGCCTTGATCCCGGCGGCGCTCAACTTCTTCATCAGCTACGGGGCCGATGTGGTCGAGCAGCTGTGGTCGATCGATCGCTACTTTGAATTTGTGCTGCTGCTGCTGTTCAGTACCGGGTTGGCCTTTCAGATTCCAATTTTGCAGATGCTGCTGGGGCTGTTGGGCATTGTCAACTCCGACCAGATGCTGAAGGGCTGGCGCTACGTACTGCTGGGGGCGGCGGTGCTGGGGGCGGTGCTGACCCCCTCGACGGACCCGGTCACCCAGAGTCTGCTGGCGGGGGCGGTGTTGTTTCTCTACTTTGGCGGCATTGGTCTGGTCAAGGCGATTGGGCGATAGGGTCAGCGCGGACCCTGAGTCCTGGGCTATTTTCCAAGCACATCCGAATCACATAGCCCCGATTTGCCCAATTTATAAGTAGGGGGCTTGCGTAGGGCCGAACGGTGTTATCCCAGCTGCACCGGGGTTGGCCAAGGCGGTTCGGATGCAATCTGACAGCCGGATCACCCAGTTGCTTATAGAAACAGATTTGGCGGCGGAGGCTACAGGAGATACCTCTTCACAGCGCTTTCACGCTAGGATCAAGCCGTTGCTACCCCTCCTGAACCCTATGTTTCTAGATGAGCTGACCCCTTTTGTACAAGAGCTAACCGCTCACCCGGTGGCATTTTTAGGCGGGCTGACCTCAGGGTTGCTGCGGCTCAATTTGTCCGATGACCCCGTCAAAAGCTGGCTCCAGAACCAGGGTGTTGCCCCCGCTAGCAGCGCCGCCGATCGCGCCAGTTCCCGCAACGGTGGCCCCCAGAGCATTTCTATTGACTGAGATCAGCGGCTGCACCGGGGCGACAGGCCGGGTTTTGTCCTCCCGCTTCTGCCAGCATCACTAGGGGCTGTGATCAATTAGCTGCCAAACGCCCCAAAATCAAGGGTTGCAGCCCCTAGCCTGTCTGATGGGTCGGGCGTGGCAAAGCTTGATATACCGAGCTTTTGACCACAATTGATGACACGCCCTAGGCCAGGCTGGGCTGGGGCAGTAGTTCTGCCATCCAGCGGTTTACCCGGGCGACCAGCGGCTGGGGGTAGTTGCCGGAGTCCTGGGCGGCGGCCAGCGCCCGGCGATAGTCGGCGATCGCGCAGTTCCAGTCACCGCGCAGATGGTAGGTGCGGCCCCGCTCAGCGTAGATGAACTCGGGCAACTGGTGGAACATCAGCGCTTCATCAAAGCAGTCGAGGGCCAGGTCAAACGCGCCGATCTGCCGCAGGGTTGCTCCCAGATTGATCCGGGCACGGCTATTAAAGGGGTTGAGATCGACGGCCTGCTCGTAGTCGTCGAGGGCGGCGGGCAGGTCGCCCAGGGCGGCGTGGCACATGGCCCGGTTGTTGTAGGCCTGATCCAGGTCGGGGCCCAGGTCAATGGCGCGATCGCAGTCCAGGAGCGCTCGCTCGGGCTGGCCCAGCCACAGGTATACCAGGCCACGATTGCTGTAGTACATAGCGCGATCGGGATGGCGATCGATTAGCTGGTTGAGCAACTTTAGCGCCTGGGGGTACTGCTGTCGCTTCACTGCCGCTGCCGCCAGGCGACCGAGGGTTTCGTCAGCCGTGGTACAGGCTAAGGGCAGCGGTTCAGCGGTGGATGGCACCGCTGACTGGGCCAACTGTGCCTCTCCCTGCGATCGGGATGGGAGGGTACAGACCGGGGGTTGCTGTGTTCGGTAGATGTGCATGGTTGATGTCCTGTAGTGTGCTCATAAACCGTGAAACTAATCCAGCAAGGCAGCGGAGCTAACGCTCCTTGAGCCATACCATCTTCCAGGAACTAATCCATAGCGTCCCATCTCGACCGGTATGACCTCATCCCACCTGTGGCAGTTATCGAGCTGGCCAATCCAAAAATCAGGCTGAAGAGTTACCTCAAGGCTGTATTTGGAGGCCAAACCATAAGAACCCTGACTGATGTCGCTATGGTCGCACCTACCTCCAGTGGGCTAAACCGAAAAAAGACGGAGGTTAAACCGCCTTTTGATCGGGTAATCCCAATTTGGAACCCAAATCTAAGGGAATACACGGGAACAGTCCATGTATTTTCTTGTCCTTAAGTGATGATTCCTTAACCACCTGAGTATTAATAGCTATCGCTAGGGGGGAGTCTACGGGCCAGGGTTAACAGTACAAACCGACATTCCGCAGGTTGACAGGAGTTAATTTAGGAGATAGTACCGGCAGGCCGGGAAGCCCATAAGGCGAACGATTTTGTTGCGTTCTTCTGAGATTACAGCTGGCCAAAATTGATGACACGCCCAAAAGCCCTAAAATTTAATCTGATCGATCACGGCTCGCAGGGTTTGGGCCGACTGCTGCAAAAGCTCCTGCTCCCGCTGATTTAGCGCCAGGTTAAGCCGACGGGTGACCCCAAACCGTCCAACTACGGCGGGCAGACTCAGGCACACATCGCTGACGCCAAAGATCTCATCGGCCATACAGCTCACCGTCAACACCCGGTTCTGGTCACGAACAATGGACTGCACAATTTGCGTCACCGCCAAGCCCACAGCGTAGTTGGTGTAGCCTTTGCGGCGGATAATTTCGTAGGCCGCATTCTTAGTCTGCTGAAAAATGTCGTCCATCGCCTCTCGCTCAGCGGCGGACATGCTGTCGAAGTAAATCGGGGTTCCACAGACATTGGCATGGCTCCAGAGGGGTACCTACTCACGCCCCCCTTCTTCCCCATGGCCCAGGTGCAAACGTTTTTAGAGCAGCTCTACCACGAGTTCAAGGGAATCACTGACGGTAAGCTAGCGTCCTACATCCCTGAACTGGCGCGGGCAGATCCCGGCTGGTTTGGGATTAGTATCGTTACCCTCGATGGCCGCAGCTTTGAGGTGGGCGATGTGGCGCAAAAATTCACCATCCAGTCGATTTCTAAGGTGTTTGTCTACGGCATGGCCCTGGAGGACTATGGCCGCGAAAAACTGCTGAGAAAGGTGGGGGTAGAGCCGACGGGCGACCCGTCCGACATTCCGCAGGTTGACAGGAGTTAATTTAGGAGATAGTACCGGCAGGCCGGGAAGCCCATAAGGCGAACGATTTTGTTGCGTTCTTCTGAGAGGTTGCTGACCTGCTGAGAAGAGCCGATAGAGACCAAGTGAATGGCCTGAAACTTCTGCAAAATCCAGCGAAAGGTCGGATTGCGAGTGGGGCGCTGCTTTTGGTCGAGCACCGTGTCATCGGCTTGGGCGAGCTGCGCTCTGAGTTTGCGCTGGCCAAGACTGTAGACCAGCAGCGTCAAGGCCATGACGAGGGCGAGGGCCTCAACCCGCTGCGGTTTTTTGACAAAGACACTGCTGGTGAAGAAGAGGGGGTCTTTGAGAAAGCGAAAGCCGCGCTCAACGTGCTGCTGAGCTTTGTACTCTTGCAGCAGGCGCTGGGCCGGGTAGGTGTCGTCATCCAGGACGTTGGTAGCCAGAATGAAGCGACGATAGCGCTGTTGGCACTGGGCCTCATACTCAGCGGTGCGTTCCAGGGTCGCCTGCCATTGATAGCCTAACGTCGGTGAGTCTGAGGGTTGAGAGCGCTTGGGCCGACCGGGGGGACGCTTAGCAGCGACCGAGACCAGCGCCACCTGAGTCAGGGTGTAGCCGGTGAGGGAGTCTTGAAAGCGCAGGAGTGCATCCATGGCATCGGGCTTACAGGCAAACACCTGGCTACAGAGTTGGCGCAACGACCGTTGCAGCCCCTTTTCCTGCTTTTCGAGGGGTTTGAGCCAATCCTCTGACTCGCGTCGGTGCGGGCTTTCCACCAGAATCCAGCGCTGTTCCACCCCAGCGTAGCGCTGCCGTTGTTCCCACAGCCGATAGCCGTCGAGGTCACAGGGCCTCTCGCTCAGCGAATCGGGGGCGCTATCCACCAGGGTTTGAGCCGCTTTGAGGGTTTGTGGCACTCGGCTCAACCAGGGCAAACTCCCCACCTGCTGGAGGTTGGGTTCACTGTAGAACGCCGCATCGGCCACCATCAAAGCGGGCGTCTGCCACTGCTCGGCAAAGGCTCGCATCAGCCCTGCAAAGGTTTGGCTATCGGTCTCATTGCCACTGCCGACCTTGAACCACACCGGTACACCGCCGTCGGCACTACAGATCAAGTTGACCAAAAACTGTTTCAACTCGGGCCGGTGGTCTCGCGAATAGCCCCGACAGATCTCAATCGCTTGAGGGGCTTCAGCCTCTGATGCGCCTTCAGCCCTAGCTACGGTGGGATACTCCCCATCGAGAGCAAAGGAGGTCGAGTCTAGATGGCACTGGGAGACATTCACCCCAAAGCGGCGTGCCGCCTGCATCGCCACGTTGAGGAAAAATAGCGTCGTCCCGTACTCAAACAGCTGATCTAGCACGCGGCCCAGACGGTCATCGTTCAGGTGCGCTGCTGTAATACCGGCGCCCAGCAGGTGCTCGACCGGTTTGCCCTCAAAAAACTCGCTAAACAGGTACAGCGGCGCGCTGACAAACCCCAATCCATTGAGTATCATCGCTTTCACCACTTGCCCTGGGCTGATGTGGTTCAACGGATGGGGCGGTAGAAGCTCGTCGGTTAGCTCGACCAGCCCGATCTCATCGACTAAGGCGGCCACTAATCCTAAGTGATCTAGATTCTCTATCTCCAAGACGCGATCCCATGGCTTGCCCTGAGCTTACCTCAGCCCCGCCAAATATTCTTTTTGTCAACCTGCGGAATGTCGGAAGTGATCTAGATTCTCTATCTCCAAGACGCGATCCCATGGCTTGCCCTGAGCTTACCTCAGCCCCGCCAAATATTCTTTTTGTCAACCTGCGGAATGTCGGTACAAACTGTGAACCGCAAGTCGTTAACCGTGTCCCAGTTCCCAAACGCCCTGATTCCAATTAATTGAACTCGGCTACTGACACCTGCAAGCGGCCTACCGTTGCCTATTCCGCCCGCTGCAGCGCCGTTATTTTAGGATCGATAATTTTTCGCCCCTGGCCCTGAAAGTGAATGGCCAGACAGATTTTGTTCCCCGCGCCGAAAATGTGGGTAACTTCGCCAGCGCCGTAGGCCTTATGCACTACCACATCGCCCACAGTCCAGTCTGCCTCGTGGGCTCCGCTGCCGGGTTGGGCGGCGGCCTCACTCTTTTTGCGGGCCTCGCGAATGGGGGTGCTCCACTTTTGGGGCAAACTCAGAGCGCTGTTGCCGCTGATTAAATCGGTGGGCAGCTCGGCCAAAAACAGCGAGGGGCTGGCGGGTTGGCGATCATTACCATAGAGGCGGCGCTCGCGGGCGTGGGAGATAAACAGGCGCTCTTGAGCGCGGGTGATACCCACGTAGCAGAGGCGACGCTCTTCTTCAATAGCGGCGGGGTCTTCTAGCGATCGGTGGTTAGGGAAGAGACCCTGCTCCAAACCGACGAGAAATACTACTGGGAACTCTAGCCCCTTAGAAGCATGTAGGGTAATCAGCCAAACGGCATTTTTGCCTTTATTGTCTTGGTCTGAGGCGAGAGAGGCGTTAGCGATAAAGGCGAGCAAAGAAGTATCTTCGTTTTCCTCCTCAAACTGGAGGACGGCGTTGTAAAGCTCCTGCACGTTAACAAAGCGTTCCTCAGCCTCATCAGTGCCTTCAGCTTTTAGTGCAGCCAGGTAGCCACTGTCTTCAATCACTCCTTGAATAATTTCAGACCCTTTCTGCTCGTCGATGCCTTGGCGGTATTTTTTGATAATGCTGGCAAACTCCATAACACCCCTGGCAGACCGCCCCGCAAGAGTCTTTACTGAGGTCTCGTCGCTGAGAATTTCCCACAAGGGAATATCCAAGGTAAGGGCAGCCTGCTCAAGCTTATCGAGGGTGCCCTTGCCCACGCCACGCTTCGGCACGTTGATCACCCGCTTGAGGCTTATAGTATCGAAGGGATTGGCTATAGCCCGCAGGTATGCCAACACGTCTTTGATCTCTCGACGATCATAGAACCGGAGGCCCCCCACTACCTGGTAGGGGATGCCATAGCGGGTTAACGCCTCTTCAAACGGTCGAGACTGGACGTTGGTTCGGTATAGAACTGCAAAGTCGCCCCAGTTTAGCTCCGGGTGCTGGGTTTCCAGGTTGCGAATCTGGCTGATTACAAAATCGGCCTCGGCTTTCTCAGTATCAGCCCTGTAGACGTAGACGCTCTCACCCTCGCCTCGGGTGGCGCGCAGCACCTTATCAATGCGCTCAGTGTTGTTTTCGATCAGATGGTTGGCAACATCGAGAACATTTGAAGTCGAGCGATAGTTCTCCTCCAGCTTAACCATGGTACGGGTGTCATCGTCGGGTAACCCATCGCCAAAGTCATCCTGAAAGTTCATCAGAATGGTGAAATCCGCACTACGAAAGGAATATATGCTTTGATCTGCATCACCGACAACAAAAACAGAGCGGTGATTCCAGTCTTTGTAGGTGCCAATAGCTTCACCATTGGTGGCCAGCAAACGAATTAGGTCGTACTGAGTGCGGTTAGTGTCCTGGTATTCGTCCACCAGAATGTGGCGAAAGCGCTTGTGCCAGTAGGCTAGCACCTGCTCATTCTGCTGAAACAGGTGCACCGGCATCAAAATCAAATCGTCAAAATCCAGGGCATTGTTTTCAGCCAGTGCCTTCTGATAATGGCGGTAGACGTCGGCGATAGTGCGGCCTCGGAGGTCGGGCTGCTCTCGCTCCAGTTCATCTGGGGTGAGATTTTGGTTTTTGGCGTTGCTAATCGCAAAGCGTACCGATCGCGGGTTGAACCTTTTGTCGTCTAGATTCAACGTTTGGGTGACGATGGTTTTGACCACCCCCTGGGCATCGGACTCGTCAAAAATCGAAAAGCCCTTCGTCCACCGATAGCCCGATGGGTGCTGGTACTTCTCGATGTCAAACCGCAGAATACGGGCGCATAGGGCGTGAAAGGTGCCAATCCATAGGTCCTTGGTAATATCTTTGTATACCTGAGATTTGAGTTTAGTCTGATCATATTCCGACAGAGAAGAGAGGGATTTGCCATAGTGGGCTTGGGCCCTCTCTTGAGCAAACAGTATCCCAACCCGCTCTTTCATTTCCTTGGCGGCCTTGTTGGTGAAGGTGACCGCCAAAATGTTGTAAGGATCGGTTTTGTGGGTGAGGACCAGGTTGGCAATGCGGTAGGTGAGGGCGCGGGTTTTGCCCGACCCGGCCCCCGCCACCACCAGCAGCGGGCCACAGTAGTGCTCGACGGCCTGACGTTGGGCGGGGTTGAGGAGGGCGAGAAAATCAGTCATTGCAGCCGGGTGGGGTTTTGCCTATCTAGTATGACACTGGGCGCAGGCGAAGACGGCCCTGGGACCAGTCTTAGCTGGAGGTCCTTCTTAGCTGGAGGTCCTTGACGCGGAGGCAGCCACCTGGTTCAGCAGCAGCACCTGCCAGTAGGGAACTGGGGCGATCAGCACTGTGCCACTGTATCGAGGTTTACCAGAGCTGGCTCAATCATAGCGCCGCGATCGCCTCCCGCCCCGTGCTTCCGCAGCACCCCGCCACCCTGGCACAGCCAGGCTGGCCTAGACGCCATGGACAAGGAACGATTAACACCTCTGCGTTCTAACCGGAGCCCGAGCCAGACCCCGCTGATGCCTCTAAAACCTGTCTGGAGGAAAACCCAGGCCCAAAAATCCTGTGATATTCTCAGGGGAAAGCAGCCCGACGGCTGCCGGGTTATTAGGTTTCAGTCTTCACTTAGTCCTATGGCGTTATCTCGACGGTGGTTTAGTCAGGCGTGCCTGGGGGTAGCGGCGGCGCTGGTAGTAGCGGCCTGTGGCGGCGGGGGCGGCGACGATGTGATCAGCGTCGGATCTAAAGACTTTACCGAGCAGTTGATCATCGGCGAAATGTACGCCCTGGTGCTGGAAGAAAACGGGTTTACCGTGGAGCGCAAGCTAAATTTGGGCGGCACGCCCGTGGCTCAGGCAGCGATCGAAAGCGGCGAGATTGACCTCTACCCGGAATACACCGGCACGGCCCTGCTGACGGTGCTCAAACTGCCGGTGAGCAGCGACCAGCAGGCCGTATTTGACACCGTGAAGCAGGCCTACGAGGAGCAATTCAACCTGGTCTGGCTCGAGCCCTCGCCGATGAACAATACCCAGGCCCTGGCAATGACCGAGGAGCGGGCCGACGCTCTCGCTATTCGCACCATTTCTGACTTTGCGGCCCAGGCCAGCAACCTGACGTTAATTGGTCCCCCCGAGTTTGAGGTGCGCGAAGACGGCTTGCCGGGACTACAGGCCGCCTACGGCAACTTTTCCCTGGGCGAGTATAGAGCGGTGGATGCGGGCCTGCGGTACCGAGGACTGGTAGACGGCCAGGCCGATGTGGCGGTGGCCTTTGGCACCGATGGCGAAATTAACGCCTTTAACTTAGTGGTGCTCGAAGACGACCAGGGGCTGTTTCCCCCCTACCAGGTGGCCCCGATTGTGAGCCAGGCGGCGCTGGAGGCCAACCCCGGCATTGCCGATGCCCTCAACCAGCTGTCGCCCCTGCTCAACGACGAGGTGATGCGCCAGCTCAACTACGAGGTGAGCGGGAACCAGCGGGAACCGGCGGATGTCGCCCGTGAGTTTTTGCTTGATGCGGGTCTGATTACAGAATAATGGCCTGGGGTTTTGGGTTTCGGTTCCAGGTATACGGTTCACGGTTTTGCCGCGGACCTGCCCCCTTCCCCTCGCCCTTGCCCCTTTACCCTCGATACTTGCCCCCCCATGAGCACCATTCAGTTTGACGATGTTTCGCTGCGGTTTGCTGGGGGAGTGCGCCCGGCGGTCAATCGGGTGACCTGCCAGGTCAACGCCGGGGAAATCGTGGTGATTTTGGGGCCGTCGGGCTGCGGCAAAACCACGCTGCTGAAGATGGTCAACCGCCTCTACGAGCCGACCGGGGGCAATATCTTTCTCGATGGCGTCAACATTCGCAAGCTCAAGGCCACCAGGCTGAGGCAGCAGATTGGCTATGTAATTCAGCAGTCGGGGCTGTTTCCCCACATGACGGTGGCGGGCAATGTGGCGGTGGTGCCCAGGCTGCTGGGCTGGGGTAAAGCCCAGATTCAGGCCCGCATCGATGAGCTGCTGGAGCTGGTAAAGCTGCCGCCGGGGGAATTTCGCGATCGCTACCCCGCCCAGCTCTCCGGTGGGCAGCAGCAGCGGGTGGGCATTGCCCGGGCACTGGCGGGCAACCCCGGCATTATGCTGATGGATGAACCGTTTGGGGCGATCGACGCGATTACCCGCACCGCTCTGCAGGACGAGATCTTGCGCCTCCAAGGACAGCTCAAAAAAACCATTCTATTTGTCTCCCACGATGTAGAAGAGGCGCTGCGCCTGGCCGATCGCATTTTGATCATGCGGCTGGGGGAAGTGGTGCAGTTTGATACCCCCTTCAACCTGCTGACCCAGCCCACCGACGAGTTTGTCTACACCCTGCTGGGGGCCGACGATATGGTGCGCCAGCTGGGGCTGCTGCGGGTGGGCGCAGCAATGATGGCCCTGCCGCCCAACTACAGCAACGGCCACAACCCCACGCTTTCGCACCTGGACAGCCTGCGGGACGCGCTGTCGCTGATTCTCAAAACCGGGGCTCCGGCCCTAACCGTGCTGCAGGAGGGCAACCCGGTGGGCCTGCTCACCCTCGACCACATCCGACAGTCGGCAGCGGCACCAGGGGAGAACCGACGATGAGCTACCTGCTGAACCAGCCCGGAGAGGTGCTGACCCTGCTGCTGCAACACCTGCGGATGACGGGGATTGCCCTGGGGGTTGCGATCGCCCTGGCCGTTCCCCTGGCCCTGCTGGTCACACGGCTGCGCTGGCTCTCGGTGCCGGTGTTGGGCAGTCTAGGGGTGCTCTACACCATCCCCAGCCTGGCGCTGATTATTTTTTTGGTGCCGATGTTTGGCCTCAATGCCACCTCGGTGATTGTGGCGATGGTGCTCTACACCCAGGTCATCTTGGTCCGCAACCTGACAGTGGGCCTGGCGGGCATTAACCCCGCCGTGCTGGAGGCGGCGCGGGGCATGGGCATGAGCGTCAGCCAGCGCTGGTGGCGGGTGCAGGTGCCCCTGGTGCTGCCGGTGTTTTTGGCGGGGGTGCGGATTGCGGCGATTGTTGCCATTGCGATCGCCACCATTGGCGCCAAGTTCAACGCGGGCGGTCTGGGCAAGCTACTGTTCGACGGCATCCAGACCAACCGCTACGACAAGATTGTGGCCGGGTCTATTGCAGTCGCTGTTCTGGCCCTGGCTATTAACGGGCTACTGCTGGCCCTGGAGCACTACGCTCAGCCCCAACGACGGCTAAAGCAATGAGTAAGTTGGCCGTTGGGGGTTGTGAGGCCACTATCCGTATAAATCACCCTGAAAGGGCAGTTATACGGAAACTGTCGACATAGTGTAGTGCTTCTCAATGGGGAAGATTCTCCCCTGAAACGATTGCCCTTACGCAGATTACAGGAACGACAAGCAAGGGCTAAATTGGCTTCATCATTTGAACCCTTGCCGAGACAGAGACACAATATGCTCTACCTCAAATGGAAAATTGGGCGTTGCTGAATTGAGTAATGAATTTGCAAACTTGACATCCTTTCATCGCCTCCTAAATCCCCCAATTCTGGGGGACTTTGAGCGTTCGACTCGCCCCAGAATTGGGGGACTGGGGGGGCATATCATACCTGCATTCAGCAACGCCTAGTTGTGCAATTGCGCCCCGCAACTTAGCTCTCCAATTGGCATCTCCCATGACCCAACCGCACCTCCGCATCATCTCCCTCATTCCCAGCGCCACCGAGATTGTCTGCGCCCTGGGCCTCGAGAACTTCCTGGTGGGCCGCAGCCACGAGTGCGACTTTCCGTTCGCCGTCAAAGATTTACCCGTCTGCACCGCGCCCAAGTTTAACCCCGAGGGCACCAGCGGCGAAATTCACCAGCGGGTGAGCGATCTGCTCACCTCCGCCCTCAGCGTTTACCGAGTCGATGTTGGCCAGCTAGAGGCACTACAGCCCACCCACATCATTACCCAGGCCCAGTGCGAAGTCTGCGCCGTCAGCCTGGGGGATGTCGAAGCGGCTGTAGCTGAACTGACCGCGAGCCAGCCCCAGCTCATTTCGCTGTCTCCCAACCGCCTGGCCGACGTATGGGACGACATCTATAAAACGGGGGTAGCGCTGCTGGGGGAGGCAGGGCAAGTCCGGGCGGAGGCTGTTTTAGCGGGGCTGAAGGAGCGGGTGCAGGTCTGTCGCGATCGCACCGCCCATCTCCCCTCCCCCACCGTTGCCTGCATTGAGTGGACCGAGCCTCTGATGGCCGCTGGCAACTGGGTGCCCGAACTGGTAGCCCTGGCCGGGGGCACATCGCTGTTCGGCCAGGTCGGCCAACACTCCCCCTGGTTAACCTGGGACGATCTGGTAGCCGCCGACCCGGAGGTGATAGTGATCATGCCCTGCGGCTACGACCTGACCGTCACCCGGCGCGAGAGTGCGGTGCTGGCGGCTCACCCGCAGTGGCCATTGCTCCGAGCGGTGCAGGCGGGTCGCGTTTTCCTGAGCGATGGCAACCAGTACTTCAACCGGCCTGGCCCTCGCCTGGTTGACTCCTTAGAGATGCTGGCGGAGATTTTTCACCCGGCGATCGCGGCCTACGGCTACCGGGGCCGGGGTTGGCAACCCTTCAACTCGGGCCTGTTCCAGGGCTCTCCTTGACCCCCAGCACCGCAACCAAAGCTAAGCTCAACCGTTGAATTTGATCGGTAGTGACCCGAGCAGCCCAACCCGGTTGCTTGTCCAGAGGGCTAGTGGTCTGTCAATCCCAAATTTGTAGGTTGGGTGACGCGCCAGCAGAACCCAACAAAACTGACTGTTGTTGGGTTTCGCTCTGCTTCACCCAACCTACGGGCACCCTAATTTTAGCTTTGACGCTGCATCGTCAGATTAATGCCGCAGATTAATGCCGCAGAAACCGGGTTAGCCTGGGGTGCTGATGCTCTAGCTGCGCTGGCGCTTTTGTAGGGCCTCCAGCATCTGTTGCTTGACCGCCTCAGCCCAAAGGCTAAACTCCTCTCGGTTTTCGAGGGCGTTGCGGGCCGAGGCAGACAGGGTAGCGGCAGACTGAGAAGATTTTAGGGTAGACATAACAACATACAGAGCTTCCGATAGCTCTGATATAGCAAATCTGCCTGGGCCTAGCCACGGCAGTATGCGCCCCCCGCATCGATCTGGCTGAGCCTTGCATAGGGGCTGGCGTTGGCGCAGTGTCCCTTTGAAGAATCGCCCCGGTGCCCCCATTCAGCCCTAAAACTTTTCGGCTTCCATCAGGGCCATGGCCCGGTTGGCAGAGTAGGTCTGCACCCGATCTTGGGCGATTGGGTAGCGTTCGTCCTCGGGGGGCACTTCGGCCATCAGGTCCGCCGCCCGCTGCCAGCGCACGGCCAGGTCGAGCCACTCAGCGGCGGTCGAGGCGGTTCTACCGTCTTCCACCGCCTGTTGGGCAATGCGCACCGCCAGCACGAAGGGATCCTGTCCGGCGGGGGCCGCTGGGGCGGGGGTTGGATCGACTTCGTTGGGTGTCTCACCCTGGGCGCCCAGCCGCAGGTTCACCCCCAGCCAGTCCTTGGTGGCCCACCCCACCAGCAGCAGCAGCAGGGCCAGGCTGGCCCCGCCAATAATGCCGCGCCAAAAGGCGCTGCGGCTGGTGGTCGGTTTCTTCTTGTAGACGTCGTCTAAAAATGGGTTGCGCTGACGCGGGGCCCGCAGGTCGCGCCACAGGCGAGCCGCCGGGTTGGGGCGTTTCAGCACAATCGGCTCCGACCACAGCAAGCTGTTCTCGGGGTCGCGCTTGATTTCATCAAGCCACAGCAGCTGCTGCTCCTGCACAATGCGGCTGTTGATATTGACTCGGCTGATGCCCCTGGGGCTGATGGACTCCAGGACCTGGCGGACCTGGTCGACCACGGCCTCGCGGGGCAGGGCGTCGGCGTTAGGCGCTTCGACCAGCAGCTGGAGGATGCCGCTGTCCTGAATGGCGCGGGTGCGAATGCCTTCTTCTGCAAAGTGATCATTCAAAATTTGAATGATCGCGGCTACACTCCCCTGGCGGGCCTGGAAATCGATGTCGTCGATGGTTGGATGCATGGCTCAAAGCTGCCGCACGCCACAGAGTTCCGCAGCATAGCGCAGGTATAAACGGCTGATCCCGAAATTATATCAACCACTGTCCTACCTGGAACGTTCTGCCCCAGCCCAGGATCCTTAAACTGAGGGTTACTCAACTCACCTGTGTAGCAGTGCCCGCGAATTGCTGTGGGTCTACAGCAAGTGCTGAAACCGGTCTTCAGCGCCCAGTTGCTTGACGGCGGCTTTGATGTCCTGGGTGCGGTCTTTGCGTACGATCAGAGTGGCGTTGCCGTCGCGCACAATCACCACGTCCTCCAGGCCAATGGTGACCACAACTTCGTCGGGATCGGCTGAGTAAACGATGCTGCCAGCGGTGTCGAGGGCCACGTGGGTGGCCAGGTCTACGTTTTGATCGCCGGGCTGCTTCAGCAGGCGCTCGACGGCGTTCCAGTCGCCCAGATCATCCCAGCCAAACGTGACGGGCATCACCTGGGCGCGATCGGTGTGCTCCATGACGGCGTAGTCAATGCTGAGCTTGTCTAGCTCTGGGTAGGCCTCTACCCCTCTGGCGATCAGCGCCTGCATCAGGTCGGGGGCGTGGGTTTTGAGTTCGTCGATCATGACCCCAGCCGGGAAGATGAACATGCCGCTGTTCCAGCTGAAGCGGCCGCTGTCAATGAAGGTTTGGGCGGTGGGGGCGTCGGGTTTTTCGGTAAAGCGGCTGACGGTGTAGGCGCTGAGGGAGCCGTAGATGCCGGTGGCCTGTCCCTGCTCGATGTAGCCGTAGCCCGTAGCCGGGTAGGAGGGGGCAATGCCCAGGGTGGCGATCGCCCCGGTGCCAGCCAGCCCTGCCGCTGCCTGTAGGGTCTGGCAAAAAGCATCCTCATCGGCGATCCAGTGGTCCGCCGGGAAGAACCCCACCAGAGCGTCGTCGCCGTAGCGCTGGGCCACCTCCAGGGTGCCCCAGGCCACCGCTGGAGCGGTATCGCGCCCCACTGGCTCCACCAGCAGGTTGGCCTCGGGTAGCTGGGGCAGTTGCTCCCGCACCCGGTCGGCCAGGTGAGCAGCGGTAATTACCCACATATTTTCCCAGCCCTCGGCCAGGGGCAGCAGGCGGTCGGCGGTGGCCTGCAGCAGGCTGCGATCGCCGCCGTCCAGGCACAAAAACTGCTTGGGCCGAGCCAGGCGGCTGACCGGCCAAAACCGTTCGCCTTTGCCCCCCGCCAAAATAATCGGAATCAGTGCAGCCATAGTAGTTCTGTCTCTAGTATTAGACGCAAGCTAAAGCGTTATAGCGGTGCTGTGGGTTTCGGCCCAACGGGGATTACCCAAGTTGGGTTTAGGGGCCCGGGCCACCATTTCCGAGCTGGGCTACGGGATGCCGGTTAGTCATCTATATAGCCACATTTATAAGTGGCTCAATCCTATCCCCTAGGGGGAGAATTCAGGGCAAAATTCGCTTAATATTGATTAACACATCAACCTGCTGCGAAGATTTAGCCCGGGTTCAGGATTGGAACCTGGGCTGCCATGGCACGGGTTAATCTGGTCCTGATTCGCCTGGTTAGCCTAAAACCCGCGCTGAGGCTACAGAGACGCATCGTAACAGGGGCTATGGTGGTAGGGCGTCGCAGCAGGTTAAGTAGGTATCCATGACAACTCCTTTGCAGAACGTCGAGTCTAAACCAGATACTTCCGCCCCTCCGGATCCCTCCGATAGCCTTGAACAGGCCGATGAGCTGAATATTCCTACTTCCTCGGAGGGCGCTGCGGCCGATTCTGCCCCTCAGCCCAAAGCGGCCCGGCGTCTGCTCAACTCGCTGCTGTGGAGCGGTCTGTTTGTCGGTACGGCGGCGGTCTCGGCGGTGGTGGGAGCGGCGATCGCCCTCTCTGTGCCCCTGCCCGGTTTTTTGGGCGGTGAAACCAACCGCGCCGCCAGCCTCGGCGACCTCTGGCAGGCGGGTTTTCGCTACCAGGTAACGCGGCCGGTCAATATTTTGGTCATGGGCATCGATGACGTCCCGGACGCCCAGCCTACAACCGACGAGGTGTTTGCGGGCCGCACCGACACGCTGCTGCTGGTGCGGGTCGATGCCGATGCCGGCACCCTCAATGTGATGTCCATTCCCCGCGATACCCGCGTGGAGATACCGGGCTTTGGCATGGATAAGATCAACCAGGCCAACGTGCTGGGAGGGGCCGAACTGGTCGCCCAGACCCTGAACTATAATCTGGGTGCCATTCAGGTCGATCGCTACGTGCGCATCAACACCACCGCCTTTCGGGAGATGGTCGATCTGGTTGGGGGAATCGAGATCAATGTGCCCAGCCGCATGGAATACACCGATCGCACCCAGGGCCTTTATATCGATCTTCACCCCGGCTGGCAGACGCTGAATGGCGACCAGGCCGAGCAGTTTGCCCGCTACCGCCAGGACAGCGGCGATATTGGCCGGGTGCAGCGTCAGCAAATGCTGCTCAGGGCGCTGCGCGAGCGGTTGACCAACCCCACCGTGATTCCCAAACTGCCCCAGGCCATTCGCGTGCTACAGCGCTACGTTGACACCAACCTGACCCTGGAAGAAATGCTGGCAATTGCCAACTTTGGGCTCGAAATTGAGGCTGAACAGCTCCAGATGGTGATGCTGCCCGGTCGCTTCAGCACCCCGGCCGAATTTATCGCCAGCTACTGGCTGCCCAACTGGGAGGCATCGGCCACGGTGATGCAGAATTTCTTCAACGCGACCGACGTGGCAACCTATGCTGACCACTCCCAGGGGCGCTACGTGGCCGAACTGGCGATCGCAGTTCAAAATGCCTCGGGCCAGCCCCAGCAGGCGGCCGCCATGGCGCGCTACCTGCGCGAGAACGGGTTTAGCAAGGTTTACGTGATTGACGACTGGCCCAGCACCGTAGCCCGCACCGAAGTGGTGGCCCAGCGCGGCGATGTCGATAGCGCCCGAGTGGTGCGATCGCTGCTGGGTACCGGGCGATCGCTGTCAGAGTCAACCGGCGACCTCGCTTCTGATATCACCATTCGGGTAGGCCAGGACTGGGTTGAGCGCACCAGCCAATCCCTCGATGCCACCCCTCAGTAAGTCTATGGTCGGGCCCCGGTGCCCCGGCGCCATAGCCATCGCTCCATAGCAAGTCCCTATCCACCCCGCGTTTAAAGCGGCCTGACCTGCGATCGTCACCGCAGGCCGCCTAGTACTCTGCGGCGTAAGTTGGTCAACCATTCCTGGCACCCGGCACCCACCACCAACAGCAAGGGTTGTTGTATTTCTGCCCGCCAATACCAGGGATCGCGCCTATCAGTTTCCACCCCGGCATGGACTGGGTAAATATTGGCATTACAGGGACTGAGGGCGAGTATAAGCTCGGTCAGGTCCATGAACGTAGGCCCAGACCATGATGTCAAAGAAACCTGCCAAACTTCCTAAATTTTGCCCTAGCGGCCCAATTTTTTCCCCAGAAAACAAATATTTGAACACGATTAATTGCTTGTGTAGTTTTGTAACTAGCCTGATCGAGACGTTTACAAATGCTGAGTTTTGTTTGCCAGTTTGCGGTGGTGAGGCCGTTCTACAGCCGTTTAGCAGCTAAGTCAGAGCCTTGCGAATAAAGGTTAAATGATTCAGGAGACCAGCATCGATTCATAGGCTGGAGTCTAGGATGATGATGACATTTAAAAAATCAGGCGTCACATGGACTCTATCCAAACTCAGGTCGTTCTTCTGACGAATAAAATTGACGCACTGCATCAAATGATTGATCAGGTCAACGATCAGGTGTCTGCACTAATTGCGACCCAGAGCTGTGGGATTACACCCGAAGATGTCGGGGCCAGTCAATTTGCCTACGGCAAGGCTTCCCGACAAAGCCTTGGCCTGCTCGACAGCGTTTGTGAACACAAAGACATTCTGCTGGACAGCAGCTATTTGGATCTGGATCGCCAGAATACCGAAACCACCTTCTCCCCAGACGTTCAAATTCAGCGGCTGACCGCCCAGCTGACGGCGGCCTACAACCGAATTGCGGCACTCGAAGAACAGCTTCTGGCCTCTCGGGTGCATTGAGGGCTTAATTCAGTCCTGAACGTAGGATGCGCCTGCTGACAGGGCCGCTTCGGCGCGCATAAACTCTCGCCCCAGGTAGGCCGCATGGTCTAGATAGGTGATGGGGCAGGGGTTGGCGGGATCTTCAAAAATTGCAATACAGAGTTCTTTGGCGGTGCGACCGCTGTAGATGTGGGTGGGGACGCGCTCTACCTTACCGCGAACGGGCAACGGCTTGCCGGTGGCTGGGTCGCAGGCCAACCCTTTGTCGTTGATGATATTGGCAAAGTGCTTAGCGCAAATCAGCCCCTGCTCAACATCCAGATAGATTAAAAAATAGCCACCGGGATCGAGCTCGATGTAGCGTTTGGAGAGCTGGTCATCAAGGGCCTGGCGCTGGGCTTTATCAATCGGTTGGGTGCCAGTGGGCTGGGCGCTGGAGGGCAGAGTCATTGCAGGGGGCGCGCCGCGATCGCGGCCTGTACAGGGTCAAGCCTATCTATGGTAGCGTGTGCCGCTGCCTAGCTCACCACTCCCCCGGTGGGTCTGTGGCCCCAGTGCCGATGTTCCTGGAGAATCACTCAGGTGCCAGGCTGTAGACGGCCTGAGGGAGGGCCTTGCCCTTGAGCGATCGCATCCCCAGCGCCGTGCAGGGGTAGTCGTAGAGCGCCAGGGCCCGGTAGGCGGCGGCATCCAGCAGAATCTGGTTCGGGGTGGCCTGCCCCATCAGGCGGGCGGCCGTATTTACCGGGTCGCCCAGCACATTAAATTCTCGCCGTCCCCTGGGTTCCCCAATTTCGGCGGCAAAGACCTGACCGTAGGTCAACCCCATGTGGCAGGTCACGGGCAGGGGCTCACCCCTGCGCAGGGGAGGCCGCAGCCGAGTGACCACCGCTCGAATGGCCAGCAGGGTCTCGGCCGCCCGCTGGGGGGCGTCAGTGTTGCCGTTGAGCACGCCAAAGTGCAGCAGCAACTCAGAACCGGCGGAGTGATAGCTCACCTTCTGCAAAATGCCGCCCCGCCGTTCCACCGCGCCGTTGATCAGGGCAAAGGCAGTGGAAAAACAGCTCACAATGCCGTCGGTATCTTCGGGGTGATTGGGATCCACGGCCTCGGGCAAACCGATCAGGTTGACAAAGGCGATCGCCGCGGTGGGAAAGGCGGGCGGAATCCGGCGGGCCGCAGCGGTATTGACCAGTAGCTGGAGAACGGCGCGGGGCAGGTAGCTGGCCAGGGGCTCCAGGGATTGCAGACTGGACTCAATTTCCCCCAATAGACCCGGCACGCTGCGGTCCAACAGCACAGAGCTGGGCGGGCGGCGGCGGCTCAGGGTGAGGTCGTACTCCCCCAGGGTTTCAGCGCTCAGGTCGTCGATGATCAGGCTGCCCCCGGCTGGGTTGGTTTCCAGGCGGAAGGGAGCCTTGGCCGGGGTCAGGCGATCGCAGCCCGTCTGGCTCAGGCAGACCCGCCCCACGGCGCCAGCCCCTTCGGTACGCTTGGCCGCCAGCACCGTTGGGCCCAGCAGCACGTGGGCCCGGCGCAGGGGGGTGCCAATGTCGGCGGCAACAAACGGTCCTGGGTGAATACCCAGGCGCATCTGGAGCGATAGCGGCCCCTGGGCGGTCTCCAGCTGAGCAAAGGGGGCCATGGCCCGCTGCATACGCAGCCCCGCGCAGACCGCCTGAATCATTTCCGCACTACCATCTTCGGACTGGTAAGCCTCGTGGCGAAACTGGACCAGCATCGCATCACCAGTAAACTCCAGGAGGTTGCCGCCCGCCTTGCTGACCAGGTCCACCATCTGGGCGAAGTAGTCGTTGAGGATGACGAGCAGAGCTTCGGCCCCAGCCTGGCCCGCCGCTGCATTGGCGGCAAAAAGGGGAGTAAACCCGGCCAGATCGGTAAAGAGCAGACTGCCCCGGTGCCAGCGGTGGCGGATTTGGGGACCGCAGGGAGGCCGCTGGGCTACATCTCGCGGTACGTAGTCAATCAGCACGTGTTGCAGGGTCCGCAGGTGGTCAAACACCTGGCCCAGGGTCTGAGCCGAGGGATCAACCCAGAGGGCGGCGTAGAGGTCCGCCGGGGCCAGGTAGCGCAGGCGGTGCTCAATGGTTTCCAGTTCTGCCAGGTGCTTCGGTTCTGCCATGCCCTT